>BNXR01000138.1 GCA_025999735.1 Bacteroidia bacterium | reverse complement strand
CAATGACCGTACGCACGAGCATGTGGCCAGACGTGAATTGCATGTTTATCCGGGTGAATTATTTAGTTATGAGGATGTGATACGAAGTGTTCGGGAGTTGGCAAATTTAGGTCATTTTGAGCCAGAGGAAATTAAACCGGACATAAAGCCGAATTTTGAAACAGGAACTGCGGATGTCGTTTTCGACCTGAAGGAAAAAGCCAATGACAAGGTAGAGTTGTCCGGTGGTTGGGGTGCCGGAATGATTATCGGCTCTGTTGGGTTGGTATTCTCCAATTTTTCTGTGCGTAACATTTTCAATTTAGAATCATATAGACCTCTACCACAGGGAGATGGACAGTCTTTATCCCTGCAAGCAAAAACGAATGGCAAGTATTACTCCTCGTATAGTATTTCCTTTAGGGAGCCTTGGTTAGGGGGCAGGAAGGCCAATTCGTTGAGCGTATCGACGTATTATTCCCGTCAGACCGGTTATTCGTCTAATTATTACAGTTCTTACTATATGGGTAATAATGCGAGTAGCATGTATAACACGAGTCAGTTGATGAGTACATTTGGTTTGAGTGTCGGATTAGGGCGGCGACTGAAATGGCCGGATGATTTTTTCTCGATGTATAATGAGGTTTCCTATCAGCAGTATTATCTAAAAAATTGGCCGTACTACATCATCAGCAACGGGCGTTCTCACAACATTTCATTCACGACCTCTTTTCGCCGCAGTTCGATAGATAATCCTTTATATACCAGAGAGGGAAGTGATGTGACCTTGAGTTTAGCACTCACACCACCCTATTCGTGGCTCGATGGCAATGACTATACTAGCACGACTTTGCGGGACCAAGTGAAATACAATTGGATAGAGTATCACAAATGGAAATTTATCGCCAAGATGTATATGCCTTTGGATCCGAGTCGTAAGTTTGTATTATACAGTGGTATACAGTACGGATATTTAGGTTATTATAACAAGAATAAGCGTTCACCTTTTGAAGGCTTTGAAATGGGAGGTGACGGAATGTCAGGTTACAGTTTATACGGTAGAGAATACATCGGATTGAGGGGATACGAGAATGGTTCGCTGACGAATGCAGGTTCTAATTTCTTGACTACCAACGCTGCGGATGCCAGCATGTACTCAAAGTGGACGATGGAATTACGTTATCCGATTACCTTGTCTCAGTCAGCAACGATTTACGCTTTAGCCTTTTTTGAAGCCGGTAATTCATGGGGAGAAATGCGCGATTTTGACCCCTTCGATTTGTATCGTTCTTCCGGTTTGGGTGTGAGGATATTCCTGCCGATGCTTGGATTATTAGGCTTTGACTGGGGATATGGTTTTGATGATGTGCCGGGAAGGTCGGGTGCCTCGGGTTCGAGATTCCATTTTATTTTGGGACAGGAATTTTAAACGTGAGTTTTTAATAAGAATAGGATATGAATTTGAAATTTAGTTTGAAAAATTCAATTTTTGCATTATTTTTGTCGCTTGTATTTTGCATGATGTCCGTTTTGGGTCTCAGTGGGCAAACTCGCTACGCTTTTGTAGATATGGAATTTATTTTAAAAAATGTACCAGACTATGGCAAAGCGAAAGAAGAATTAAATGCTTATTCATTGAAGTTGCAAACAGAGCTCGATTCTATTTACAAAGCTATCAATGAGTTACAAGAAAAATATGTTGCAGATAAAGTTTTTCTGACACCTGTGATGCGCGACAAAAGAGAAAAAGAGATTGCCGACAAAGAAAATAAGGCACAGTTATTGCAACAAAATTATTTTGGTCCAAAAGGGGAGTTGTACAAGAGGCGGGAAGAGTTGATGCGACCGATTTTTGATGAAATTAATGAAATAATACGTGACATTGCAAAAGACGGTAATTTCGGTGGCATTTGGGACGTAAGTGTAGAAAAGTCGATTGTATATTTTGACCCCAAATTAGATAGAAGTGCCTTAGTACTGAAAAAGATGGGATATTCGCCGGAGAAGGCTGCAAGTGAATAAAAGAATGAGTAAACAAATTGGATAGAGTATAATTAAATAATGTATAATAAAAAAATAGAAAAGAGATGAACAAAAATGTGTTGATGTGGGTAGCTATCGTTGTATTTTCGGTAGCATCTTTAGGGGCTTCGGCTCAGAGCAAATTAGGGTATATTGAGAGTGACAAATTAATTAGTGCTATGCCTGAAATGGGTGACGCGAAGACGAAATTGGAGGCCAAACAAGGGGAGATTGAAAAAGAAATGACGAGTTTGCGGGAGCAATATCAGTCGAAGATGTCTGACTACTCGCAGAAAGTGAGTACCTATTCTGAGAGTGTCCGTTCTACCAAAGAACAAGATTTGCAAGATTTGGTGCAACGTATACAGCGTTTTGAAGAAATGGCAACCAGTGAATTTAAGAAAGCACAAGAAGATTTGTATCGCCCGATAATGGACAAGGCAACGAAAGCCATCCAAGATGTAGGCAAAGAGCACGGTTTCCTGTACATTTTCGATGTTACAGCAGGGAGCATCATCTACAAAGCTGAGGCAGCAGAAGATGTATTGTCCCTAGTGAAGAAAAAATTAGGAATAAAAGAAGAAGCAGGAACAGGAACAGGAACAGGAATAAAAGAAGAAGCGGGAAAAAAATAATACGGTTTTATTTTAGTTCAGTTTTTTGATTTTCACATTCCGATACCACAATTTGGTACCATGATTTTGAAGGGATATATGTCCTTCATCGAATTTCCCGTAATCAGGAAAATCAGCCCATTTACCTGAATTTCTCCGTTGTACCCAGTCGTCGGAGTATTTCACGTAGGAAACAGTTTCAACCCCATTGATGAGTTGTGTTACACGGTTGTCATCCACGAGCAAAAGCAAGCGATTCCACTCATTGGTAGGATTGTAGGGAGTTGCTTTGGGAGGATACATGGCATAGTTAGCACCGTGAATTTGCACGTCTTCCAGCGGCGTTGCCCAAGGGAAATGCTCTTGGTCTAGCAGTTGAAATTCCGGTCCTGTTTCGTAGGGAAACTTATATTTGCTGTCTTCTTTCACCTGAAATACAACTCCACTATTGGAGGCGTAGGATAGTTTATACTCTACGGTAAGCGCAAAATTCCGGTAGATGCCGTCAGTGATGATGTCTTGGGATTCGTGACCACCGGTTTCACTCATCGTAAGGGTACCCTCTTCAATCGCCCATACATCGGGGATACCCTGCATATTGTAACCATGCCAACCGGAAAAACTATTGCCATCGAATAAGAGCTGCCAGCCGGCATTTTTCTCCTTCGCAGTCAGCGTATTGGGGGTCGCCGAAAGGTCAAGCTCTGCATAAAGTTGTGGTGCAGAAAAATGTTTATCGCTACAGCCAGCAACAAATATCAATAGTATCACCGGCATCAGTATCAAAAAATACGTTATTATTCGTCTCATAAGCTATTATTTTAGTGGTTAAATCTTTTTTATTTTAATATTCCTGAACCATATAGTTGCGTTGCCATGCTTACCTTGTAAGCCGATAAAGCCTTTGGTTGTTAATTCGGCAAACGGTCTCGGTAGCCAAGCCGGTATTTCTGTACCATCGGGATTAATCGTGCCCGATGTCCATTTACTCATATCCATTTGAGTGATTTTTTTACCATTCAACTTAACCGTGATTTTTTGACCTTTGCAGGTGATTTGCATCACATTCCACTCACCCGGTTTGTGAACGACCTTTTGTTTGTTTGCTGCCAGATGTCCGAAAATGGCGCCGCATTGCCAATCCAAAGAAGAAGTACTCCATTTTTCACAGTAATCGTCTGCAATCTGAATTTCCACGGCATTGGGAACCCAGTTTTTTCGGTCTGTACAATAAATTATCACACCGGAATTTGTTTCGTGGTCATTTTTGAACTCCAACTCCAAAACGAAGTTTTCATATTCTATTGTTGACCAGATTTCCTTGTCTTTAGAGGCGGTCAGAACGCCATCGGAGCTTGTCCATACGCTTTTGTCATACTCGGCGTCCGAAAAATCCGCCCCAAATAAAGGCTTCCATCCACCTTTCCCTTCTGCGGTAAGCGTTGTTGCAAACATGACTGCAAACATGGCTGTCAAAACGAAAAATACTATTTTTTTTGT
>BNXR01000137.1 GCA_025999735.1 Bacteroidia bacterium | reverse complement strand
TTAAATGACGGTTCTACCATTAACAACATTCAGGTGGTAGTTGATGTGGAGAAATTTTCGGGGGACGTACTAAAACGAGTGACAACGGGTGCTGCGGTGAATGTTAAAGGGACATTAGTGCCCAGTCAGGGAAGCGGTCAGGCGGTTGAGATTGCTGCCAATTCAATCATCGTACTTGGCGATGCCGACCCCGATAAATACCCGATACAGCCTAAAAAGCATAGCCTTGAATTTTTGAGGGACAACGCTCATTTGCGCTTTCGTACCAGCTTGTTCGGTGCCATTTTCAGAATTAGGCATGCGATGGCTTTTGCCATTCATACCTATTTCAACGACCACGATTTTTTCTACTTGCATACGCCTCTCATCACGGCCTCTGATTGTGAAGGAGCGGGCGAAATGTTCCGTGTGACGACCTTAGACCCGAAAAATCCGCCTCTAACAGAGGACGGGAACGTGGATTTCAAGCAGGATTTCTTTGGCAAAGCGACGAACCTCACCGTAAGCGGTCAGCTGGAAGGAGAATTAGGAGCCATGTCTCTGGGGAAAATTTACACCTTCGGACCTACTTTCCGTGCTGAGAAGTCAAACACCACGCGCCATCTATCCGAATTTTGGATGATAGAACCTGAGATGGCCTTTTACGATATTCATGACAATATGGATTTGGCGGAGGATTTCTTAAAGTACTTATTGAAATATGCCTTAGACCATTGCATGGACGACCTTCAATATTTGAGTGTCCGCTTACAAGAGGAAGAAAAAGATAAAAAAGCAGAGGAACGTTCCATGGAATTGCTCGAAAAGTTGAATTTTGTGCTCCAAAATCAATTTGAGCGGGTGACTTACACGGATGCCATAGACATTCTCAAGAACAGTAAACCCAATAAAAACGGTAAGTTCCAATACGCGGTGGATACATGGGGCATTGACCTTCAAAGTGAGCATGAACGCTATTTAGTGGAGAAGTATTTTAAGAAACCGGTTATCATGACGGGCTATCCGAAAGAGATTAAGTCGTTCTACATGAAGCAAAATGCGGACAACAAGACGGTGGCGGCCATGGATGTTCTTTTCCCGCAAATAGGGGAAATCATCGGCGGTTCACAGCGTGAAGAAGACTATAACAAGCTGACAACCAGAATGAAAGAACTCGGCATACCGTTTGAATCAATGCAATGGTATTTGGACACTCGCCGTTTTGGCTCGGCTGTGCATAGTGGTTTCGGTTTGGGTTTCGAGCGTTTGCTACTGTTTGTCACCGGCATGGGAAATATCAGAGATGTCATCCCATTCCCACGTTTCCCCCAAAATGCAAATTTTTAGATGGTATGAACATCGTAGGGGGTGGGGTTTATCGCCCATTTATCATGCACATTTGCGCACATTTTTAGATAGAGATGCAGATTAGGCAGAATTTACAGCAGAAATTAGGGTTAAAAGTCAACCCCATACAGATTCAGTTTGTTAAACTGCTTGAAATTCCTACATCCCAATTAGAACAACGAATAAAAGAGGAATTAGAAGAAAATCCTTTGTTAGAGGAAGGGGTAGAGGAGAAAAATGAATTAGAATACGACGATTTGGAGGAGTCAGATTTGGGTGAGGTAGATGGTGTAGATTTAGATGGGATGTCGGATTCCGATGATGAGCGCAAAAAAGAAGAAGACAAGGAAGGTACTGCGGAAGAGGGCGACATAGAAATTGACGCGACAGAGATTGAACCGAGTGGTGTCGTTGAGCCGGAAAGTCCAAATGACTATACTTTAGAGGATTACATAGACGAGGGGGAGATAGACAACGATATTCCCAATTACAAGCTTTCGGTCAATAATGGGTTGCCGGACGAAACAAAAGACTTCATTATTTCACAAAAGCAGACCTTCCGAGAAAGCATTCGCAATCAGTTAGGTGCCCATTCTTTGGATAATATTCAGCAGAAGGTGGTGGAATATATTATCGGCAATATAGACGAAGACGGCTATTTGCGTCGAGACATTGAGAACATCGTGGATGATATTTCTTTCGGTGCAGGACTTGACATGACAAAGGCAGAAGTGGAAGGTTTGCTTCAACTGATTCAGGCTTGTGATCCGGCAGGCATTGGTGCCGGAAATTTGCAGGAATGTCTCTTGTTGCAGATTGTCAGAAAGCTCGCGGCTACTCCAAGCAAACAAGCAGCAACAAGGGGTACCACTACTTACTACTTAAAGAAAGCGGAACTTATCCTTCGGAATTGTTTTATCGACTTTTCCAAAAAGCACTACGACAAAATCGCCAAACGACTACAAATGTCTGATGATGAGATGAAGAAAACGATAGCCGAGATACTGAAATTGAACCCACGACCGGGGAATACAGAAGCAGACTCCGGTTTTGAAAATGCTGTTTACAAGATAATCCCTGATTTTACCTTGGATTTGGTTGATGGGGAACTACAACTTCACTTGAACTCGGAAAACATCCCACCCCTAAGGATAAACAAGAGTTATTTGGACTTGTTAGACAAGAATAGCGATAAAAAAGACGTTGTTTCGTTTGTCAAGTACAAATATAATTCTGCAAAATTTTTTATTGATGCCATACAGCAACGCAATACGACCCTCATGTTGACGATGACCGCCATTCTTCACTTGCAAAAGAATTTCTTCCAAAGTGGGGACAAAAGCCAGCTAAATCCTATGATACTGAAAGATGTGGCCGATTTGACAGGATTGGACGTATCGACCCTTTCGCGGGTATCAAATTCTAAATACATACAAACATGGTTTGGTGTGTTTGCGCTAAAAGATTTTTTCTCCGGTAGTATGCAAAATACGAGTGGTGAGGACATTAGCAAACATGAAGTCAAAGATGTGTTGAGGAGTATTGTGGATGCTGAAAACAAAACTTGTCCTTATACCGATGATGATTTAGTCACGATGATGGAGCAAAAGGGGTATAAACTTGCGCGTCGCACCGTTGCCAAATATCGGCAAATGCTGGACATTCCGGTAGCCCGAATGAGGGTAGAAATGTAGAAATTGAAAAATGTAGGGGCGGGGTTTGCAAAGCCGTGTCAGCAGGGGTATTTATCGATTATTAAAAAGCAGTTCGAGTTTTTGCTTTGTATATTTCCTAAACCAATGGTCTGAACTAACCAAACGCATTTTTTCTGTAATTGCTTGTGAAATAATCAGATGATCGCTTGGGTCGTTGTGACCATCGGGCATCGACAATCGAGCGTATGTTTCGAGATGTTCCCATTTGACAGGCAATAATTGCATATTTGTAAGTCTGAGTTTTTTTAGGAGTTCTTCAGGATTTTTCTCAAATTGAATTTTATTCCGTTTTCGTAAATGCATCATTTCCTGCACAGAAACGGTACTAATGTATATCAAAGCACCACAGTCATTTAAGATTTCTTGAACATCTTGTTCTAATTCGTCATCTTCGAACATCCAAAACAAAGCAATATGAGTATCAACAAGATAGCGTTCCATAAAATTATGATTTGTTCGATTACTACTTCATTACAGCTTTCATGTCCAAAATCTTCCCCATCCATTCTTCGGGATGCTCTCTTTTGTGGATTGCAAAATCTGACAATCGCCCAGAAAGCGTGACTGTAACCTGCTTCTTCTTGCCATTCGCATAAATCCAAATGTTTTTTTTTCTTTCTTTTATCTCCATGTCAGTACTTTTTACTATGCTCATTTTGTATTTTCTATTGTTCAACACCGCAAAAATACAAATTATTATCCACCAATTTCAATATTTGCCAATCTTATTAGCGGCTTTATGAGCAATGTAAAAATTAATTCCTACATTTCTACATTTCTAAATTCCTACATTTTTATTTGGGTACTTGTAATATCCAATATTCGTCATCGTCACCAATGTAACGATAATGGTCACGTAGAGCCACGGCACCATCGTAAGTGTCCGGTGAACCTACACTGAGGCGAACTCTTCCATCCCTGACAATAAGCTCTGCCGGATAGTTTTGTAATTCTTGCAGTTCTTCGAGCAGTTCTTCCAACTCTTCTCTTTCCTCCGGTGGACGGCTGGATATGATGACATAGTATTTGTATTTCTTATCTCTTTCCTCCTTAGTATTAGTAGGCTTCTTTGGTGCCGGAGGTGGTGGTGGCGGAGGAGGAGGAGGAGGAG
>BNXR01000136.1 GCA_025999735.1 Bacteroidia bacterium | reverse complement strand
CCAGGATTTTCACAAGATTTACAAGATTAGCATGATGAAAGAGAATAGATAGAAAATTGATTATCTTGATAATCCTTTAATCTTACTAAAATCACGGTTCAAGACAAAAATTCAGACAAAAGAATTAAGAATTAAAAATTAAGAATTAAAAATTAAAGAATATGAAAACAATTTATTTTAGTGTTATTGCTTGTTTGTTTCTGTTGTCTTCCTGCGAGGAGAAGTCGTTGGAACCCACAAGCAAGAGTCTGGGGAAACCCGGGTCGGTTGTTTCGTCAACCGTTACCACCACTCCGATTGCTGGCGGTGTTGTCGTTAAATATCGCGTGCCGGATGCCGAAGATATTTTGGAAGTAAGAGCCGTATATACCTTGTCTAACGGACAGGAACGGGAAGAGTCTGCTTCGTTTTATGCGAATCAATTGACCTTGAAAGGTTTTAACGACACAACAGAGCATGAAGCCTTGTTGTACGTCGTTAACCGTGCGCAGGAAAAATCCGACCCCGTATCGGTAAAGTTTAGACCACTTGAATCGTCCCTGAGCAAAGCCGCCAAGACAGTGGAGATAGTCGCAGGCTATGGAGGAGCTAATTTCAGTTGGAAAAACGAAGACAGAGCCGTGCTCTATTTCGATTTTCGCACCGAGGATGCAACCGGAACTTTGCAATCGGCTGCTATTATATCCTCCGATGTGGATTCTTCGACATATAATCTGAACGGTTATTTGGTGAAACCTCGAAAATTTGGTTTGGTTATCAGCGATAACTGGGGAAATGCTTCGGACGTCATCGTTCCGGCAGAAGGCTTACTCACTCCCATTGCGGACAAACGCCTGGATAAGAAGAAAATGAAAATTATGATATTGCCACAAGTGGGAGCGCTGCCAGGGGACGGCAGAAAGGGCGATGTCGGATTTTATTACTGGAGTGGTTCGAACGAAAACTTATTGGATGACGATCCTGCATCTATGGGACATTCGAATTCCGCTGTGCCGGGGGCTTCCCTTACACTGGATTTAGGCGTATTTGCCACCATGAGTCGCATAGTTCTTCATCAGCGTACCGAAGCCACTGGCAGTTATGCTTACACGATGGGAAACCCGAAAACTTTTTCGATATATGGCTACAGTTCCGAGACACCTCCGAGCGGTGATTGGAGCGAATGGACAAAAATGGCGGATTTCGAAATGATAAAACCATCGGGGTTGCCAACCGGACAACGATCTGATGAAGATAATCGAGCTATGGTAAACGGACATGAATTTCCTTTCATGCAAGCAGGAAATTTTCCGGTACGGTACCTTCGACTTGTCATTAACAGCACTTGGGGAAGTAATGATTTTACCTGTTTTAACGAAATAACCTGTTATGGCGGTTATGATGAATAATTAAAATTAAAATTTATAGCAATGAAAAAGAGTTATATTAGTGTATTAGCAATAGGAATGAGCCTGTTGGGTTTCATCTCCTGCGACAATTTTATGGATGTCCACAAAGAGTATGTCGAAGACGGCGAAACTATCTATTCTCCAAAAGTAGATTCAATATCGTTCAGAGCAGGCGAGGGACGGATTTTGTTCCAATGTAGGCTGGTCAATTCACCGAATGTAAAGACGGTTGTTGTATACTGGAACGGCGGATTGAACAAACATCCCATCACGGTTCCTTCCTCCACTTCGGATACCGTCTTCGTGGAAGATTTCCTTCCGGACATGGGAGAAAAAATCTATTCATTCGATGTACGGACAATAGATGCTTACGGGCATCAATCCCTCGAAACCACAGGTTCAGGTGCGTCTTATGGAGCACTCTTCCGAAGCAGCTTAGACCAACGACGCATTGATGTGGGTCGTATGGTTGAGGTTGGCACGGTTATAGAGATAAGGATTCCATGGGCAGCAGCAGCCGGAAACTTAGTGCGGAGAGAAATTCGTTATACTGCCGTCGGCAGTGTGCCAACAGTCATCAAGGTAAGTCCGAGCGAATCTCTTACTACTATTACGGATGCGGCAGACGGCTCATCGTTTGAGTATCGCTCATTGTTCCTGCCGGAACCGACTGCCGTAGATACGTTCAGCTTAGATTGGGAGAGTTTGACAATCGACCCGGCTATTTTCTTTAACAGAGCGACTTGGGCCGTGTCCGTATCCGACTACCAGAACACTGAGGGTAGCATAGCGGCACTTATCGACGGCAACCTGAATTCATACTGGCACTCACGGTATTCTAACCCCGACCTTGCTGACTTCCCTCACTGGATTATTATTGACATGACATCGGTGAGAGATATTAGACGGCTCGAAATTTATCGGCGTAACAATATGGCCAGCATTAAAACCGTTCAGTATTTCACAGGCGATGACCCTGCTCATGATGCACTCACATGGGCAGAGATTGGCAGAGTCGAGTTTCCAAGCACCGTTTTACCGCGGATGTTGACGCTTGATATACCTTCGCCAGATCCTGTCAACAAGAAACGTTATCTGAAAATCGTGGTGCCCGACAGCTACTCTGCGGTCGCCGGTATAGCGGAAATCTACGTTTACGGAAGCTACTGATAGATGGGGCATCGCAGGATTTTGTAGGGGAGCACCTGCGTGTGCTCCCTTTACAATATAATAATCCGTATAGGAGGCGCAACGTAGAGACACAAAATTTTGTGTCTCTACGTTGTTATTTTCAATTATTTTGTGTACCTTTGTGGATATTTTTAACCAAAAGTCATGAAGAAATTACCAATTGGGGTACAGTCGTTTGAGGATTTGAGAAGTAATGATTATCTTTATGTTGATAAGACAGAAGATATTTATAGGCTTGTTACGTCATCAAAAATAGTGTTTCTTTCGCGTCCGCGGCGTTTTGGCAAATCGCTGCTTATCAGTACGTTGGGTGAATTGTACAAAGGCAATAAATCACTCTTTGAGGGACTTTACATTTACGACAAATGGGATTGGACACAGCAATATCCTGTTATTCGGATAGATTGGACAAGTATTTCACACGGTAGCAAGGAAGAGATGGAAGAGAGTATGTTCGGCTTCCTGCAACGAAAAGCTAATTTATACGCGATTAGCCTCGTTTTAAAACACGCATCCGATTGTTTTGCCGAATTGATAGAATCATTGCACCTCAAAACAGGCAAAAAGGTAGTGGTGCTTATTGACGAGTACGACAGCCCGATATTGGATAGCGTGGGTGAACCTGAAGCAGATGGTGTGCGCAAATTTCTTCAAAGTTTTTATAAAATACTAAAAGCCACCGACGACCATCTGAAATTTGTTTTTATGACAGGCGTAACGAAAGTGACCAAAGTATCAATATTTTCAGCGTTGAACAGTCTCGAAGACATCTCATTAAGTGAGCAATTTCCTTCCATTTGCGGTTACACACAGGAAGAATTGGAACGCGACTTTTCAGAATATATTAGCGATACGGCAGTCCACTTAGAGATGACAAGGGAAGATTTACTGGCAAACATTCGTAGAATGTACGATGGCTACTCGTGGGATGGCAAAACATCGGTTTACAATCCGTTTTCTACCCTGCCATTTTTCAAAAAGAAAACCTTTTCCAATTATTGGTTTGAAACGGGTACGCCCACTTTTTTGATTAATCGTCTCAAAAAACACGGTCTTGCCAAAATCGTATTGGAACCGATAGTGGCAGCTCAGACGGCTTTTGACAGTTACGACCCGGAGGCACTTGATGATGTTCCTTTATTATTTCAGACAGGTTATTTGACCATTAAAAGTCAGAGACGAGTAGGCATAGAGACTAAATACACCCTTGAAGTACCGAACATGGAGGTAAAAGAGTCGCTGCTGGAACATCTGTTAAGTGCCTATACAAATTATCCCCGCTCAACCATGTCGGTACTTGGACGGGAAATGTTGCAACAAATCCTTGATTTCGATGAGGAGGGTTTTACAACGAATATGCGGTTGATGCTTGCCGGTGTTCCTTACACTTTAAAGCCATCCAAGGCGAAAAATAAAGCCAAAGCGGAAGCGGAAAATGCCGAAAATGAAGCCCGTTATCACATCATCTTTCAATTGTGGATGACCATGCTGGGTTTCAATATTCAAAGCGAAAAGATAACTAACCGTGGACGTATGGATGCGGTATTACTGCAAGACGGAGTGGCGGTAGTGGTAGAACTGAAATACCACGCCAAAAAGAAATTGAAAACCTTGCTTA
>BNXR01000135.1 GCA_025999735.1 Bacteroidia bacterium | reverse complement strand
GTAAATGAGTAAGTAATAAGTTTCTATATATAAAGGTATAAGTATAAAAGCACAAGGTATGATTCTGAACCACGATTTTAATAAATTGTTTTGAACCACGATTTAATAAATTGTTTTGAACCACGATTTTAATAAGATTAAAAGATGAACAAGATGAAAAAATTCGTAGGGGCAGACCTGCGTGTCTGCCCTAATTAGTAAGCAAATAAATCACAATTAAAATAATAGTAGTATGAAAAACATCAACATCACGGGCTTCGGTGCCCACATCAAATCAACCCTCCTCGCAGGGGCAGTATTATTGGCAGCTCTCTGCCTGAGCACAGGAGCGGCGGCGGGTACGCAGATTTTTGTGCGACTTCCAGTTGGTACCCACATCACCTTAGAGGTAGAGCTAACTGACAGAATTGAAGATGTCAAAGAAAAACTTCAGAACCAACAAGGAATTCCGGTTTCCTATCAGATACTGTTTTATGGCGGAGCCGAATTGGAGGACGGCAATACCCTTCAGGATTATCTTATTCAAAAAGACGCTGTCTTGCATTTGGTGCAGACGGATATTATCGATATGTCTGACCCCAATCCTCCGCAAAGCGGCACGGGCTGGACGTACAGCGGTGATGTCTACCGGATTTTGAACGGCGCAAATGTAACCGTCATAGGTACAAGCGCAAACAGTCGGCGGATTGAAGTAGACGATATTGGCGCAACGGCGACGATTACGCTGGATAATCTGGACATCAACGCGAACGCTTATTACTACGCTTGGACTCCAATATCTATAGGTTCCGGCGCAAATGTAACTCTCATTCTTATGAATAGCAACTCTGTGACGGGCGGAAACGGTGCGCCGGGCATTAAGGTGGGCGGGAGCGGTACTACTACATTGACGATTAGCGGTTCCGGCAGCCTGACCGCGCAAGGCAGCAGATACAGCGCGGGCATTGACTGCTATAGCAGTTCTAGCTATAATGGTAACAACATCACCATTAATAGCGGCGAGATTACAGCAACAGGCGGCGCGGACGGCGGCGCGGGCATCGGCGGCGGACGAAATGATAACATCACCATCAACGGCGGCACGGTTACAGCGATAGGCGGCGCGGACGGCGGCGCGGGCATCGGTGGCGGACAATATGGCGATGGCGGCACTATCACCATTAACGGCGGTACAATCAACGCAACCGGCGGACAATACAGTGCGGGCATTGGCGGCGCCCGAAACGGCGAGGGCGGCACCATCACCATCAGCGGCGGCACGGTAACGGCAACGAGAGGTCAAGACAGCAACAAAGGCGACATTGGGCCCGGTTATAGCGGCTACAACGGCACCGTCACTATCACCGGTGGCAGCATCAAGTGCGCGAACGGAATCGTTCCGCAGCCGAAAAAAGATATGTCAACAGAAGTTTACCTTACCACCCTCACAGTGTCCAGCGTTGGGGACGACATACCGCTCATAGCGGCGGGGTACATCTTGAGTGGCTCCAACATTACCAATTACGGCGTAAACGATGTTGTAACCCGCGACGGCAGCAATATATATTGCTACCTGCCCGCAAAGACTTCCTACGCCTACAGGGAGATTGTCGTGGCACTTTCCGGCGCTAAATACACTAACGGCACGGCAATTGAAGTTACAAATAACAACGCAGCGACAGGCGTATTGGGCGACGACGCCCCCCAGTCGCTATACACCTCTACGCTGACTATCAAAAAGGACGGCAGCAATTGGAATTCCCACAACAGATTGTTGAGTGTTCCGGGGCTTGCTTTACAGAACAAGAACACCGCTACAGTTACGGCTCAATCATTCAATAGTAGCGGAGAAGAATACGTTTATGACGGCGCGGAAAACACCGGCATTAGGATATATATGAGCGGCAGCAGCGCGACGCTGAATTACTACGAAACATCCATTAGTAATTATAGCGTGTCGGGAACAGGTTCGTTCACCTATTCCGGCGGTCAATGGAGTGTTATGCTTTCACCAATAAGTAGTGGTGCTGGACCTAAGACCGTGTACTACACAGGCACGGGCGGCACATCTTACGGTCCCACCACCACCGCACCCATAAACGCGGGAGAGTACACCGTCACGGCAGATGTCGCCGAGGGTACGTGGAGCAGCGCGAAGCTGTACCTTGCGACAACCGGGCTGAGCGTAGGGACGCTGACGATTAACAAAGCGACCGTTACCAACACAGGTAGCACTACTACGGTTACTTACACCGGAAGCACCATAGACTTGTCAAGCGTGAGCGATCTGTTCACCGTTAGCGGGAATGCGGGAACACGTACCTACACCGATGAGGGCGGCGGTACAGGCGAGGGTTCAATCAGCAACAACCTGCTCACGGTAACCAAAGCCGGTACATTCAACATCGGGCTTGTAACGGCTGCAACAAGCAACTACGAGGCGGGTGCGAAAGTAACTGCCACACTGACGGTGAACAAAGGAACACAAACCGGCTTTGCCTTTGCAGCACCCAATCCCAGCGCGACCTACGTGTCGGGCTTCACCTACACACAGGCAGCAAGCGGAGGCGAGGGTGGCGGCACTGTAACGTATGCGATAATCGGCGGCGACGGGACGGCAAGCATTAACGTCAGTAGCGGACAAATCCATACGGTTACCGTTGCGGGTACCATTCAAGTAGAGGCAACCAAAGCGGCAGACGACCTCTACAATGAGGCGACGGCGGACTATACGCTCACGATTGCCAAGGCAACCCTCGCCGCTACGGTGAGCTTGGCTGGCTGGACTTACGGCAGTATGGCAGGCACGCCGTCTGTTAGTAACAATACCGAAAACGGTACGGTGACATATCAGTATGATGTGGCAAGCGGTGGTGATTTTGCAAACACGACTCAGCCCACCGACGCAGGAACTTACTACATCAGAGCAGCGATTGCAGCCACCGACAACTACGACGTTTTCACTACTCCTGCGGTGCAGTTTACGATTGCCAAGGCGTCAAGCGGTCTGTCGGCTACGGACTTGAGCGTGAACTTGGTAGTAGGTACAAGCGGCAGCACCCTTACCGCTGATTTGAGCAGTATCACACTCGCACCCACCGACCACGGCACGGTAACGTACACTCTCGGTACGTTCAACACGAACGACGGAGTTCTTTCGGTCGCCCCGACGCTGAACATAGACGGTCATACGTTGGAATACGGCTATGACGCGACGTCGAGCAGCACAGGTCATACGTCCACACAGGCAATCACGATTACCACTGCGAACTACGAGGATATTTCCGCGAACGTCGTGTTTGAGGTGACGAGCAAAACGTCCGTGACTATCTCCGGCGTGAGCGTCAGCACAAAAACCTACGACGGAACGCCAATCGCAGCAAGCGGCTCACCGAACGTGGCGGGTGGTACGGCAGACAAGGCATTGATATGGCTCTACACCGGCACGGAAACGGACGGCACGAGTTACAGCAACGTCGCCCCACCAACGAAAGCGGGCACCTACAACCTGAATATCTCCACAGACCCCGCCGACGTTGTAAGTGGCTCTGTGGGCATACCGTTTACTATCAACAAACTCGACCTGACGCACGACGTAGTGGTAACGCCTACGAAAGTATATGACGGCACAGCGGCAGCCACCCACAGTGGCGGCTTGACCAATGTAATAGGTGGTGACGATGTAACGCTCTCTGCTGTGCTTACCTACGCGGCAGGCGCAGACGTACAAACGTCAGGCAACATCACCGCAAGCACGTGGTCAATCAGTGGCACAGATGCAGACAACTACACGCTACCGTCATTCATTGCGCAATCGGCGAACATCACGGCAAAACCGCAAACCATCACCTTTACCCCCTCGTCCACGCTCAGCCTCGAGAGCGACACATACACGCTTGTCGCTACGACCGAGAACGGTCTATTGGTGAAATTCCGCATCAGTGGCAGCACGGCGTCGGCAGACATAGACGCGAGCCAGAACACGCTGTTGCACCTCTACCAATCGGGCGATGTAACGGTAACGGCGTACATTGACGACTCGAACTATCAGGCAGCGGACGTATCGCGCACCCTCACCGTTGCGAGCAACAACAAGGACGTGAGTGCAGTAGCGGTGAGCGGTGTTACGCCGCAGGCAGGCAAGCCTGATTTCTATCTTGCTGATTGCGGCACTACCTCCGTACAAATCGCCGTAACGCTGGAAGAAAGCGGTTCGCAGGTGATTTAC
>BNXR01000134.1 GCA_025999735.1 Bacteroidia bacterium | reverse complement strand
ATTATGCCGTCGTTAGCGTTTATGGATATTGGAAATGGCGGCGTGTTAGCAGAGGCGACGATTTATCGCGCTCTACCAATGCTCAATAATGCGCTGTGCCAGCATCCACGTGGCAACAATACCGACCGTCGCTGTAAAAGCATCCCCTATCGGAACGCTTGTATCGGTGTAATTGCCTAAAATATAATAAACAGGAACGTAAATCAATGCTAAGGCTATGGCAATGAGGACACTGAGTTTCCACGTGAGATGACGATATAGGATTGAAGATGTTTCCTTCAAATGTGATAAATCGTCGGCAGCCCGCAAATCGGTACATAGATCATCGGTAGAGCGCGATAAATCGTCGCCTCTGCTAACACGCCGCCATTTCCAATATCCATAAACGCTAACGACGGCATAATAGATTTGCAAACCCATATTGGCATAGACTTTCGTGTCAAAAAATACCCACACATAAGCCAGAGACATCAGCAAACCGACAAGCCACATCGCCCGATGCTGCCGTATTTCCAAAAAAAGATACAATAAACCCGCTATGACACCGAAATATTCCATCCTATAAATTATTGCCTATGTTATCACTTGCCAAAATCACCTTCCTTCGTTGTGCTCATACCTTGTGCTCATAATACGATGGACAATCTGCACATCAGGTTTGTTCCTGCTTGTGTGTAATAGCCTTCATCTTTTCCGCGCACTCCGTCCAAAATGGATGAATATACCCATCCGTTGGTTTCGTAGCGTTCGTTTAAGAGATTGTTGACGGTAAAGTCTATGCCGATTTTACTTACAAAACGAGGTTTGAAAGCATATCCCAAGCGCAGGTTGTTGACGAAATATGGGTCTATGGTGCGGTCACGATTGGATGTGTTGTCAAGATGCTGTCTTCCTACATATTGTGAGGTTAGTGTGGCTGAAAAGCCCTTCCACGCGAAGTCGAAGATGCTATTGGCAATCAGGTTAGGCGAATAGGCTATGTCTGTCGTCCCCAGAGCGATTGCCTCTTGTCCGATAAAATCCCAATCTTTGTCATACATATCAACATATTCCGTAAAGTTTTTTATCTTATTGCTGCTAAGTGTGAGGTTGCCGCCCCAGTTCAGCCATGAAGTAAGGCTCACACCACCGGTCAGCTCTATACCGGTGCGATAGCTGTCTTTGATGTTTGTGGTGAGTGCTTCACCGATTTCACTGAGCTTGCCCGATAAAATGAGTTGGTTGTTGTAGTCCATATAATAGACATTGGCACCGAGATGGAAAAAGGTATTTTGAAAACGGTAACCTGCTTCGTAGTCGTGCAAGGTTTCGTACGTGGGGTGTTCGGTTTGGGCAGCTTCGGTGAAGTTGTCGCGGTTGGGTTCACGGTTTGCCACCGAAAAAGAGGCAAAAGCGGTGTGACCTTGGCGTATGTAGTTGATGCCCACTTTGGGGTTAAAAAAATTCCAGCTCTTTTTTATATCAACATGTTCACCTGCCACATCGTCACTGCCCTTGATGGAGTAGTCTATGCCACGATACTGCAAATCCAAATAGCCGTTCAGGTAGGAGAGAAATTGGCTGTTTGCTTTCACATAAGCACTGTAATCCAACTTTTTACCGGTGTTGAGGTAGTATTGGTAATTGGGTTCCGGCAATACGTTGGCTGTTTTTACCCACATTACCCGTCCAAAATGGTCGCCGACATAGTTGTTTACGGCAGTTCCGGCAGTTAGTTGCAGACGTTCTGCGCGGTAATTGACACTGTACACGCCACCGTAAAAATCGTTGTCTAACCATTTACGACGTACTAAATCGGCAGCGGTGATATGCTTTAAAGTGTCCCCACTTGGAGCGTAGAAGGAATGGAGCTTGTAGGACGTAAATGCTGATTCGGCTTTGTATTCTTCATAATAGCCCTCGCCGTGGGTGTAATGTAAGGTGAGGTTCATACTCCATTGATTACCGATGCGTTGGCTGCCTGTCAGGTGGTAATGTTGCTGCTTATAGTTGTCTATTTGGTTGTCGTAATATCGGGTCGCCCCGTTTTCATCGGTATATTCGCCACAGCTGTTGTAGGTGCGATATTTATTGTAATCCTCCTTCAATAGAGCGGAAGGTATGCCGTTCCATGCTTGATAGGTTTGTTCATTGCTACCGAAAGTTTGAAAGCGGATGAGTGTATTTTCGGCGTGCCAAGCGGCGGATACATCATACGACGACATTTGAGTGCGAGCGCGGTCGATAAATCCATCGCTGCGGACATTGGAGTAGCGGGCATCCACAGAAAAGCCGTTGTTCAACAAACCGGTACCCCCTTTTAGGGTGTGCCGCATGGTGCCGAATGAACCGCCGGACAGTGAATATTCTGCACTTGGTTTTAGATGTGGAGCCTGTGTTTGCAGGGCGACGGTGGCACCGAAAGCTGCTGCACCATTCGTGGAAGTGCCTGCACCACGTTGTATCTGAATATTTTCCACAGAGGAGGCAAAATCAGGCATGTTCACCCAGAAGACGCCGTGAGATTCGGAATCGTTCACCGGAACACCGTTGACAGTGACATTGATACGATTGGCATCCGTTCCGCGAATACGGATTCCGGAGTAGCCAATTCCCAATCCATCATCCGCTGTGACAACCACTGACGGCGATGTAGCGAGTAACGTTGGAATTCCCTGTCCATCATTGCGACTGTTTAAGACCTCCTTAGAGATATTGCTAAACGCCATCGGTGTCGTCCGACCGGCTTTGGTGGCTGTGACTACCACCTCCTCTAATTCCACATTGGTTGACATTTTCAGTGAATCCGTCACTGTCGACAATTCATCCCCATACGCAGGTGCCCCAACTACGAGGGACATTCCTAAAAATAAACTTGATTTTTTCATCCGCCATTCATTTTAATTTGTAAATCTGTTTTTATGAATAGTGCGGAGTGCCAGCGAGGAGGCTGTTTTCCCTACGGCGGCATTATCCGCATCAGGTTTTATGGGTATAATCTCAGCCTGCACTGTGGCAAGCACCCCTTGTATTCGGGCGCAAAAGTAACTAAAAAATGGGAATAACCAAAACGTTTTGTCAAAATAGTTGAATCCAAATTTGTCAAAGCCCATGCTAATGCAGCATGGTGGGATTTGCGCTATTCTCTTTTTGCATTTCGAGTATATAAATAACATGTAAAAGTTGGATTGCGCGGGTGAATATATTACATTTGCCAGCGCAATTAATAAAGTAATAACTTAAATTTTAAAATTATGGCAGCAGTAGATGTAAATTTGCGCTTAGAGCAAACAGTTATTGAGCGAATGAAAGAGTATGCGAAATCGGAACGTACTTCACTTTCGCGAATGGTCGAAAATTATTTTATCTCTTTGCTTAACAAGGCAAGGATAAAAGAGGAAGTCCGTGAAATCACTCCTTTTGTAGCAAAATTAAATGCAGGCATTACCGTTCCAGCTGATTTTGATTACAAGAAGGATAGAGCAGAGTATTTGGACAAGAAGTATGGCAGTAATAATTAATTACATAAAACGAAAGCAGATGAAACTATTTTTAGACACCAACATATTGTTGGATTTGCTCTTGAAAAGAGCTCCGTATGATGTTCCTGCCTCTCATCTATTTAGTTTGGCGGACAAAGGGAAGTTACAACTATACGTATCCACGCTAACAGTTGCCAATGCCAATTACAGTTTGAGCAAGTTGATAGGGAGTGAAAAATCTCGCGCTTTGTTGCTTGAGGTTTGTGTGATATGCTCTATTTCACCCATGAATGAGGATGCGACAAAAAAGGCGTTGCTATCGGCTTTTAATGATGTGGAAGATGCGATGCAATACCATAGTGCGGTGCTTGCAGGTGCGGATATTATCATTACCCGTGATACAAAGGATTACAAACAATCTGCGTTACCTGTTATGAGCGCAAGCGAATTTTTAGCATGGTATGACCTGAATGGGAAAAAGATTTGAGACTTAACGATTAATAAAGCAGTATTAGCCTAAACCACTTAAATAACAAATTTATGAAAAAGACAGACACCAAATTTCAATTCCTTAATAACATATATAAAAACACGATGAAATACTTTTTTAATGGTTAAATCTTTTTTTCAGGTGCTATTTTCGCAAACGGTGTTTTGTCCCGCAGGGACAGTACTCTAATAACCGTAGGCTTTAGCCTACGGTATGGGAGTATGTATGATGGTATAGTCCCGCAGGGGACGACACTTAGACA
>BNXR01000133.1 GCA_025999735.1 Bacteroidia bacterium | reverse complement strand
TTCTGGCGGAGATAGGCAATGATATGAGCCAATTCACCAAGGCATCAAATTTGGTCGGTTGGGCAGGATTACGCCCACGGAATGATGAAACAGCAGGTAAAATACGTTCGCGCAAAACCTTGCACGGCAATAAATACCTACGTAAAATTCTTGTTGAAATATCGTGGTCGGTAGCTAGGTCGAATAAAACGTTTTTGGGCAAAAAGTTTAATCACTTAGCCAAACGAATGAAATCGCAAAAGGCCTTGTTGGCCATTACACGAAAACTGTTAGTGATAGTGTTCAATGTGCTCAGCACAGGAAAGCCCTTCGACCCAAAAAGAAATATACAGGCACTTGTTGCCTGATTGAGAAACTGTGTCCAACACTGTTTCTTCCGACATTGTTTCAGTTCCTTATCTTTGTGGCGAATTGACTAAAAAAGACAATATCCCGGTTTGCAAAATGAACAGCAAAAGCAGTGTCGGTAATGAAAGCGCGTGTGAGACAAGTAAGCTCGCAGAGGAAAGTATTTTAATTTTTACTATCAATGTGCTCACTGCCACTAAAAGGGCTGTGCAGCAACCGCTTTGTGCATAATTTATTCCTACAAACACAATATATCCTCATTTTCAACATATTACAAAATAATCTATCTGCGCAGACATAGGGATTTTTAGAGGAAAGATACAGCAAATCAGCGTGGAACATACCCGTCGCATTTTAGGCGGTGTGATAGGCATTGTTTTTTATGATGTTACCACGCTCTATTTTGAGACCGATTACGGGGATGACCTTCGTGCAACGGGCTATTCCAAAGACGGCAAGCACAATCAGCCACAAATAGTATTGGGTTTGTTGGTAAGCCGAGACGGTTATCCGTTGAATTATTCCATTTTCAACGGCTCACAGTATGAGGGTCGAACCATGATACCGATAATTGATGATTTTGTTGTCCGGTTCAATTTGAAAGAGTTTGTAGTGGTAGCAGATTCGGGGTTGATGAACGCAAAAAATATCTCCCTGTTAGAATCAGCCGGTTACAAATATATAGTAGGAGCAAGGATAAGAAATGAAAGCCAAGAAATCAAGCGATGGATATTATCTCTGCAAAAACAGGACGGAGAGTTTCATCAAATGAACAAAACGCAAACATGCCGTCTGATTATTAACTATTCGGATAAACGAGCCAAGAAAGATGCCTACAATAGGGACAAGGGCGTAAAACGTCTCAAACGGGACTATGGCAGTGGGAAAATATCAAAGGAGAACATAAACAAGCGCGGATACAACAAGTTTCTTGAAATCAAGGACGATGTCAGTGTCAGCATAAATGAAAGCAAAATTGTCGATGATGCACAATGGGACGGATTAAAGGGTTACGTCACCAACACGGCTTTGGATGCAAAGACTGTTTGTGAGCAATACAAAGGCTTATGGGTGGTGGAAAGGGCATATCGGGTTACCAAAGGAACGATAGAACTTCGCCCCATGTTTCACTTTACCCCGCGCCGCATAGAGGCACACGTCTGTGTCTGCTTCGTTGCATATAAAATTTATAAAGAACTCGAACGTCTGCTGAAAGCGAATCAAATAAATATGAGTGTGGACAAGGCACTTGATATAGCCAAGACGATAACAACAATAAACGTACAACTGCTTGTGACAGGGGAAACCATTACAAAAACCATGTTCCTCACTCGCCCACATAAACTCATTGAGCCACTGTTTAGAGACGACTTCTATGAAAAATGATAGCCTCTGCCAATATTCAATCTCCTTCTCAGGAGAAATATGATCTCCGCGAGAAGGAAACGACTTTTAAAAAGAGACTTCGCGCTTCAAATACGCGATTCTCATGGGGGTAAATCAATTTTGGGTGTCGCAATGACGAAGTCAGGAGTTTCTCGTGGCGCTGGGGTAAGGAATTCAATAACCAATATTTGCTGTTAGGACTAATCATTGTCATCATCTTTTTTACTACCGCCATCCTGTTCAATTCTTTAAAGCAACCGTTAGCCGTGATTTTCGTCATACCCATTTCGTATATCGGCGTATTTCTTACATTTTATTGGTTTCGTCTGAACTTCGACCAGGGAGGCTTTGCTTCTTTGGTACTCCTGTGTGGTATCACGGTGAATGCCAGTATTTACATTCTAAACGAATACAACAAAATCCGCCAACAGAAGCCGCTATTATCCCCTAATCGTGCCTATCTTAAAGCATGGAACGCCAAGATTACGCCCATTTTCTTGACTGTCATTTCTACGATTTTGGGCTTTATTCCTTTTATGTTAGGAGATGAAAAGGAAGCCTTTTGGTTTCCGTTGGCAGCTGGTACAATTGGAGGCTTAGTATCTTCCCTCATTGCTTTGTTCTGTTTCCTACCGCTGTTTATGGGAATAAAAATTAACCCACCTTCGTAAATCTGATGCCTATCAAACCGGAGTTGCCAAAAAAAGTCCATTTCATTTTGTTTGTCCCTATATTTCTTATTTCAAGATGGATATCACTTCTTGGTTCTTTTCGCGAATGCGTTTTTCGTCTATCTTAATTACTTTGCGGTCATAGGTCATAAGGCCGTTAATTTCTACCTCCACATCGGTAGTTTGTGTGTAAACGGCAGCACAAAAGCCTCTTATAACCATTGCTTTCAGTTGCTCGGCAAGTTTGACATATTCATCTGTCACTTCTTTTGAAGTTTTGAACTGTACATATCCCCAATTCTTGTCCGCTTGCCATAAATGACCTTCTACCGGCATTCCAATGCCACCGTATTCCCCTAAGACGTTCACTCTTTGAGCATCGTATAGGTACATCGCAGGTCCGGGATAGTGGTGCAAATCCAATATGTCTCCCGTGCGGTAGAAATTCCCACCAGCGGACCATACTGGAAGTTGTTCTTGTTGTTCAATTGGATACGCATAATGCCGTTTTCGTCCTTTTTCGCCGAGATTTTTCGCATCGCACAATAACTTTTTACCTGGTCTACAAGTTTACCTTTATGATAGAGGCTGATAGTCATGTCGTACAAAAAGGGCGATTCCGGTGACCATAATTTGACATTCGGCAGATTGAGTTCCAAGGTCTGGAAAGGAACAGATTTAGCTGTGCTTACGACTTTCCCTGCCTCCAAAATCTTTACTTCAACGACATCTGCCGCTTCCGTGTTTACTGCACTGACATCAACTGATAGGCGAGATTTGTCAATATCGGGTACCGTTTTGACGGTAGTGATATGTTTCGCACTCACTGGTTCCAACCAAACTGTTTGCCAAATACCGGTTACGGCGGTGTACCAAATTCCACTAGGCTTGTTCACTTGTTTGCCTCGCGGTTGATAGCATTTGCTTTTGGGATAATTGAGTTGGGATGCTTTCAATGAAGGCTCTCACATGCAAGAATACGTTATCCTGAGTGCGATGAAAAGGATGCCGGATGCTGAGTTTATCAGCAGACCCTAATTAATTAATTTTCTTTCTGCTTGTTCGGCTCTTGAGAAATCAGGTTTGTTTCGCTCAAATTTTGCCTCAATTTCTGCCAAACAAAGATTCCCTATGCTCCCTTCATGCGTATGCTTAGGGACGGTGCG
The DNA here is from genome assembly GCA_025999735.1 of Bacteroidia bacterium. Classification (GTDB taxonomy): domain Bacteria; phylum Bacteroidota; class Bacteroidia; order Bacteroidales; family Marinifilaceae; genus JAISHE01. Next base: position 726 of record BNXR01000133.1, on the reverse strand, counting down.
TGCGCCGCCTCTATATGTCCCTTCTTGCACCTGACGACCAATTTGTTGATAGGCTTCCCGAAACGGTACACCTTGAGCGACAAGCTCATTCACGTCTTCCACCGTAAAGATGTATTTGTAAATGGGATTGAATAAAATGTCTGTATTAACCGTGATATCCCCTAAAACTGTCGTACAAATCTTCAAGCAATCATTCAACTCTTTGAAAGCCGGAAAAAAAATCTCTTTCGTCAACTGCATATCCCGAAAATAACCAGAAGTAAGGTTGGCGCAAATTTGGGTAAGCTGTGCCGGCAAAGATTGCAGATGATTGCATTTGGCCCTCACTAACTCGAAAATATCGGGGTTCTTCTTGTGAGGCATAATACTCGAACCGGTCGTATATTTATCGGGGATATGTACAAAGCCGAAATTACTGCAAGAAAATAGGCAAACATCCGCCGCTAAGCGTCCCACCGTTGTGGCTATCGCCGCCATAGCAAACAGAACGTTCTTTTCCATCTTGCCACGCTGCATCTGCGCATATATGGAATTGTAAGCTAAGTCGTTAAATCCCAATAGTTCCGTCGTCATCATCCTATCTAAGGGCACCGAAGAGCCATACCCTGCACCTGAACCTAAGGGATTGGTATTGACCATCTTATACGCAGCATCCATCAACAGCAAATCGTCTGCCAAAGATTCCGAATAGGCACTGAACCACAATCCGAAAGAAGAAGGCATGGC
>BNXR01000132.1 GCA_025999735.1 Bacteroidia bacterium | reverse complement strand
TTTTGCTTTTCATTCAAATAGGGAGTTATTAACGCTAATTTTTCTTTGAGCTTTTCCATGCTGCAAAGTTAGTAATAATATTTTACATACCAAACATAAACGTAAAACTAATTTACGGACAGTTCCTTACTCATTGCACTGCGAATAGCAACCTCTATTTTTTCAATTTCGTTGAAAAGCAGTATGCGCAATTTTCGGTCAAATCGGTACATGTTGAGTGCCATTTCAAATGTTGCTCCCTTTTTATAGCAATGTTCTCTTGGGGGAGTTTTCAGCAATGGATAGAGGTAGGCACTAAATCTGAAATACCCGATATGAGTGAGGTAATCAATTGCTTTTTGCTCATCTGCAATGTGCAGTCCACGATTGCGGATTAAGGGAATTAAGTTTTGCGGAAGTGTGCAAGTTTTTGTATAGTTTGGTTTCATAGGGAAGTTATTAATAAAAACGACCTGCCTATTTGAGCATTGTTAAGAGGCTTGGCAGGTACTATCAGGCACAAAGGTACTACTATTATTTAAACAACCAAAATAATTCGCATCTTTTTTACGATAAAATCAAGTGGAATTTGCCAATAAGGAAGAGATACAATATCTACAGTCGCTCACAGAGCAAACATCGCTGAATTTTTTATTGAAAGAAAAAGCGTTCAACAAAAAAATCAGCGAAGATTGCAAATACCTCATAGCCATGAGCACTTGTCATGGCAGATCAAATTCCGCTCAGCCACCCATTGAGGCTTGCACACGCGAAAATTGCTAATCAAAATCACAACAAAATCAACAGTTATTTCCACAGAGGCTCAGTTTTCCAATCATCGGGAAAGCCCATTGCGCGCTGATCCACATTGGGATACTTATCAAACAAATTTTCTAACTTTTGCTTAAAGGTATGCTTTGGATTTATTGTGTTGAGAAAATAGAGAACAATGGAAAGGACGTAGTACATTCGTTTATTATCCAACCCATCAGTAGAAATCCAACTATTTTGTGTATGTCTGGGAAATAGGGGTTGAATTCCTAAAGGTCTATTCCAAAGGCGAGCATGGTGTGCGCATACATTGCGGGTATAAACCAAACCATGCAACCATGAGATAAAAACCCTATCCGGCAACCCGAATGTTTGTGATATTTCACGTTTGACAACATCCGATTTTAGATTTTCATACAATTTTGACAAAGTACCGAACGAAACAATTTCCAAAGTGATGAACGATGGGGGCAGTGCATTTGTGTATTTAGTCGCGAAAGCACTGATAAACTCTTCATCGCTTCGTTGCATTTCACTACGGATTTTATCCCATGTGGCACGATATTTAGCTGAATTTACAAACAAACTTTCGTTTTCCAACCAAAACGAGCCATGGGCTATTGAAAGTGAGTATGCCATTTGAGTACGCACGGCAATCTCTATTTTTTCGAGTTCGCCAATGATGATTTTGCGCAACTCTCTATCGAATTTGTAAAGGTTAAAAACCGTTTCAAAAGTAACACCAGACTTGAAAACTTGTGGCTGTTTATTTTCAAGCAAAGGATACCAATAACCACTTAAACGGTAGTAACTAATGTATTTGAGCAGATGTAATGCTTTTACATCATCGCCAAATGACAAACCGCGACCTTTCAGTTGGGCTAGTTGTTCTTGAAGAATGAGAAAAGGCTTGGTATAAATTATTTTTGTCATAATATAAAAAAACGCCCCCCCTGATTGCGCTGTTCTAACGGGAAGCGGGGGAGACATGTTGCGACAAAGGTACTACTATTATTTGAACTACCAAAATAATTCGCATCTTTTTTTACGCGATAAAATAGCGGAGTTCGCCCATAAGGAACAAATACAATATCTACAGGCTCACATTGTCGCTGGCAGAGCAAACATCGCTTGCCTCATAGCCATGAGCACCGCGCATAGCAGAGCAAATTCCGCTCAGCCACCCATTGAGGCTCACACACGCGGAAATTGCTAATCAAATCACAGCACAAAATAGGTGCTCGCGCGGTCGCATTTTTTTATGAAGAGCTCCGCGCAGACAAATAACATAATGTTCTGTTATAGACCGGCCCGAAGCGGTCAGTCCTATAACTACATTATGTTAAATGTTCGCTACGCTCTAAAACCTAAGGCGCAAATCAACCGGCTTCGTTTGATTATGCCAATCAAAAATATGCCAACCACACGAATACCGCTCACACACGCCGACCCACGCGTGCTATCGCACAGAAAAAAAACAACTCCGTTGCGCTCACGTTGTATTTTTTCTTTGCCCACACACCAGCGAGCCCTCGCGCGGTCACCGCTTTAATCCTATTGCCAAGTATACTACTAATTTAAAACTTCAACTGCTATTCTGAAAATAAAGCAACCACCGCTACATTGCTAAACGGTTTGGCACGGTTTTAAGAAAAGGCATCATCCGCGAATACAAATAGCATAATGTTCTGTTATAGAACGGCCCGCGGCGGTCAGTCCTACAACTACATTATGTAAGGTTAGGTTGCATTATCTTTTTCGCCCTTGTAATATTTTTCTAATACTTGTTGAAATGGGCATCTCGAATATGTTCCACTGCTAAAGTAATATATTCTTGGTTAGAGAACATACTCCGTTTCCTATCGCTCCATTCCTCCAATTTTTGCATAATGACTTGTTGGTCAGATATCTTATTCGCATTCATTATATAGTCAATGGATGATAATAATTCAAGCGCAAAATCTGAATAAAATCCATTTAAAAAGGCAACCGTATTGTTAGCGATAGCGGCAATTTCCGTATTGTTGTTGATATAAGATAGAACAGACTCATAGCCATCTGACACGATTGTCAATGGGTCAAAGGGCTTTTTATTCATATCGCTATACCCCATGATATAACTGCCATTCAAGTAATTTAAGACGTGCCGCACTTTCCCTGAATAGGGACCATAAAAGTGAGGGGTAAACTGAAGTTTTAAATATTTCTCGGCACCGAATTTTTGCAAGAAATAACAAACCTTCTCGCTGGAGAATTCAGAGACATATTCGCCATTCCTCACTAAATCGTATAAAACATAAAGCAATAAGGCACGGGCATCTGTGAGTTTAACCCTTTCTGTTTTTAATTGCTCTTTCACCTTTTGTGTCGGCTCATAAACTAAAATATCCACATCAACAGAGCCTAATTTTTGAGTGATGAGTTGCTTGACTTTTTCCCATTCCAAGCCGCCGTTACCTGCGCCAAGTGGCGGGATTGCTACACTTTTTAGTTGATATTTTTCAATTGTCTGAAGAAAATCATCTAACCCATCTTCGATAAAGCTATATTCTGACGGTTTTCGCCAGTCCTTTTTTGTCGGGAAATTGATAATGAACTTCTCGCAGGAATTTAGGTTACTATCTTTCGTCACAAAGAGTTTTCCGACAGCAACTTCGTTGCGTTCACAAGCCACTTGATAGGCTTTGAAATTATTGGGAAATGCTTTCTTAAATTGCAACGCAATCCCTTTACCCATCACACCAACAGTGTTAACCGTATTGACTAATGCCTGAGCATCGCTCTCTAAAATGTTCCCTTGTATATAGCGTATCATAATCTATTAAATTTCAGTAATATGCTTTAGGTATGATTTTTATCTTATTGGATTCTATTCCCATTTCAAGTAATTGTTGTTTTGCTTCTTCGTTATAACAACCAAATCCGAACAAATATGAAGCAGGGATATCATTTGCAACAAAGAACTCTGCTTGCTTTTTAGTTTTCAGCGACAAATTTTCCCCAGACCAATAGGTGGATTGTACAGCATTCCAATCAATAATGTTCGGCAATTCATTGATTTTTGAACTATCATAAAAGAAAGATAGACTTTCAGTAGCATGTCCATCAGAGAAATAGTATGTTATCCCTGATTGCATAATTTCAGTTACTTTACAGACCAAATAAATAATGTCTTTCGGTGGGGTAGCCTTCTCTACATAATTACCTCCGTGTTGCATTACATACAGCATCAGCATACGTACTCCAAAGTAGAAGGGGATAAAATCGCCTAAGATAATCGTTTTATAGGAGTTAGAACGAATACCATTCGTAATCTGTACTTGCTTCGTTGCTCTTGTGTTAATCAAGCTGGTGTCGCCTATGATAACATAACTTGGATTTGCGTTTGGTGAATTTCTATGGGTAATGCCGTGCCGGAGGATATGGGGGATATTCTCTACATGGGTCATTCTATATATAGGGGACTTCTAAAATTTCATTTTTTCTCACGAGGTTATTAAACCACCCGTATTTTTGAGTTGATTATTCCCCGGTGGTACGAAGTCCATTGATACCAATTGAGGATAATCGCCACAAAATTATGC
>BNXR01000131.1 GCA_025999735.1 Bacteroidia bacterium | reverse complement strand
CCAAAAAGGGATTAAGATAACAGAGGAAGAACTCAATGCTATTAATATGAAAAAATTTAAATTTCACTGTGAATGGAATTATGTCATTAAACCCAATAAAACGTAAATATTATTTGCGGACACTCCCATAGTTTTCCAGGATTTGGGTCGTACTCTACCAAATGAGCGGTCGGCGAGGGTAGAATATTGAGCACACCATAGTCAAGATATACACCGGTATAAAGTCCCACCTTTTCTGATAGTCCCCAACGCATACCTGCATCTATTGCAATGCCAACGTTGAGACCTAATGACAAATCACCTGAGTACGGTGGTACATCGGAGTTTGTCGTTAGTGCGTGTTGGGCTTCATCGGATATGGTTACCCCTGTTTGCTGGAAAGTAGCCGATGTGCTGAGGCTTTTTATTACGACATCATAACTGCCCGAAAGAGCAAAGCCCACCTTCATGCCCGCACCTGCTTGAAATTTGTGCGTACCGGTAGTTTGAAATCTCAGCGTGAGCGGGATGTGCAAGTACGTGGCACTCTGCTTTTCCTCATACCCAACGAAATCACTGATGAAATTCAGCATTTCATCTTTTGTTGTCCCTCGAAAGAGTAGCGGATATACATCGCGAAACTTGTCGGCGGTAAGGGTCGCCGAAGAGAGGGAAAACTCCAAGCCTGTGGATATTCCCCATTCAGGGGTCATAAAATAGGTGTAACCAAAGCCTGCACCACCACCAAAGCCACCCGCGACCTTCATCGACGTTGGGGCGGAATATTGGATAGATGATAAACCACCAAGGGCGTAGGCGGAAAATTCGTGCGTTTGCGCCTGCAATTGTATTGTTCCCAACAACAAATAAACGATGATTGTATATTTCATTATATGTTTCATTGTGTTTACGTTATTTATGGGGCGACCGCAAGGGTCGCCCCTACCATTATCATTCAATTATTATCTTCTGTGTTTGCCTTCCTGCCCGTAGCACGTACAGACCTGACGATAATCCCGACACATCAATATTGCTCGTTGCCTCACTGCTTGAGTATTGTCCCACTAATTGACCGTTTAGGTCGAACAATTCGATGATATGAACACTCTCATAATCAGGGTTTTTCACGGTCATCGTGCCACTTACCGGATTGGGATAGACTGTCAGGGAAGAGGTTACAGCCCATGGCTTTGTCTGTACGCCAACGCATACAGGTGTTTTCTGCCCGTTACTTGTCGTCACTTCCACGTTGTACGTCCCAGTCGGCGGTACATTGTCAGTTACCAGTGACAGATAAGGTCTATCTTTTCCAACAGGCTCACCACCGGCATCTTTCCACTGGAAGTGTGTGAATTTGGTTTGGCTCTGGTCGACAGCCAAGATGTCGTTCCAATATTGGACGATGATACTTTTGGGGAAGGGACGAATGACATCCACCGTGTAGTCCTTGTGCGTAGTGCCGGCGGCGGCGGTGGAACGCACACGCACAGCGGTTGTTCCTATATTCCTTGCCACCACATCCTTTGTTGCGGCTTGACCATCAACGGTATAACTTACAGTGCCACCGCCAAGAGGTGCTACTGCATTGATAGTAACTGTGCTGTCGTCGCAAGGCAATAATAAGGTGTAATGCGTGCTGTCTGCGTCAAAGGCGGGCGATAGTGTGCTTTTGCTTACAGTGAGGTCTTGTAGGTTGGCATCGTTGCTGGGTGGAGGCGGTACTACGACTACATTCACTGTTACCGTTGCCACACTGCTTGTTTGGGTTGCCGTCTTTGTACCATTCACACCGTTGTTAGTATTCGTTACTACAACATAATAATACAGCGTGCCTGCGGTCGCGGTGGGTGCTGAATAAGTTGCGCTCGTTGCACCGCTCACTATTGAGCCACTTGTGTTGTTGGCAGTATTGCTGTACCACTGATAAGTCAATGTGCCGCCGTCGCCTGCATTTGCGGTTACCGACAAAGACACACTACCGCCGACGTTCACTGTACTGCTACCTTGCGGATGAGCGGTGATAGTAGGCGTTACTGCATTTACTATCGCATTCACTGTTACCTCTGCCACACTGCTTGTTGTGGTTGCCGTCTTTGTACCATTCACGCTGTTGTTAGTATTCGTTACTACAACGTAATAATACAGCGTGCCTGCGGTTGTGGTGGGCGGCGTGTATGTTGCGCTTGTTGCACCGCTCACTATTGAGCCACTTGTGTTGTTTGCAGTATTGCTGTACCACTGATAAGTCAATGTGCCGCCGTCGCCTGCATTTGCGGTTACCGACAAAGACACACTACCGCCGACGTTCACTGTGCTACTACTTTGCGGCTCAGCGGTGATGGTGGGAGTGGCTGCATTGACGAGTGGTGCGCTGTATTCTACAAATGGTTGCTTAAACAAAGACCACGGGGTAACGCTCGCATATAGTGATGCAGTGCCTGCGGGTATTATCAATGTGCGCGTATTCAAAGCTGGAGAAGGAATATTGCCAAAAAGATTAGTTCCCAAAGTTACAGATGCGGGGTTAGCCCAAGCCACTTTTACGGTATCAAGGTTGCTACAATTGTCAAAAGCTAAGCCGTAGATAGTGGTAACGGAGTTGGGTATGCTTATGCTCGTTAGACCGGTACAACCGGAAAAAGCGTAGCCGTTGATAGTGGTAACGGAATAGGGTATGGTTACGCTCGTTAAGCCGGTACAACCGTAAAAAGCTTTGCTGCTGATAGTGGTAACGGAGTTGCCAATGCTTATGCTCGTTAGACCACTGCAATTCTCAAAAGCTGAGCTGCCAATAGAAGTAACGGAGTTGGGTATGCTTATGCTTGTTAGGCCGGTACAGCCATAAAAAGTTGAGTTGCCGATAGATGTGACGGAGTTGGGGATGCTCACGCTCGTTAGATAGGTACAACCATAGAAAGCGTGGTGATAGATGGATGTAACGGAGTTGCCAATAGTTACCTGCTTTAATGCCGTGCCGAACACACTTGTGCTGGTTGTTATAACTGTGATAGAAATAGTACGCCCCAAGTATAAGGTATCGGGCGCAACAGCAAGGGGTCCAGATGATAGCGCAGTTGTGCCATCTGCAATAGTAAGTTTCTTTATGCCTATACAATAGCGAAAAGCATTGTCGCCGATAGAAGTGATGGAGTTGGGTATATTTACGTTCGTTAGCTTACTGCAATTATCAAAAGCATTGTTGCCGATAGATGTAACAGAGTTGGGTATGCTTACGCTCGTTAGCCCAATGCAATTATTAAAAGCACCGAGACCAATAGAAGTGACTGAGTTTGGTATGCTTACGCTCGTTAGGACGGTACAATGGGAAAAAGCATACGGGCCGATAGTGGTAACGCCTGATATACTCACAGAAGTTATCTGTGTCCAGTACGAAGTCCAAGGGGCACTACCAAGTATTCTGTAATCTGCCATTTCCCCTGTGCCGCTAATGGTGAGGACTTTGGTGGAAGTATTGTACGACCACGTAGCATTGTCACCGCAAGAGCCGCTTGTTGCTTGTGCGTTAACCGCCGCTGTTGTGCCGAGCAATACTCCCATCGCTACGAAGCACTTGAATAAACTTGTCTTTTTCATAATTTCCTATTATTTGGTTAGTTCATTGTTCAATATTTATTGGGGAAATATTCTCTCCCTACTTGCCACAAATATTTATCAAGTTGTTTAAAATCATATTTATCCAACTTGTAATACTGTTTGAAATGCTGTAGTATGTCTATAAATTTGATATAAACTTTCAGTTCTTCTTGCTTGAAAGTGCGAGTATAAAAGTTATCCTCTTTTTGAAAATACATCAGCACTTTCTTTACAAAGCTGTCGAATATCGGATAAGCCTGTGGATTATGCCGGCTACAATACTTCGAGGCAAACGAGTAGAAATTCTTTTTCGTTCCACCAATCTCAATCAAAGCAAGTTCATTTACAAGAGTTGTATCCCCTTGTAATAATCTTGTGTCAATGTTATTCAGCTTAACAATGTGTTGAGCAACACTAAGAGGTGACAAGATAAAAATTCCATAGATGTCTTTCAAAGCACAAACTTTAATAAGTACATCACCTTTGTCGACGTTTTTAGGATATGTTTCATGAAATAATTTAGTCAAACTACTCTCCGACAAAACAAGATTATCCTGAGTATCCCATTGTTTGAGATAGTGTTCTACTTGATTTTCTGATGGACGTGGAAGGGGTGGATTTGTCTTTCTCATAATAATAAATGATTAACCCACATTGCGCACTATCCAGAATAAAGTCGTTGTAATTCAGATAGTTGAATTTTTTCAAAAACCTGTCTGTGTACTACAAATTTTTTCGTTTGGAATGGATATGGGCGGTGTCTTAGTTTGT
>BNXR01000130.1 GCA_025999735.1 Bacteroidia bacterium | reverse complement strand
AAGAAAAAGGGTATGCTAAGCCCTTTGAGACCGATCCGAACGATAAGCGAGAAATCATCAAAATCGGTGTTGTCTTTGATACGGAAAAGCGAAACATCAAAGAGTGGCGCAAAGGGGGCGAATAATAGTTTCACAAAAGCAAAAAAAACAAAAAAAACAAAACCAGCTACATAGTGCGGGATATTTTTCATAGCACCGGAAAAATAATTAACCAATAATTAACCAATTTTTTGAATTACGTCAAAATAATTATTGGTATAGGCGTTTGGAATTTCTACGATTTTCATCTACTTTTGTCGGCAAGAACTAACAAGATAACACATTATATAACAAAATCATGGCAGAATTTCAATACCAAGAACCGTTTCCCATGGAGGGAGACACCACTGAGTACCGTCTTTTGACGAAGGATTACGTGAAAACCATCGACTGTGACGGTCGTCAACTACTGAAAATCGAGAAAGAAGGACTGGAACTTTTATCGCGAGAAGCGTATAAAGACGTTTCCTTTTACCTGCGAGCAGCGCATTTACAGCAAGTTGCCAACATCTTGAAAGATCCACAAGCCAGTGATAACGATAAATTTGTTGCTCACACAATGCTGCTCAACCAAGTAGTGGCGGCAGAAGGGGAATTGCCCACTTGTCAGGACACCGGCACCGCTATTTGCATCGGCAAAAAAGGGGAAAATGTGTTCACCGGTTTCAATGATGCGGAAGCCATTAGCAAAGGGGTGTTTGAAACCTATCGTGACCACAATCTACGCTATTCCCAAGTCGCTCCGTTCTCCATGCTGGAAGAAAAAAATACAGGCAGCAACTTGCCCGCCCAAATTGACCTCTATGCTACACAAGGTAGCAAATACGAATTTTTGTTCGTCACCAAAGGCGGTGGGTCGGGCAATAAAACCTTTCTCTATCAGCAAACGAAAGCCCTTCTAACAGAAGAAGCACTTACGAAATTTATCGAAGAAAAAGTGGTGGACTTGGGTACATCGGCTTGTCCGCCCTACCATTTGGCAATCGTGATTGGCGGTACGTCGGTTGAGGCATGTCTGACGACCGTAAAAAAAGCCTCTGCCGGTTACTACGACCACCTACCTACATCGGGGAACGAGGGCGGTCGCGCTTTTCGTGATTTGGAATGGGAAAAGAAGGTAACGAAAATATGTCAGGAAAAAGGAATAGGTGCACAGTTCGGCGGCAAATATTGGGTGCACGACGTGAAAGTCATCCGTCTCCCGCGTCATGCGGCATCCTGTCCTGTTGGTATAGGTGTTAGTTGCAGTGCCGACCGCAATATCAAAGGGAAAATTACGGCCGATGGTATCTTTTTGGAACAGATGGAAAAAAATCCGGCACGTTTCCTTCCCAAAGAGGCACCGGCCTTGAAACCGGCGGTGAACATCAATCTGGATAAACCGATGGAAGAGGTACTGAAAGAGTTAAAATTATACCCCATCAAAACGCGCCTCAACCTTAGTGGCACGTTGATTGTAGCCCGTGACATCGCCCATGCACGCATCAAGCAAATGTTGGATGAAGGAAAACCGATGCCCGACTATTTCAAAAAGCATCCTATATATTATGCAGGTCCTGCAAAAACGCCACAGGGCATGCCTTCCGGTAGCTTTGGTCCCACGACTGCTGGTCGCATGGATTCTTACGTGGATTTATTTCAGCAACACGGTGCTTCGATGATTATGGTGGCCAAAGGCAATCGCGCACAATGCGTTACCGATGCTTGTAAGAAACATGGCGGCTTTTATTTAGGCTCTATTGGCGGACCGGCGGCTATCTTAGCAAAAGAAAGCATTAAATCGGTGGAAATCGTTGATTTTGAAGAGTTAGGGATGGAGGCTATCCGCAAAATCAGGGTAGAAAACTTCCCCGCCTTCATTATCGTTGATGATAAAGGGAACGACTTCTTCGCAGAATGGGCACACTAATATGAGCACACCATCAAAGCTGAAAAAATAATTAGCCATAGTTTGGATTATTGAATTATTCGGATTACCTTTGCAGTCGCTAAAAGGGGGGGATTAGCTCAGTTGGCTAGAGCGCTTGCATGGCATGCAAGAGGTCGCGGGTTCAACTCCCGCATTCTCCACAAATAGCACTGTTTTTCAATGCCTTTGATATTAAAGCACCCTGTCACTTTTATTTAAGTGACAATGAATACGAAAGCCTGTAAAATGAATTTTTATTGGCACGAATGTAGCCCATGATAGAATTTAAACCGATTACCTTAGAAGACAAAGACCTTATACTGCATTATACTCTTCCGTTCGCACCGTATGATTGCGATTTTTCCTTCGGCAACTTAGTTGCGTGGTCGTTTTTAAGTCAAAGTAGTTTCGCGCTTATTGGCGATAGCCTTGTGATACGTTGCACTCTTCCCGATGGTTCGCATTTTTATCATCTTCCCATCGGTGTGGAAGACAAAGTGGAAGTAATCAAGCAATTAGATGATTATGCAGGTCAAAAGAAAGAGGTATTAAAACTGCGGGGACACCAAGCGGAACTGAGGGGCATCATGGAAAAGTGCTTGCTCGGGAAGTTTGAATACAAGTCCGACCGCAATTATTTTGACTACGTTTATCTGCGTCAAGACTTAGTGGACCTGAGCGGTAAGGATTATCAAGCAAAGCGAAACCATGTAAACAAATTTTCCAAACTAAACAGTTATACCTACACACCCATCACGCCGGACATACTGCCGTATTGCATGGAATTGGAAACCGAGTGGTGCAAAAAGCGGCATTGTTTTGAAATTGACGGACTGCGTTACGAATACCGTGCATTTTGTAATGCAGTGGAGCACTTCGAAGCCTTGGGCATGGTCGGCGGTGCTATATGGGTCAACAAAGAGATAGTTTCTTTCACGATGGGTACGCCTGTCAATCACGAGTGTTTTGACATAGAATTTGAAAAGGCAAATACGGATATTGACGGTGCTTATGCAATCATTAATCGGGAGTTTGCTGCACGTTTACCCCAACAATATGTCTATCTGAACCGCGAAGAAGATATGGGACTGGAAGGTCTGCGGAAAGCAAAACTATCCTACCACCCAACGTTTATGGTGGAAAAATGCCTTGCCGTGAAAACCAATCCTTTAGAATATGTCTGAGATGTCTATAGAGACCGACATAAAAGGGTTGTGGCGAAGCTGTTTCGATGATACGGAGGAATTTATAGACTTCTATTTTAGACACAAGTTTAAGCCTGACAATTGCGCTGTCATGTATCAAGGGGGACGATTATGCTCGTCCTTATTGATGTTGCCCTATACGATGGATTTTTACGGCATCTACTTGCCGGTGTCATACATATCGGGTGCTTGTACCTTGCAGGCTGAGCGAGGAAAAGGGCTGATGGGCAGACTTTTGGCTGATGCTTTGAAAACGATGCAGGAACGGAATATAGCGTTTTCCATCCTTATCCCTGAGAGTGTTCGCCTGTATGACTACTACGGTAAATTTGATTATGTTCCCATTTTTCGCCATAGGTTTGACAATTTACACGTAGAGACGGGGCATGCCCCGTCTCTATCAAACGACGTAGAGACGGGGCATGCCCCGTCTCTACTAAACGAATTACACACCTATATGAACGTCCAAATGCGCAAACGTCCCTTTTCTGTTCAGCACGATGCAAAAGATTTCTTTTCTATATTGGAAGACCTCCGTCTATCGGGGGGACAACTTTTCACCAGTCGTAGCGCAACATCGCAAATAAACGGAATGGCGTTTGCCCTACCTGAACAAAACAGTGTATTCATCTACGAACTGTTGGCTGACAACCACGAAGCAGAAACCGCCCTCATACAAGTAGCCGCTAAGTTCTGGCATCAGCAAAATGTAAGATGCAAGAAAACTGTAAATGAAAAGGCAGGAAACGAAACGTCGGAACAGGGAGGAATGTTGCGCATCGTTTCTGCCTCAACAGTCCTTAACGAGTACGCAGCCACCCATCCGAATGTGTCGATGGAATTTCAACTTTCTGACGACCTATTGCCTGCAAATAATGGTGTTTATAAACTTGCAAAAGGGAAATGTACTCATACTCGGAACAGTGGAGAATGTGCTTGTAATACATTTTTCAACGAAGGTGCGCGCAGCACCGATATGATGACTATCAATGAGTTAACCAATCTTTTATTCCCACACGCAGGATATATTAGTTTGATGTTGGAGTGAATAGAGCGTAACAATGAATTTTCTCCACCCTACTCGATATTGCCCTACTTGATAATGCTCTATTCAATAACGCCTCCCCCAACGACGTCGTCCCCTTCATAGAAAACGGCACTCTGACCCGGGGTGATGGAATCACAGCGGCTAAGAAACTCTATTTTGGCACGGTTT
>BNXR01000129.1 GCA_025999735.1 Bacteroidia bacterium | reverse complement strand
TTTTGCCATCCCACGAGTAACCATCGTACCATTTACGGATTTTTGCCAGCAAATCCTCCCTTGCCATCTCCAAACGGACTGCGGTATTGTCTATATATTCCGAAAAGTCGTGTTCCAATTCTTCCTGAGTGTAACCGCAAATAGAGGCATATCCTTCGTCTAACGTAATATCTTCAAGACTGTTCAATGCTGAAAATATGGATACTTTGGCCACTTTCGTTATGCCTGTCATAAAGACAAATTTCAGGTGGCCGTCGGTGGCTTTTAGTCTTTTATAAAAAGATTGAAGAAATTCACGTACTCCTTCTGCTTCCGGTTTACCCACGGAATCCAATATGGGACTGTCGTATTCATCAATAAGAACGACCACTTTTTGTCCTGTTTTACGGTGCAACAAAGTAATCAATTCCGCAAAACAATCGGCAGAATATTCCGAAATAAGTGTTAGCTCATGAAAATTTGCCTCTTGTTGCAAAAAAGTGAACATACTTTGTTCCATCACTTCGTTACTCCGATGCTCAATATTCGTCCAGTCGATCCGAATTACCGGATATTGCTGTGTCCAATCCCATTTGTCATAGATATAGAGACCTTCAAACAGTGATTGACTCCCGTTGTAAAGTTCCTCCAACGTACTCACAAGCAGCGACTTACCAAAACGACGCGGACGCGAAAGAAAAACAATGTGCAAACTTGTAAGTTGGAGTATGTCTTTCGTTTTGTCCACATACAAAAAACCTTCACTACGCAGTGATTCAAATGACTGTACTCCTATCGGTAATTTCTTCATGACTTTTGGTTAAAAATATCCACAAAGATAAACAAAATAATTGAAATCAAATGGATTTCATTGCATTTAATTATTTTGCTTTAATTTTTTACAAGAAATACTGTCCTTCTTCTTTCAGCCTTTTTCGCAGCAACTGCACATCTATTTTGTGTACATCGTTTTTCGACTGTTTGGTGGCGTGCACTGCTGCCATTCCTGCCGCTTCGCCCGTAACCAGACAGGGCGGCATCACTCGCAGGCTTCCGAAAGTATCTTCGTCGGTGGATATACAACGACCTGCCGTCAATACATTTTTTAATCCTTTGGGCGTCAGGCAACGGTAAGGTATGCCGTGTGACTCTCCTTTTTTGTAATGCCCATAATGAGCTTCCTTATCATGTCCGTTTGCCTTATGTACGTCAATATAATAATTGTTGCGGCCAATTTCGTCTTCAAAAGTTCGCCGCTGTACCCAATCCTCTGTGGTAAAGATATAGTCGCCTTCAATACGCCGGCTGTCCCGTACGCCGAGCAAACTGCCTGTCTTGACCAGAAATGAGCCTCCAAAGGTACGGGGTTGTACTTCCTGCATGGCGGCAAGATACTGCGCCGCTATCTGTCGGCCGGTTATCATGCCTTGCGACAATGCCCACGGATCTGTACTGTCCACGTTTACCAGATGCCCCGCATTGAACTGCACCACGTCCGGACCTATCAGGTTGTTGCAGAAATGAGTATCAATCAAAGGATATTTACCCGATTTTACAGCGTCGAAAACCGGACTGTTCTTGTTACCAGTGTGCAGGTTCGGACCATTTATGTAATTGTAGGAATCTACGTCGGCAAACGAGAAACACATAGTAGAGCTCTGAACAACGCCATTCTCATCGCCTCTCTTGAAACTTGCCCCTGCCCATGCCGCCAAATCACCGTCGCCCGTAGCGTCTATATAAACTTTGGCTTTGAAGGCGGTAAGTCCGGCTTTGTTGGCGACAATCAAGGCATCCACCGTATCGTTAGCGGACATCTCCACCGAAGCCAAGCGGGAGAAGAACAAGACTTTTGCTCCGGATTCCGTCACAAATTTATCATAAACCGACATCAAATGTTCGGGATTGATGGATACCCAATCCAATTTGTTTGCCCGCTCATGAGGCACGCCTTTCTTAGATTCAGTGAATATTTTCTCCGCCAAACCGCGATAAATGATTTTCTCTTTGTCGGAGAACGGACACCAGGCAGGTACCATTCCTGACGTTCCCATGCCGCCCAGTTGCCCCATGGCTTCTATCAGCAGTGTTTTTGCACCTTCGCGTGCTGCCGATATGGCGGCTGTGCAGCCTCCGGGACCGCCGCCAACCACTATCACATCCCATTGGTCGTCAACGGATATTTTTTTCTTCGATAAAGTGAGTGATTTCCCAGTTGATTTTTCAGCTGCCGACTTCGTTCCGGCTGCCATCACATTCTGTCCCATAGCAACAGCCACAGTGGCTAATCCTGCCGTTTTTAAAAATTCTCTACGATTATTCATATCGTTTTTTTGGCTAACTCTTTTTTTTCATAGCACCTCAAAAAAAGAGTTAGCCGTTTTTTTTGCATTAATACCTAATCAAACTATATACTGCTGCTTCAAACCATCTAACATCACCATAGGCGTAAAACCTCACCTTTGTTGTTTCCACAGGAGGGAAACTGTTTCCATAAGTCGGGTTGGTATTGCTTGTGACAGAATGTACTGTTACCCAACTGCCGTCAATCCAAGCCTGCAAGTCAAACCTTGCCGTCGGCCAACTATAATTTGCATTCTGCCCACTCCACGTTTTGAAACTACTGATGGTATATGTACCCAGCAGGTCTATTTCAATCCAGGGGTTCGGAATCACTGCATCAACCACCACCACCCATCTGTTCCCATCGACTGTAATACCGTCAACGAGGTGTGGCTGCGCATAGAGGCCGCCATCCCAGTAAGCATTGACGGATAGGGTAGGTTTGTTTAAAGTCACATTGACGGTTTTTATAATGTCCATTTTTACCGTTTCGGTACAGAAGCTATCAATGGCGGTCAGCGTCGGTTTGTACCATGTCCGATAACGAACACCCTTAGTATAGTCCACAGACAATAAGGAAAGGGATGTTCCCAGTTGCGGCTCATACTGCGTCACCTCAGTACCGTCTAATTGTGTATAAAACAGTTCTACACCGATTTCTTCACTCGAAGAGGCACCTGCCAAGGTGATATCCACATCACCGTTGTCGGCAGGAACGGTCTGAACAACTCGCCTATTAAGCAAATTGCTCCGGTAAAGGTCGCCATATACGCTTGCAAAGGATTCGTGCACCATGGATTTATTTTCATGGATGTCGGATGAAATCCAATGGAACGTATGATTACCTTCCGTCAGACCATCTGCTGTGCCAAGAATCACTTCCAACGCTTCACCCTGCGCATGTTGTGCGACAGTTAATGCTTTGGACTTCGAATCATTGGTACCCCAATAGACCGTCACGCTTTTTGCACGTGGGTCGCTGAGCCAATACTTCAGCAGTAGCCTTCCGTCTCCCGGAAAGGCTTGTACTGAATCTACTTTCCCGATGTAAACTGTCTCACCTCTGGCAAGAAATTCATCGTGCTTATCGTTCATCTCGGCACAGCCGACTAAGAAAAGAACCACACAAGCAATTAAACTGTAACTGTAATAAATTTTTTTCATATTCTTTCATTTTAAAATTTGTAATCTTTAATTTCTTTGTCTCTTTGTCTTGAACCGTGATTTTAGTAAGATTAAAGGATTATCAAGATAATCAATTTTCTATAATCATACAAATCAAATTAATCATATTAAAATCACAGTTCAGACAATTTCTACATTTCTACATTCCTACATTCCTACATTTTTCACTCTGCTTGTGGTTCGCCCCAGAATCTTATTTCAGCAAGTATCAAGCCGTTACTGCCGCCCCATGCTTTTCTTGTCTTGAAACGGATATAACGCACAGCCGGTTCATCGCCGATTAACTCAAATTCTTCTCCTGCCTGAGCATACGCTAAATCTTCTCCCGTTACAGACCCCGACTCTGAGGGAAGCGTTCCTCCCGACGGACGATGCGAAATGCAGTTAATCAGCGGTCCGCCCCATTCTGCGTCTGTGCTGGCTGAATTTTGTGCAATTGATTCATCATTGGTACCCATCAGGAAAAAATCATACGGATTATGTAAAGCGAAATAAAAATCTGACCTGCCCCATATCCTGAATCGGGACAATTTCACTTTCATGCCTAAATCCATGGTAAAATACGCATCGGTACCGGCGAGAGGTTGGATATAATACACTTCTCCGGCTACAGCACCCGCGACCAAAACGTCATCCCAGATTACGCTCAGATTTGTTCTGCCCCAAGCATGCAGTAGGAATTCAGGCAACTTTGGCATTTCTCTAAAATTCTTATTGTCAAGCAACTCTTCAAAATAGGGTGTCATGGGTTCAAAGTCCACCGTATCGGTATGATTATTGTAATTGTCCCTGACAAATACGGCAAAGGTGGCCGGTACGGCCTCTTGTCCCCGAATTGCTCTTTGCGCATTTTGTTCGGTAGAGTGAAGAAATCGGTGTAGAAC
>BNXR01000128.1 GCA_025999735.1 Bacteroidia bacterium | reverse complement strand
CTTTTATACTATATTGTTTTGGTTTTTTACTATCGCTCATAATATTTCATTTTTTCAAAAAGTTTAACAATTTCTTCTGTTTTACTTGATCTGTTTTCTTTGAGTATCTCTAACTTAATATTTAAGATGTCACTTGGACAAACTGCCTCTCTTATTTTTTGGAATAATTGCACTTGTGAATGAGCTTTGTTAAGAGCATAATTATCAACAGAGTCTAACCCAATACTATATAATTTCAGGCGTAATGTGTATGCCCATATAAATATTTTATCAATAGCTTTAGGTAACTCATTTTCGCCAAATTTGTCAATGTAGTAAATCAAACCACAATAAAACAAATTGCGAACATATTTATCGCCTGTGCGATAATTACCTGCATAGTTTTTAATTGTGTTTAATGTTTGAATTTCTGTATTTGCTTTCATATTTGCTTTCATATTGCCTATCAATTTGTTGTAATAAGCAACCATTTCAAAAAAACGTTTACCATTGATTATCGTTTGGTCTATTTGAAAAGGATAACCAGTATTGTTTTTATCCATTTTGCTGTTGTATGCTTGATTATAGTTTTCTGTGTAATAGTGTGCTATACGGTAAATTTTGGCAAAAGGATAATCTTCTTGTATTTCAGGGCTAACTCCTTTGAAAATATCTACTTCGTTCTTTGTAAAATACCGTGCTGAACGTCCTTTACTCCAATTTCTAATTCGGTAAAGATAAAGAGCAAACAATTTTGACAACGTATTCGTATCCATTTCCTCCCAATTTTCTACAGTTTGCCGTCTTTCTTCTTCTGTAGAAGAATTGTTCATTTCTCGTAAATGGTATGCTTTTAACAAATCATGCGGTTCAAGGTCTTTACCTCTTGCATTTTGAGAGTCAAAAAATTGGAACGCTTCAGAAATATCGGCAAGAATGACTTCTACAAGTTCACATTTATTGAAGAAAAACAAAATAGTATCCTCATCAAATTCATTTGTTCGTCTTTCAATAGCTTTATAATTGTTTTGTATATTGGCTTTTGAAATATCGTTTGAGAAAGGCAGATTTATCAAGTTTGTTTTGAAATCAGCAAGTTCTTTTATTCCTTTGTGCTCGCTGTTAGTTAAGGCGTGGATTATTAAAGCAAGAGTAATTGTTCTTTGCTGTCCATCTACGATATCTAAAATTTTATTACCACCTTTTTCGTCAAATTCCTTTTCTGTAATTTCTTCTTTATTAGAATTTTGCCAATGTAAGTGCACAACTAAAGTACCTATCCGATAAGCCGATTTAGCTTTATGCAACAATATGTCGTCTATAAGTTGGTTAACATTCTTTTCTGTCCATTTATACGGACGTTGATAATGCGGAATGTGCAAATTTCCTTTTTGCAATAGTTCCTTTACTTTTATTGTTTTAGTGTCTAAATTTGCCATATAATCAATATCTAAATTTTGTTAATTAATCTCTCTTTTATCGCTGTAACCTATGCCTCGTCACGAGTTAGAGCGGGTTGGTAAAACAAATCGCTCATTAAACGCTGTTAGTACCGCCTTCATTTCCGGCGGCAAGTATGTAAGTGCTTGTTGAGCGATAGCATCAGGCACGCCACCATAATATGCTTCGGCAATACTGCCTGTAATTGCTCCGATGGTGTCGCTGTCGCCACCAATAGAAATGGCAAGCCGAATAGCATCCTCAAAATCTTTACTCTCAAGAAACGCTACAATAGCCTGTGGCACAGTTTTCTGACAGGTTTCGTCAGTTTCAAAAGCAATTTTATCCATATCCACATCACCGTCGAAGTCGAATTGTGCGAGCCTCCTACCATCTGATTGCCAATCATAGCGAATACTATCACAAGTTTTATTGAGGTTGTAGGCGTATTTTTTGGTTATGAGTCGCGCAATTTTTGTTTTACCTGCACCTTGTCGTGCATATAATATGCAGTCGGCGACAGCGAGCGCACCTTTTATGCCTTCGGGGTGGCTGTGCGTACATTCTGCAGACCGTCGAGCCACCGCCAAAACTGTTTCGCGGTCTTCGTTAAACCAACCACAGGGCGAAACACGCATCGCCGCGCCGTTGCCATAACTATTATAGGGCTGTGGATTTTCGGAACACAGCCAACTGGCAAACATAGCACCATAGCCGACTAAATACCCTTTCATTCCCCATTGTTGAAGCGTTGGGACAAAGGGAACGTTGCGCAGAATGGCATCAGCAACGGCGATGGTACAAACGGTGTCATCGGTGAATCTGCACTCCGGCGTGAACAACTCGAAATCTGTATTGAAACAGTTGTTAAACTCGAAGCGCGACCCGACAATGTCACCCACAATAGCACCCATTAAAATTAGGGGCGATTTTGTTGTTTCTCCTTCCATATTTTTACCTATTATTCTTTCAACCTTCCAGAATTCAAGTTCTACAGGCGTAGGCTGTACGAATATTTTCACCAAAGCCTTTAGCTTACCTAACTCATTATTGACTTCCGCCACAAAACCTGTAAAATTTCTAAACGGTCCATCAACAACACGGACGTAGTCTCCCACCTCAAATGACACTATCGGTCTGGACACATCCGCTTCAATTAATTTTTGCAGCAATTTCGCTTCATTAGGCGAAATCCCGTATTTGTCATAGATTTTTTCAACCATATTCTTGCATTTGGCGATAAGTTTTTCTTGATTTTCCATATCCTTTATTTTTTTATAATTTAACTGCTGCAAAATTACGGTACTACGACGACAAACTATGTCACAGCCACATTGCAAAATAAAGTTTTGCCTACTTGCAGTGTTTCTCCGCCATGATTATGAATATGTCCAAATAGATGGATACGGGGCTGAGCTTCGTCCACCACTTCGCGCAGAATAGAGCAACTATATTTGTCTTCACCAAAGATGCCCCACGGTGCACCGTGAGTTACAAGCACATCAACACGGTAGGGTATTTCCACGGGACTGTACATGTACATGCGCACAGGCAGCACATAAAAACGAATACCATCCATCATAAACCCTCCTTCTTCAACGTACTCCACATTTTGTGGCACCAGCGTACGTGCCAGATGGGGAACTAATTCAAACGGTAAATCGTGGTTGCCGGGAACAAACAACTTGTGGCGCGCCGGTAATGCCTCAAACCACGCAAAGAAATCCACCAATTGTGCTTCATCACCGGCATCGCAAACATCGCCAGCACACACCAAAATATCTGCATCCACAGGAACAACTAAATCTCTATGCTTTCCATGTGTATCAGCAAAAGCGAAGATTTTCTTGTCATTAAACTCTATCAGCATAGTTTTATTCGTTATTTTGGTACAAAGGGTACGATGTGTTGTCAATATTTCTTCAAGGCCTTTACGTAAATTTCCTTTATATCTTCTACAAGAGACTGTGGTGCAATCACTTTCACTGTTCTACCAACCGAAAGCAGTTCCATTATGAAATCGTCTGTAATGTAAAGTTTCAAACTGATACGCAATTCTTTTTCATTGTCTATCAGGATTTTCTGAGAAGAATGTAGGGGTAGCGACTTGATGTATTTCCCCTGAAACGAATTGAAAGAAAGCACGATTTCCTGCGGCTCTGCACCGCTGGGAATGATTATGCCAAAACAGTATTTCAAAAGTTCGTTCACGTCGAAGTCGTCAACTTGCTGAAAATGAGTATTGAAAACTTGCAAATCGCTGAGGCGGTCTAATGCGTATGTCTTTAGGCGGTTGTCGAAAGTGTCGCGGGCAAAAAGATACCAACGATACTTAAATTCTTTGAGTGCAAGTGGCTCTACGGTGCGATTTTCGGAGTGGCTTTTGTAGAACTTCGAGTAAACAAACGATATTTGTAGTCGGTTGCGAATAGCGTGCAGTAGCCCGTAAAGATTTTCCGTACCGCCTGCAACACGATTATCGAAAGACACAAATTGTGAGATATTTTCTTTGGTTTTCAGTGCGTTGAATAGGTCAAGGGCTTCCAACATTCGTCTTTCGCTTTCGTCAGGCAAGTCTTCTTCGATACAATAGTACTTGCCCGAAAAATTGAATTTGATATAAATGCCGTATAGCGTAGCAATATCCTCTACATCGCGTTGAAACGTGCGTTTCGATACATTGAAATCGTAGTAGCCGTCCAATTCGCTTGCTTTTGCGAGAGAATCGGAAATTTCAGCAAAAGTTGCTTTTTTGGCTTGCCGCAATTTATTGATTATCAAAATGTGGCGCTTAATGGATTCAAGTTTGGACATAAAATTTCTTTAATCTTTGATATATTGTTGTTTTCAATCAAGATACTATTTGTACGAGTTTCATCTTAAAACAAGAAATTCAAAATGTCCTCACGATATTGCTCTTCCAATGATATATCCTTTCCGCCATATTTCTTGCCGAAATAGTGGGTTATGGGAAAATCAGAGCCTGTCAAAAGCCTTTCTTTAAATCCTCTGTTGATGATGGTTTGGATATTTTCTTTTGGCACAAATGCCGTGTCGCCTTTCAGTTGTGGATATTTTTTGAACATTTCTATGGCTTTGTCGAGCGGGCGACAATGGGCAAGAATACTATTTGCGTTCTTATACTTGTCAAAAAATTGCTCAAAAAAA
>BNXR01000127.1 GCA_025999735.1 Bacteroidia bacterium | reverse complement strand
CCCCTACTTTATATCTATATATATAGGTAAGTGATCGCTATATCCTCCGAGATATTTCATGCCGGCGTACGTGCGAAAGGGTTTAAAGCCAAAATAACGTTTGTCTTCTTCCATGATAAAGTCTGCACTGTAAATCTGCGAGTGCTTATCTATGCGTAAGCGGTTGTGCTTGTTCAGTAAGGAACCACTCACAATGATGTGGTCTATGGTTTGCCAGTTCGATTGGTATTTGTAACTGCCTCTATTTTGGTTCAGCAGGTAGTAGCCACAATTGTACAGGCAGGTATCATTTATTTTCTTGGCATCCGAAGTCTGAGTGCCCAGCACTTTTGTTTGCGCCGGACGGTCTGCCGTACCATTCAAATCGCCCATGATGACGATGGCTGCCCTGCTGTTTCGCCGTAATAGGGAGTCCACCTGTCTTTTAAGAACTGTGGCCGCAGCTTCACGCTTCCATTCGCTGCCTGCCTCACCACCTATCATTGATGGAAAGTGGCATACGAAAAAATGAACGGTATCTTTTCCTGCCAATATACCCGAAGAGTAAAGGATATCCCGTGTGACAGGTCTTCTATTCCCGAATTTCACGGGTAGAAACTGTTCATTCAGAGGCGTATAGTTACTTTTTCGATATAGGAGGGCTACATCTATTCCACGCGGGTCGGGCGAATCCTGATGGACAATGCCATAATCCCCATCAGCGAGGAGTGTCTTTTGCGTTAAATCCTCTAACACGCGCCTATTCTCAACTTCAATTAAACCAATGATAGCAGGCAACTCAAACTCCTTCTTTTTCCCAATCCCTATTTCTTTCAATACCTTTGAAAGGAACAGCAATTTATCGACGTACCGCTTTTGCGACCAATACTTTGTTCCTCGCGGTGTAAATTCGTCATCATTTGTCAGCGTGTCATTGTAGGTATCAAAAAGGTTTTCAACATTGTACGACACAATTCGGAGCTTTTTCTGCCCACAACCTACCGTTGCAGTCAAACATAGAAGGATAAATAAGATGATGTGTGACTTTCTCATGTATCAAAAGAATCGGGCAATGTCATTATTGCAGGTAAACATGAAAAGGGCTATGATGATGAACATACCGATAGTCTGCACGTTAGCCATAAATTTCACGCTAGGTTTCCGTCGTGTCACAAGCTCGTAGAGCAAGAGGATGATGTGCCCGCCGTCCAAAGCCGGTATCGGTAGGATGTTTACTACTGCCAACATGATGGAAATCAAGGCTGTTAATGCCCAAAAGGAGTGCCAGTCCCACAAACCGGGAAATACGTTCACCATCGAAATAAGCCCACCTACCGACTTGTAGGCTTTATAGTCGGGACTAAAAATCAGGCGGAACTGCTTCACATAATCCGACAAGGCCGTTGCCCCTTTCTCGATACCGGCAGGTATGGCTTGTGTAAACGAATAGTCGCGCGCAACGAGGTCCCAACGCTCAGTAGAGCCAAACAATATACCAAATTTCGCATCCGCACCTAATCGAAATTGAAACAACAAGGTGTCGCGGGTCGTTTTGTGCGATGATTGTAAAGACGATTGACCTAAGGTTTCTACTTGTTTCCGTTCTACCACTGCTTTCACATCCTTGTTTGCTAATGTGTCTAACATGGTTGTAAATTCATCATAGAAGTGGAAACTACTCCCATTGACAGTCAATATCCTATCTCCTTTGCGTACTCCCGCATCGTAAGCCGCAGAATAGTCGGCAAAACCGCCCACAAACATGCTATCCAGCAAACGTCGAGGCTCTATAAAGGCTCTCTCTCCTTGCGCCGACGTGGCATTTGTCAAGGCTACCTTTGTGGCAAGCGGTATCTCCAGCGAAATAAGGCTGTCACCACGCCTTACCTGCATTGTTTTAGAATCCTTCAGTAGAATGTCAGCGATGACTTTAAAGAAATTGTCCACTTTCCGGTCGTCTAAGGAAACAATGATGTCACCATTTTGGAGCCCCATCTCTTTAAAAATCGCATCACAAGTCACTCCATATTTCAGGTTTTCCGATGGCAGATAGCTTTCACCGTAAGCGTAGAGCGTACATATATAAATTACGAATGCCAACACGACGTTCATCAGCACCCCTCCCAACATGATAAGCAACCGCTGCCATATCGGCTTGGAACGAAATTCCCAAGGTTCCGGTTCCTTTTTCATTTGCTCCAAGTCCATTGATTCGTCCACCATACCGGCAATCTTCACGTAACCGCCCACCGGCAACCAGCCGATACCATACACTGTGTCACCTATCTTCTTCTTGAAAAGGGAAAACCAGGGATTGAAGAACAAATAAAACTTGTCCACACGTGTGTGAAAGATTTTGGCAAACAGGAAGTGCCCAAATTCATGGATAAGCACTAATAATGAGAGGCTGAGAAGAAGTTGCAGGATTTGTACGGTGACTGTCATCGTGTTTATTTAACTATTAGTGCGCAAAGGTATATAATTTTTTATAAACAAACACCCCACACGCACGTAATTCGTATTTTTTTACCTACCTCCGTACGGAGTGGGGGTCACCGTCAATTTGTAAATTTGCATGATTTGTTCCGCGATAGTTTTTCCCGAGAAGCGTTCTATATACATTTTACCGGACACTATCATATTATCTGCTAATGTTTTATCATTCAATATGTTCGTAATCTTTTGTGCTAATTCCATTTCATTGTTAGGATTAACATAAATAGAATCCGGTCCACCGGCTTCTTCCAGACACGAACCGGTGGCTGCAATCACGGGTACACCGCAACTTAAAGCCTCAATTATGGGAATACCAAAGCCTTCAAAAAATGACGGATACACAAATATTTCAGCCGCCTGATAAATCGCCGGTAAATCCTCAAAAAGGACAGAATTGAAGATGTGTAAACGGGATTTTACCCCTGCTTCTTCGGCGTATGCTTCCACAATGGACTGATAAGGAGTGGATTTCCCTATTGCTACCAAATGGATATTTTCCGGAATTTGGTTCAATGCCTTCACTATCAACAATAAATTTTTTCGGGCTTCGATGCTGCCCACAGATAAAATGAAACGAGGGGGCAAATTGTATTTACCCAACGTGGAAACGGTAATTGGGCGAATGACGGTTGGACAAAAAATGGGATGGCAGCCTTGGTAAACCACCGCTATTTTGTCTGCTGGAATATGAAAAAATGAAATAATATCCCGTTTGGTGCATTCGCTGACGGCAATAATTTTATCTGCTTTCTGACAGGCTCGCTTGAATTTCCAACGATAAATAAGTCGGTCAATAGGCTTGTAATACTCTGGATAGCGAAGAAAAATTAAATCGTGAATCGTTACGACCGTTTTTACACCCGTTTTCTCAATGCCATAAGGCAATTCGTTGCTCAGGCCGTGAAAAAGGGTTATATTTTGCTTTTTTATATCATGCTTTATGCCAAAAATTCGCCATAGCGACGACAAACGTTTGGAAAAACCGACCGGAAAGACGAAAGAAGTATTGGAGCGCGCGAGGATTTCGTGCAAACGGCTACTTTCTTTTTTCTTGGGAGCAAACAGTACACAGTCATTGTCGGGATAATATTCCGAAAGGATTTCAATCACATAGCGACTGTAATTTCCTAAACCGGTATTGTTTTGAACTGCGCGTTTGGCATCAAATCCTATCTTCATAATTGGTTGTGTATAAGTTATCAAGTGAATACAAATGTATAACAATATGAATAACCTATTGCCCTGTTTTTTCGAAATACTTCTTCAACACAAGCAATGAAATCAAATCCTCTCTGCGTTTGTCTCGAAATTGGTTGATATATTGATGAGCATTTTCGATAATTTTTAAGGCCTCATCGGTGTGTTCGATGTAGTAATTCATGCGCTCTTCCAAGTCCGAAAAATCGTCTTTTATCAGTACATAATGCACATTAGGGATGAGTGTACCTTCCATGAACCAGGTTTCATATTTTGGCAATGGCATGATAGCCAAAGAATTAGAAGACATCACCCATTTCAAATTACTTGCCACATCGTGCCCTTCTAAACACAGAATAAATTTATAATGAAGATGCTCTTCAAGCGTTATACGATTGGCGATTAGATGAGTATTCTTATCTGTATTTACCTGTCCAACGTTGCACATCGGGTGCTTACGATACATTTCCAAAAAGCGTACCCGATGTTCCTCATGGGCTTTCGAGCGACCCACAAGGGCATTTTTTTTGTCCACAAACCGATTTTTGTCCTTTAGAAATAGGAAATGACGGATTTTTTCTAATTTCAAAACTACCGAATTGGCATTAGAATTATCATTTGCAATAGGGCGACTCTTGGTGATGGAAGGCACCTGTGGCACAAATGTGATGTCTCCAAACAACGGATGTATTTTTTTATCAAGAGGAAAATAGCGGGTATATTCGTACGCATCGAAGAAATACACTTTGTGGCGATGCGTTAATTTAAAATCCGATAAGGGAATTGCTCCCTCTTTCAATTCCATTTGTTCTGTAAGTTTGTTGTAGTAATCAACTCTTGTTTGTATGTATTGTTTGTTTGTTTGTTTGTTTGTCTGTCTGTCTGTCTGTCTGTCTGTCTGTTGTCTGTTGTCTGTTGTCTGTTGTCTGTTGTCTGTTGTCTGTTGTCTGTTGTCTGTTGTCTGTTGTCTGTTGTCTGTTGTCTGTTGTCTGTTGTCTGTTGTCTGTTGTCTGTTGTCTGTTGTCTGTTGTCTGTTGTTTGTTGTTT
>BNXR01000126.1 GCA_025999735.1 Bacteroidia bacterium | reverse complement strand
TGACGCAGCGTACCGAAAGCAGAGCCGAACCTTGTTCGGGTATGCTGAGGTAGCAAGGAAAAAGCCGCAAGGCCATCTTATTAAAATCGTGGTTCAAGATAAAAAGTTCAAGATAAAAAGTTCAAGATAAAAAGTTCAAGATAAAAAGTTCAAGACAAAAGAATACAAATTTTAAAATAATAAGATATGAAAAATTTAAGAAAAACAGTAATTTTTATGCTTCTTGCAGCGACAGTAGTTTTGTGTGCTGCCATTCAGGCCTGCCAAGAAGGAGAACGGTTTGGCATCTCTTCGGGCGATACGGATCCGCCTCATGCCCCTACGGTGGATAGCATTATAGAGCTTCCGGGCGGCGCTCGGATTTATTACAAACTTCCTGCCGACAAGGATGTGCTCAGTATCGAGGCTTCATTTACGGCGACAAACGGCGAAGTGATAAAGTCTGCCGTATCATTACTAGCGCCGCCGGTCTTGGAAATATTCGGCTTGAGCGATACCCTCGAAAAGACCCTTCAGTTTTATGCCCTGGACAGAGCGGGCAACAAATCGACCATCCAACAACTTAAAGTAAAGCCGAAAGAGCCTACCTACAGCAGAGTAGCGAAATCGCTAAACGTACATGCCGGTTTCGGCTCCTTGTTAATAACCTGGAAAAACGAATTAGCATTGGATGTCAACGTATTTGTGGATTTCACTTTTTCAGACAATGGCGTACAACGCTCTCTCCGTCAGGCCTATTCATCAAGAGACACAGCTGAACGAAAACTCATCAAAAGCGACAATTTTTCGACATCACAAACAATCAGTGTGAAGGTAAGCGTGGAAGACCGCTATGGAAACCAGTCGGGAATCATAGATAAGGGACAGATAGCGTTGCTGACCGATGAACTGATAAGCAAGCAAGATTGGCAACTACCCCCAACCGGTCGTGTTATCGGAGGTGTACCGATGGCAGACGGAAATTCCTACGAAGGACGTACCGCTTATGTGATTGATGGGAATCTTAATGATTTAATGCATCCGGGAAATTACGGTCACTTTTATAATACCTCCCAATATTCACCTGCAACCGAACCGGCGTTTCATTTCTTTATTGACCTTGGCGCTAAATACGAACTAAGCCGTATTCGCACTCACCAGAGGTATTTCTATGACATAAACCAGCTACTGACTCCCGGTACGACCGGTTATAAAGGCATCAAGGGCGATGTATATGCATCGGGAAATATAGGGATATACAGGATGTACTGGTGGGATGGAGATGACGCAGGAACAGTTGGCGAGTGGAAATTTATCAGTGAAGTGAAAATTCCGATGGCTACTGAGGGAATGAATGCTGTAGAAGTCGCCAAAATACCACTTATAGGCGATGAATCCTTAATGTATCCTGAAAGTTCGGGCTGGACGCCGGCTACCCGTTGGTTCAGATATACAGCAGTCCATCCATTTGAAAATAATTATAAAGGTGCGAACAGCAGAGTTCAGTGCTTAGCCGAATTAACGCTGTATGGCAGAAAGGCACAGTGATAAAAAATGTAGGAATTTAGAAATGTAGGAATTTAGGAATTAAAAGTAGATGATTATGAAAAAGTTTAAATTGCAGATTATTTTAGTAGGAATGGTTGCATGGATGGTGAGTTCGTGCAACGAGGATGTTTACGACAACATCAAAAAGATGGTCGATAGTGAAACAGTGTATCCTGCGGGATACGAGCTGCCTTACGTCAAAACGTCCGGAGGCATGGAAAGAGTGGAAATTGATTTGTGTGAAAGCCGCGTTCCCGAATCCGAACTGTTTCTGCCGAGAGCGGTAAGGACAGTGGTAGAATATGGCGGTAAGAGAGATATATTTGAACCCGCACGTTCCTGGGTAAATATCACCGGTCTTACCGTTCCACAATTGTATCGCTTCAAGATTTATACAGAAGATGAGTGGGGCGATAGATCCAAACCAGTAGAAATTACGGGAAAGCCGTTCACCGAATCAGATAAAAATGCGTATGTGATTTTACCCACAGCTACCGCATTCGCCTCGCGGGCTGTTGTCAATTGTCCTACATCACCAAATTTGTTGTATCGTTATCATAGCATAAAATACAGTTATACCGATAAGGACGGTGTTGTGCAGAGTGGAGAATCCCCAACACCCAACTTTACGATAACTAGGCTGGCGAACGGACAAACCACTCAGCTGAATCTTTCTTATCACTTGGTGATACCAGGCGTAATTGATACTGTAGTAATTAACAATGTGTTGGAAATTAACACATTACTAGTTGATGTGCCGATCAATGTCGTTCTGAATAAATCAGTACGAACAAGCGATAACCTAAATAACGACTTAACAGGTATTCGTGCAGTTGACGGCGCGAGAACGGGCGGCAGGTGGGTTTCGCTTGATAATACTAACGCGCATTGGCTTGAGATTGATTTGCAGGGTACATTCTCCATTAATGAGCTTAGACTGTGGCGGGATTTTAGCACTGCCACAAAAAAAATGCCGAGGTTCAGCTTGCAGGTGCTTGATGGTGTCGGCTCATGGGTGGACGTAGTTACCGAAACAAACAACACGGTGGATCCATACACTACGACATTTACGAGTGTTACCACTAATATGGTCAGGTGGTATTTGCCTTCCTATGTAGACAACATGGTACGTCTGTTTGAAATAGAAGTCTATGGTATCATTGCGGATTAGTCGAATTTTACAATGAAGTTTCGGGAATTGCTTTGCAATCCCCGAAACTTTATTTAAACTAATTTATTACTTTTGTAGTCTCAATCATATTAAAAGAAAATAAAATGAAGAACATGTACAAAAAAGCAGCAATTTTTTTAACACTTCTCTTTGCCGCGTGGAGCAATGTAAACGGAAGCGGAATACCCCGATTGCAAAAAAATGCGAACGGGGCGTATCAACTCATCGTGAACGACAAGCCATTTATGATGGTATCAGGCGAGCTTCACAATTCATCTTCGTCTTCTGCGGCCTATATGGCACCCTTATGGCCACAGCTTAGCAGTTTAAACATGAACACGGTCATTTCGTCCATCTCGTGGGAACAATTTGAACCGGAAGAGGGCGTTTTTGATTATTCGCTTGTAGATTACCTTATCAGCAGTGCGCGCGAACACCATCTCAAACTGTGTTTCATTTGGTTTGCCAGTTGGAAAAACGGACAATCAAGTTATCTGCCTTTATGGGTAAAACGGGATACTCGCCGCTTTTTTCGTGTAAAAACAAAGGAAGGCAAATCGATAGAAACCGTTTCGCCGTTCTGCATGGAGGCAAGAAAAGCCGATGCCAAAGCGTTTGCCGCTCTTATGCAGCGCATTAAAGAAGTTGACCAAGACCAAACCGTCATTATGATGCAGCCTGAAAATGAAGTGGGTCTATTTCAGGATTTTGATTATAGCCGTCAGGCGCTTGAGGCTTATGAAAAAGAGGTGCCGTCACCATTGCTGAAATACCTCGCAGCAAACAAACGCTTACTCAAGGAAGAAGTGCGCTCGGTGTGGGAAGCACAGGGCGCCAAAACAAAAGGCAGCTGGAAGACCGTTTTTGGAGATAATCCCCAGTCAAAGGAATTTTTGATGGCATGGCAATATGCTACTTACATCAATGAAGTAGCGGCAGCCGGCAAAGCCCAATATCCGTTGCCTATGTACGTTAACGCATGGCTGGTACAAAAACCGGAAGACTTACCCGGCGTTTATCCCAACGGGGGACCTGTTTCCAGAGTAATGGATATATGGAAAGCGGCAGCACCAAGCATAGATGTGCTTGCTCCCGACATATACCTTCCCAACTTTAAGGAAATCGTTGCACAATACCACAGGAGCGACAATCCTCTGCTGATACCCGAATCAGCCTTAGACATCGGTCGTGCGTATTACGCCTTTGGCGAACACGGCGCATTGTGCTTCGCTCCGTTCGGGATTGAAGGTGTCGCTGGCGACTTTGTTTTCTCCGAATCTTACGCGGTATTGCAGCGATTGATGCCGCTCATTACCGAAAATGCCGGCAGCAAACGGATGTTTGGTATCTGGTTATACGGCGAAGAGAAAGAAAGAAAATTGACCTTTGACCGCTATATCCTTCACGCCAAATCCGAAAGAACACCTGCCTACGGCATTATCATACAAACGAAAACCGATGAATTTATCGTAGCCGGTATGAATTTCAGAATAACAGTATCGTCAACCGACTCAACGAAGACAGGTTATATCGGGCAGGTGTGGGAAGGCGACTACATTAACGGAGAATGGAAGCCCGATCGTTTGCTGAATGGGGACGAAACAGGGTCAAACAAAGAGATGAGAAGCTTGGGTATAAAGCATAAAACAAACGAAGAGGCAAATAACATGTATGCAGATATTTTTTCGCCGCAAAAGTATAAATCAATTGTAACCCCCGGAATATACAAATTGCTCGTTTACACAAGAGAGAAATAAAAAACAAAAAGAACAAAATGAGCAAAATGAACAAAATAAAAGCAATTTTATTAACCGCGTTGACAGTCATTTCTTTGGTGTGCAGCGCCCGCTCAGCCGACGTTTTTATCGAAGCCGAGAGTTTCACCGAAAAAGGAGGCTGGGTCCTTGACCAGCAGTTTATGGACCAGATGGGTTCGCCTTATCTGATGGCTCATGGATTGGGGAAAGTCGTAGCTGACGCCCGTACAACGGTAGAATTTCCTGAAACAGGCACTTATCGCTTATGGGTACGTACTTTCAATTGGACTGCACCCTGGTACAAAG
>BNXR01000125.1 GCA_025999735.1 Bacteroidia bacterium | reverse complement strand
TGGCATTCCCTTTTGTGACAGTAAACCTATCCAGAAGGGTAGTGTTTGCTAAGGGTCCGACAGCCGTCACTACGTGATAGGCATTGTCTGTGTTGTCAGCCGGCGTGTTGTCAATGTCGCCCGATAGAATGGATTCATAGCCTATAACCGGTCTGTCCGCTGCACTCTTACTTCCGTCTGTTCCCGGTGTACCTATAAAACCGCCATAAATTTTTACGCCGCTCACCAATTGGAACGTGCGGTCGTTGAGTTGGAACGCGCTACCGGCATCTGCATAGACGTGTCGCGGGGTATATGTTCCTTTGGCCACCCATATCTCTTTGATGGCGGGGTTGTTTTTGGCTGCCAGCAAGGGGTCTGCCAGATTGTAATATGCTTTCGCCCACGATGAACCATCATTTCCGGAAGGATTACACGCGACAGCATTCACATACAAGATACCAGCTGTACTGGGCGTGGGGACATCTGCTTTAAATTCATACGCCCCCAGGTCAACGGCTACGCTCTGAATACGGGGATTACCGTCCAAGTCAAGTATGTCGGCACTGATATCCGGCGTTGCGCCAGAAGCATAAACGCGACTATCTCCCGTATTGATTGCCGGACTGCAAGCGACCAGGTGATAATCGGCAGCACCAAAATTAGCAAACAGTTCGCTTGGGCTGCTGACGGTAGCGATGATACCAGCAGTTGATGCAGGAACATCCTGCACGATACAATTTGTGAACGCAGGCATAGTAGCACCTGAACCTGGATAGATGCTTACACCGGTCCCATTCTCGTAAATGATGGAGTTGCGAAATTCGATATTGGTGTTGTTATCGAACAGCAGCAAACCGACCCCATTAGCCGTAATCGTCACATTCGTAAAAATTGGAACGACATCCGTCCCAGCCACCACCACTCCGTTTTGGCTATGCCCGTATATGAGCGCGTTGTTGATGATGGGACTACTCGTAGTCCCCCCTATCATCATACCGTCAATCCCATGTGTTGACGTATTCCCGTGAAGGACTAACTTAGTGAATACCGGGGAAGCATCCTCCTCCACGGCAATCCCACCACCAGTTCCATACGCGGAATTTTCGGATATACTTGCACCGACGAATTTAGGGCTTGCCTGTCCAGCTATACGTACACCACCACCATTATTTATAATATAAGGGCTGCCTTCTTTAGTTCTATTCCTTCTGACAATAGTGTTTGTCAATAGTGGTTCGCAATTGACGCCGGATATATACACACCGGCACCACCAACAACAGAAGCCACATTATCCTCAATAGTAAGGCTATCAAATTTGGAAGAGACGGAACCGAAAATATGCAAACCGCCACCCCCCATTCTGCTAATAAGCTGTCCTCGAACTTCTACCGGCCTAGAATTATTTAAAGTGGCATTGCCACCGGTAATAGTGAATCCATCGAGCACACTCGTAGCCGTAAGTGGATAGGAAGCTGAGCCGGCAGCAATCACCACCGAATAAACATTATCATCAAATAGTCCGCTTCCATCATCCCCGTTCAAATCGCCAGACAATGTCGACACATAGACCTTCGGGTTCCGTTGCGTCATATCGGTGCCATCCGGACAATTACTCTCAAATCCTCCATAGATTTTTACATTATCAGTGAGGACAAAAGCTTTATCGCGTTCAGTTCCTCCGTCTTCCCAGCCCACGCCCGCTTTATGTCGGGGCTTGTACGTCCCTTCGGCCACCCATATCTCTTGTATGCTCGCGTCTGTTTGCGCATACAACAAAGGGTCGGCCAAATTCGGATAAGCGTTTGACCAGGAGGAGCCGTCCTTATTGCCTCTGCCGCCTTCCTGTACATAAAAGACAGAACCTATCGTTGTCGGTTTTGTACCTTGAAATTCGAACGCGCCCATATCAATGGTATTCTGGATTCGACGAGCCGCGCCTGCTAAATCTCTCCAGAACCCTGCGGTGTAAAGTAGGTTGTCGCCTGCATTTACGGCATTGCTTAAAGAATACAATTTATAATTGCCCGTAGCGGGGTCCTCAAAGAGGGGGGTTGAGCCGGGAAGCTCCCCATTCAAGTTGCCGGTGCCGGTAAGATTAAGATATTGCGCCACGCTGTTGTTGGCTGTGAAAGAAGTATTGGGATATACATTGCGCTCTCCATTTTCCCAAATAATGGTATTATGAACTATTGGTGCAGTAGTACCTGCAATACGAAGTCCACCGCCGTTAAGAGCCGTGTTTCCGGCAATGGTGGCATTGGTAAACACTGGGCTTGCCGTACCGGAAAGATAGATGCCGCCACCTTCGCCGCTTGCTTTGTCATATCCATTCCCCGTAATGAGCACTTGTGTGAACTGGGGGCTACTCGCACCGGTTACAAAAACACCGGACCCATAGTTTGCCACATTGCCGGTGATGCGCAAATTCCAAAATACAGGGTCTGCAAAATTTGCCACATAGACGCCCGCTCCATAGCGAGTCTGCATCTCCTGACCACAAATAGACGTTGCAGGAGTAGCCGAAACTGCATCATGCGTATAGCCATCCGTGATGGTAAAGCCATCCAAGACCGTACTATTAGATATGCTAGTAGCAGCGGATGTCCCAGCAGCAAGCACAATATGGTGAGCATTTTTATTCTCCTTAATAGAGGACGAAAGGGCTGCATCCGGGAAACTCCCCGATAATACGGAAACAAACGAGCCGTCAAGAAGTCTGGATAAAATACTTGATTCTGCGGGAAGACCCCCAAATCCGCCATACACCTTCACCCCTTCCACCAATTGGAAAGTCCTATCACGGTGTTTAAAGCTACCGGCACTCGGATAGACGTGACGCGGCGTATAGACGCCTGCGGCCACCCATATCTCTTTGATGTCCGGATTCGTCTTGGCGGCAATCAACACATCTGCCAAGTCAGGATAGGCCTTCTCCCAACTTGAGCCATCCATTGTATTATCCTGATTTATCGTTCCTTTTTTCACAAACACCCTTCCATACATGGGGGTGTTGGGAGTGATAATGGTCGGAGTTGTATATTCGTAGGCCCCGAGGTCAATGGCTGCACCCTTTGTGCGGGGATTGCCGCTTAAATCGAGCGTTGCAGCGGAGATGTCAGGAGAGCCACCAGTCAGCAGACAGTGACCACCGGACCGATAGAAACTGCTATCTCCCACATTGATAGCGGGACTTGTTGCTTGCAAACTCCAATCTTTGCCTGCGGGATTCGTAAACAGTGGGTCGTCAAGAACTATAAGACCATCGGTTGTCACATCAAGCCCTTCCACCAAACAATACAACAATTTCCCACTAGTTCCGGAGCCCACATTCGACATATTGGCGCCGCTCAGATCCGTGTTTCCCCAGATGATAGAATTCCGAAATTTTGCATTTGGTGCCAGATAACCGCCATTACTTATAGCTTTATTTTTTACGATGGTCACATTGGTAAACACATCCGCGCTCGTACTACTATATACACCACCTCCACCTCTAGCCATATTCTCGCTAATGAGCGAACCGGTTACCGTAGTGGGAGAACTGATGTACATTCCACCACCATAATGCGTACCTGAAGACGTTGGTGTGAAGTTTTCACTGATAACAGCAGATGTAAACGCAGGAGCTGCGTACTGGTCAACATACACGCCAGCACCGTTACTGATGTCAGCAGTCACTGAATTTCTGCTAATCGTCACTTTTTGGAATTGGGGTTTGGAATAGGGATCTGTTGACAGACCTCCAATATATACACCACCACCTCTTGCTGATGCACGGTTATTTTCTATGACAAGGTTTTGAAATCGTGGCGCAGCATAATTTGCCACATAGATGCCGCCACCGTAATTTCTGCGTACTTGCTGCTTATTGGGACTATCATCAGGGTCATATCTCGTACCGTCCACATTGATATAAGAGTTTTCATTGGCATTCCCTCCGCTAATGGTGAAACCATCCAAGACGGTAGAATCCGAAAGGATTGCTCCGGAGGCACCAGCAGCAATCACTACGTGGTAAGCATCTCCGGCACTGGGACCTACTGTGCCGTCAATATCACCGGATAATATCGAACGTGTCGAAGGATTATTCGGCTGCCGGGACGGCCACGTTAGTAGGCTTGTCGCTGAATTTCCTACTGCGCTGGCTGTCGGAAATCCACCATAGACTTTCACATTACGGGCAAGCATAAAAGCTTTATCACGCACGTCTGTCGCAACAATTCCGCCCGGCTTGTGACGAGGATAGTACGTCCCTTGGGCTACCCATATCTCTTTGATGGACGTAGTGGTTTGAGCCAATAACAAGGGGTCGGCCAAATTTGAATAAGCATCGTCCCAACTAGAGCCATCCTGCTTGCCGGCACCGTTCTCTTTTACATACAAAATAGGACCCGGAGGCGGCAGGTCGCTCGTTTTTGCTTGAACCTCGTAAGCCCCCATATCTATGTTGGTATCAAACTTCCGCGGGAAACCGGCTAAGTCCTTTTCATTCGCTAAATTGGAAGTGATGCCAAGAGCGGACTTGTAAAGCGCACTGTCACCGGTATTAATGGGCGGACTTAATATTAAGAGACGGTATTTACCGTTCGCGGGGTCTTCAAAGAAAGGGGTTAGGCCCGTAGAGCGACCATCCAAATTGTTGCTTCCAGTAGCCGGATTATGGGCCTGAACAAGACTGTTGTTATAGGTGATAGACGCGTCATTAGACTTATTTGTGGCGCCATTCTCCCAAACAATCGTATTATTAAAGGTTGGATTTGTGCCGCCCGACGGCCTACTATAACTGT
>BNXR01000124.1 GCA_025999735.1 Bacteroidia bacterium | reverse complement strand
TATTAACAGTAACAAATCCGAAAGTTTCAATCATACCATCAACGCTATCAGACAATTATGTGAGATTGTTCAATCGTAATTCGTAATTTCCAATCTGTCCCATTTTTTAACTTGGCGTCTGACATATACAAATATAGATGAATAATAAAATACTACTCTTTCTGTTGCTATCTTTCTGTAAGGCCTTATCCTGCGAACTTTCGGCTCAGAGTACTCGTATTATGGGGCAGATAACCGATGCCAAGACAGGGGAGTCCCTGCCTTTTGTGAATGTTTATTTTACCGGCACAACGAGAGCACTTGCTTTTGTTTCAGGATAAACACTTTCTATCGCAGTCATATCACCCAAATACCAATTTTCCAATTCTCTGCACGCTATCCTTATTATAAACGGAACACCGGTATTTCCACACAAATTAATCAATTCTTGTTTCAATAATTTACAATCATTTGAATCTTGGTCATGAACAATCAAAATTTTTACAGGGTAGGGATAGTGTGGATAAGCTCTCATTTTTTTCGGAATAGACCGTTTCAAATCGCTTTTCCCGTTATGCGGACGTATGAAACAATTCACGTCAAGCGCATAATCATCGGGCAATATTGTAGGCAAAGCGCCTCTCAAAAAATATTCCATCGACGGTTCTTCGGCCAATATTTCCAATACACAGTTATTGTATGCTCTCATGTTTATTTAGGATTACTGTCTTTAAAATAATTTTCACTCCAAAGATAACCCAGTTTATCACCCTCTTTGAACAATTGTACAATCTCGGCACGTTCAGAGGCTTGTTGAATGGTTGTATATCCGTCTTTTTTAACTAACCAATACACTTCTTCTGGTTTCGCCCCATTCAGTAATTCCGGAGAATGTGTCGATACCAAAACTTGTCCTTTCCCTCTCTCGGCATATTGTCTAAATTCTTCTATTAATTCTATCAATAAACTTGAATACAACTGATTTTCAGGTTCTTCAATACATAATAAAGGGTGAGGATTGGGGTCGTGAAGAAGTAATAAATAAGCAAATATTTTAATGGTTCCATCGGAAACAAACTTGGCGATAAACGGGTCTTTAAATGCTCCATCCTGAAAGCGCAATACTATTCTACCGTCAATAGTTGGCTCTGCGGTTACATTGCTGATTCCGGGCACACGCCTTTTCATTTTTTCTAATACATGGTTGAAGTCTTCCCTTTGATTTTCAAACATGTATTGCGCCACTAACGGTAAATTTTCTCCTGTCGAGGATAAATGTTCTGCATAGCCGGCTTCTTTACTTGGGCGAGCAGCTTCAATATGAAAATCAGAGACATGCCAACTTTCAATAAAACTTCTGAAAGCATTCGCTGCCTTAAAACGTTCAAATTGTCCTAAACCCTTTATAGCCAAAATATCAGGAGAAATTAGCTTTTGTTCTTCGCGTTGTAATTCTTCATCCGGTTTGTCAAAATCTTCTTCGTTACTTATAGCGTAACCTTGCCCTTTTGAAAAATCCAGAAAATGAAAAGGCGAACCGTAAGCGCCTCGTTTGTATCTCAGTATTTCTCTTTGTACAAATGCCTGACCTTTTTCTTCTCCTATTTCCAAATGGTAGGTTACTAATCGTTCTTTTTCTGCAATAGCTAACTTAAATTGCAACTCTATTTCGATAAAACCTGACTGTTCTCGGCTAATGACTTCTCTAAAACCACCTCGTCTTTGCAAAGCTTGACGTACATTACCGTTCAAGGCATCGCTAAGAAAGCCAAATATATCAAAGAAAGTTGATTTTCCTGAGCCATTGGCACCAACAATAATGACTAAATCTGAAATATTTTTTACCTCAATATCCCGATATAGTTTATAATTTTTTAACTTAATACTTTCTATTCGCATAATTGTATATTTTAGTTTGTTTATATTTTAAATGTAGTTTTAGAATTGTCGCATACAGAGAGCGGAGTTTTAGACAATGCCTTTTTTCGTCGTCTATCACTTCAATAAGCTTGTCGCCAATCCCAACAGACGTTTTACCAGCTTATTAATTAGAGGATTTTTTCCAACAGCGATTTCATTTCTCTCTGTAGTTTTTGCGCTTCTTCGCCTGCCCTCACAGCAAAATTTTCTGTATTATCTGCGTAGATAATGCCACGTGAAGAATTGACGATGATGCCACAGTGGGAGTTCATCCCATATTTGGCAACTTCCGCCAAGCTACCACCCTGAGCACCCACTCCGGGTACCAACAGGAAGTGGTCAGGCACCTGCTTGCGCACCTCTGTTAACATTTCGGCTTTCGTGGCACCGATAACGTACATCATTTGATTCATACATGCCCATTGCTGTGATTTTTGCAACACCTTTTCGTATAATTTGGTACTCCCTTCTTCAAAAAACTGAAAATCCTGCGCCCCTTTATTAGAGGTCAGTGCCAGCAGTATCACCCATTTCCCGGCGTATTCCAAAAAAGGACGCACAGAATCCTCGCCCATGTAAGGAGCCACCGTTATGGCATCAAAATTCATCGTTTCAAAGAACGCTTTGGCGTACATCTGTGAGGTGTTGCCAATATCCCCGCGCTTAGCATCGGCAATGGTAAAGATTTCAGGATAGTTGATGTTCAGATAATTAATCGTGCGCTCCAAACTCTTCCAACCTTCCACTCCCCGACATTCATAAAATGCAATGTTCGGTTTGTAGGCGATAGTCACTGATGCCGTTGCATCGATAATCGCTCTATTAAACTCAAATACAGGGTCTTCCGTCTGCAATAAATGAGCGGGTATTTTATCAATATCCGAATCCAAACCTACACACAAAAAAGAATTTTTCTTCCTTATCTGCTCAACTAATCCGTTGTATGTTATTGGAGAAAAACTTTTTTGATGCTGTCGTACCCGATAAGCTGCTATGATTGCTTCAGCCACCTCTTGTGGCGTAAGATGAGACGTGTCAACGACACAGTGAAAGTTGCATAAATTCGAGCAATCTGCACCGTATAATTCCTTATACCTTTTATTTTCGCTTGCTTTGCGTTTGGTGATATTTTGAGCAGCCTCTTCTTTGGAGGTATAATTTTCGCTTTTTCGCTTGGTATCATTAGTAATCCGTTCTGCGGCAATGAGCAAATCTGTTTTCAAATAGACAGCAAAAGAATCGGGTATAAAGAACCATGCCAGCCGAGAATCAACGATTAAGTTTTCCGAATGGCTCAGCGATTTAAACATAGCATCTATTTCCTCGTCAATTTCGGGATGTGTTTCGGAATATTTGTTCAACTCGGTGGTAGTCATTTTATACTTAGCGGCTATCTGCCGTTGAATATCACCGGTATAGATGTAATCATACTTCAACTGCTCACACAAAAGTGCCGAAACCGTTGATTTTCCACTCCCTAAATCCCCTGTAATAGATATTATCTTTTTCATAAAATAATAGTGTATCTTTCCACACTGGACAAATTTTTCCACTTTTCGCGCAAAAGTAATATTTTCCTCTGACAAATGAAAATAAGCAAAAATCAAATCGGCTAACTCTTTTTTGAGGTGCTATATTCGCAAACGGTGTCTGAACCACGATTTTAATAAGATTAAAGGATTTGCAAGATGGAAGAGGAAAGAAAGAGATGAGACAATTATCTTGGTCATCTTGTAAATCTTGAAAAAATCACGGTTCAAGACAAGCGCAGTGCGGGGTAGATGAATTACAAGTCAAAAAGAATACGAAAAGGTGGCTGAATTACTCGTGCCCTATTTTAGTCGTTTCATTAAATTTTGATTGTCCAATAGCGATTTTAGTTGTGTTATGGCTGTGTTGTTTAGTTGCAGCAGGCGTTCTCCTTGCGGAAGTCCTTGATGTATAAGTAAGGCATTGATGCTTTCCATGTTTGAGAGCACAACTAATTGTTCCAATGTTGCAAGGTCACGGATATTGCCAATTCAGTAACAAGGTAAAGTTCAAATTCTGCCGAAATCCATGCTGCGAACTTAAAGGCAATATCAGAGTGTGCAAAAGTACCGCCACCATAGCGTCCTGATTTTGAAATCATACCGATGGCATTGGTTTCATTAATCCATTTTTGAGGCGACATCCAGAATTGAGGTTTGGCAGACTCGTTTTTAAACCCCTCATAAATGTGGGGGTTAAAATTCAGATTATTCAAAGATTCCCATAAGCCAAGGTATTCAATCGTGCTATAAGTGCGAAGCCAAAGGCTGATAATCTGTGATGGATTTTCGCCATCGCGGTATTTAGCAATATCAGTCAGTGAGATATAATTTTCTTTCTCTTTCATGATTAGTTCAACTTCCGCGCCTTTCACATATATTGTTTCTTTTTTATTTTTACTCATTGCATGTTCAGATTAGATTTGAGATGTTTTATCCATTTTTCGTTTCTTGTCAAGGACAAATGTACTCAAAATTTGAATTACCAAACTATTCCTCTGAAAAATTCACGTTAATTTTGTTTTTCAAAAAAAATATGTCTCTATAACGTTTAATGTGGGTAGCCTTTTTTCGCTGGCGCGGCTTTGTAAGCCGTGTCCCCTGTATTGTTTGAACCATGATTTTGTCAAGATTAAAGGATTTTCAAGATTAATTGTTTCATCTCTTTCCTTCCTCTTTCATCTTGCTAATCTTGTAAATCTTATTAAAATCGTGGTTCAAGACAAGGAGATTGCGGGTCAAGCCCGCAATGACGGTAGGGGCGGGGTCTGCCCGCCCTAATTTTTTTTATTCATTTTTTTACGAAAAATATTTTTTTATTCATTTTTTTTTCTTAAATTCGCCCCGTGAAAACAAAAAAAGTGTAGTTGACGAAGAAAAATTGCTGAGGATAAATCTAAAATTTTAAAACCGTGTTAGTAGCTATACAGTGCCCTCGTTTAATTCCTGTAAATCAAAGTCTTAACGACTTTGGCATGGTTTTTGCACACACACACACACACACACAC
>BNXR01000123.1 GCA_025999735.1 Bacteroidia bacterium | reverse complement strand
TAACATCTTCGATACGGTCAAAAATAAACTATCAACCGATGGTCTTTCTAATTTTTTACGTCCCATTATTTTTATTCTATTTTAGAGTGCAAAGATAAAAAATAGCACCGGAAAAAAATAATTAACCCAAAAAGGGGATACTTTCCAATGTTTGATGGCACTTGAAATTAATACAGCGGACGTGGTAAAAGGCGTTTACGACAACCTCAAACAGGATGCAACCCTGCCGGTTGATAATTTCAACAACTTTAAAGAAGAATTTAACAAAGTGATGGCGACGTATGAGGAAAATCAATAAAACATTCTTTGAACCACGATTTTGTCAAGATTTACAAGATGAGCAAGATAAAAATGAGCTTATAAAAACAGATGAGATACAAATTGGATAAATTATAAACAGATAAATTATGAAGAAAACTATTGTTTTTGTTGGGCTACTGTGTAGCCTGCAAATCATGGCGCAACCGCGCTGGTTGGACGATGAGGCACGTGAAGCCGACTATCCTAATAACGTTTATATCACCGGTTTTGCCTCCGGCAATATGCGCTCGGGAGAGACAAAATCGGCAGCCGTGAGCCGTATCAAGAAAGAGTCACAAGGCTTGTTAGTGGAGGGTATCCGCGTAGAGGTAAACACCCAAACGAGCAGCAGTGACAAAAGTGTGAAGAAAAAAGGGACCGGCATAGAGGCTTCCGAAGAGATTAACTCCATTTTTGAATCCGCTACAAAAACGGCTGCCAAAGCGGACATAACGGGTGTCAAGATAGAGACTTATGAGGATGTTGCGAACAAACTGATTTATGCGTTTGCCACTGTGAAAAAGGCTGAATTGACTGCTTACTATCGCAATCAACTCTCACTTTCATTAGAGAAGGTAGAGGGAGCTTTGGGCAGTGCCGAGGAATTGGCGAAAAAAGGGGTGAAAATATCTGCCCGCAAGCAGTGTGAGGATGCCGTTCAGTACATTGCCACCATAGCCTACGCACAAGATTTGCTTTCCGCCTTAGACCCACAGGCAGATTTGCAACAACGGCGTAGTGAACGCTTACGCAATGAATTGGTGCAGACTTTGACCGATTTAGAAAACAGCATCTACGTGTATATAAAGTGTAAGGAAGTGGTGGACGGTGAGGAAGTGGAATACATCGTTGATTTGCTTCCCGGACTGCTAACCAACAATGATTGTGGATGCAATTTCACGACGGACGAAAATAACGCCGACTATGTACTGAATGTAAGTGCATACATTGCTCGCTGCAACGATGCAGGTGGTGGCGCGGTCTTTTGTTGGGCTAATGCAACGGTAAGCCTCTACAATGCCCATACTCAAAAAACGTTGAAGCCTAAAATAGACGAGGTAAAAGGTGCTTGGACGGGCAAAAACTACACCAAAGCAGGTGAGGAAGCCTTTAAAGATTTGGCGAAAAAGATAGCCGAAAAAGTAATACCAATGATGAAAAATTAATCTGAATTAAAGGATTTTCAAGATAAAATCAATAATCCATCCTGTTAATCCTGATTCAGACAAAAAAAAGAAAATAATAATTAATAATTTAAATAAAAGTTTTATGAAAAAGATTTTAGTAGTATTATTTGCTCTACTGA
This sequence comes from Bacteroidia bacterium, assembly GCA_025999735.1. Lineage (GTDB taxonomy): Bacteria > Bacteroidota > Bacteroidia > Bacteroidales > Marinifilaceae > JAISHE01. The sequence goes on along the minus strand of BNXR01000123.1, from coordinate 3,361 downwards.
GCCTGAATATGGCTTATGGGCAAGACAAAGAGGAGGCTAAGCAAAGAGTAGCCGTGTATGTAACGGGCGGCAAGACAGATGCCGATAACAAGGTTATGGGGCAGAAGTTGGTGGGTGCGATTGCAAAAAGTCAGAATTTTGCCGCTATAGAGCGGACGGCCGACTTTTTGAGCCAATTAAGCAAGGAACAAAGTTATCAACGTTCGGGAAGCGTTGATGATGACCAGATTGCTAAATTGGGAAAACAAGCAGGTGTCAAATATGTCTGCGTAGCTGAAATGACACCTGTGGAAGGAGGTGATTTTATTACAGCTCGCCTTATTGATGTGCAAACCGCATTAGTGGCAGCGGCGGCTGATGGTAGCGAGCAAATCACTGATTTGCAAACACTAATACGCGTGTCAGATGCGCTTTCAGCAGATTTGTTGAAATCCGCATTGCAAAATAAATCGGGGACAGGGAAACTGAGAGTTGCCGTTTACATCGCAGGCGATAATAAAAGCGACATAAACAAAGTATTGGGAACAAAATTGGTGAGTGCCATTACCAAAAGCCCCAAATTTGTGGCGATGGAACGTACCAATGCGTTTTTTGAAAGAAATGAGCAAAGAAACAGATTACCAGTATAGCGGAAATGTGAACGACAATCAATTGGCAAAGTTAGGTAAGTATTTTGGTGTTGAATATGTATGTGTGGCGGACATAATGACTTCTTATGGCTCAAAATTTTTAGCAACTAGATTGATAAATGTTGAAACGGCAATGATATTAGCCACAAGCGAAGAAGAATTATCTGCCGAAGATACGCCATCTATCATAAAATTGACTGACAAAGTGGCTATACAACTATTGGAAAATGCCATTGCAGATGATAAAGCAAAGGCAGATGCAGCAAAAGCAAAGGCAGATTCAATAAAATATGTCGAGGACAGCTATAATAGGCGTGTGGATAGAGCAAAACAGCATGCAAGCGATGTTCATTCAGGAGGAGGTATCGCTCTGGGTATAGGCATTCCTGTTACCATAGTAGGAGGCATAGTTTTGGCATATAATACGGACGATGTCGCCATGATAATAGCAGGAGGAGCTATCTTAGTCAGCGGAGTAGTATTTGATATTTTGGGAATATGGGGGTTGAGTCGCGACTACACAGACTATCTGACTTTCCACATGCCGTTGAATAAAACGCACAAAGCGACCATCACGCCGATGCCCATATTGAGTACCCAATATACTGGAATAGGGGTATCGGTGAGGTTTTAAGAAAAACGACGTTCTTTGACATATTGTTCACACAAAAAACTGAAAAATGTTTTGTTGATAGGTCAAATATCAACTATTTTGGCTATTTTTGTGCCGTTAATAATTTATGTAATATGGATAAGTTAAGTTTTAATGCTCATCTAACCACAACAAAGAATGCGTTAGAGGCAAAGTTGGAATTATATTTATTCCAAGATGGTAATATGTATATTACTTATTGTCCAGCTCTTGATTTATCGGCTTATGGCAAAACAGAGGAAGAGGCAAAAAACGAGTTTGGTACCGTATTTGGCGAACATATAGCGTATTGTATTAGCAATAATACGCTTGCCAATGACTTGAAAAATCACGGATGGACAATCAAAAGTAAAAAAAAGTTGCAATCGCCAAGTACCGAGCAAATGCTTTCTACTAATAACGTATTGAAAGACATTGTTTTTCATCGCAACAGTTATCAAAAAGTAGAAAGGGAAGTACAAATCCCCGCATTTGCATAAAATATGCCGACACAAAAACTTTCTAACGTAAAAATTGCCGATTTTCAAGAGTTTCTGACAAAAGCGGGATGTAAAATTGTCCGTACAAATGGTGGTCACGAAGTATGGGCAAAGTTTGGACTAACACGACCTGTCATAGTGCAGACACACATAGAGCCTGTACCTGAATTTATTATAAAAAATGCGTTGCGAAATTTAGGCTTGACAAAAGCAGATTTCTTTCGTATCCTTTTTGACTTATAATTACCCTTACGACGTTTAACTGCTAATAAAAGCGTGTGAACAATAACCAATTTGTTTGCACGCTTTTTGCGTGCTATTGAAAATGAATAGTAACAATTTTAAATAATATGTATATGAAAAGGATTTTAGTAGTATTATTAGCCCTCTGCTCAATGTCAGCAGCTCATGGGCAATTTGGGAAACCTGCGAGTCAGGAAAAGCAGGAAAAGGAAAAGCCGAAGGTAGCCGTGTACGTGACCAGCGGTGATGAGGAAGGAAAACTCAACGGCTTTGTGGGCGACTACATCGTGGATGCCATTGTGCGCAGTGGCAAATACACCGCCATCGAGCGCACCGATGATTTTCTCAGTGGCAAAAGCACACGAGCACCAACGTTCCGGTGCCGTGGATGACAGTCGGATTGCCAAATTAGGGGCACAATTTGGTGAACAGTTCGTATGCGTAGTGAAAGTAGGTAGCATGGGCGAAGACAAAAACTACCTTTCGGCGCGTATTGTAGATGTGGAAACGGCAAAGGTGACCAAAAGTTCAAAGCCCTTTACATTCACAATCGATGATTTGTCTGACGTGTGCGAGGATGTCATCGCACAATTGTTCGGCAGCACCATGTCACGCACTTTCGGAAAACCAAAAGCAATAACAAACTAAAAATTAAAAATTACAATATGAAAAGAACATTTATTTTATTATTCGCCCTACTGAGCCTGAATATGGCTTATGGGCAAGACAAAGAGGTGGCGGTATTACAGCCCAAAACGATGCAGGGTACGGTTTCTAACAACGATAAGTTGATTATCGTTTCGAGTATGAAGAAAGCATTTACGCAAATTGACGGCTACAAAGCATTTACTCGCTCAAGTCAGGCGTTGATTGATGCTGAACAAGAGTTTCAAAGGAGTGGTAAGGTTTCGGAAGCTTCCATAAAAAAAATGGGCGAGCAAAATGGAGCCGCTTTCATTTGTACTTTCACCTTATCGCTCGAAAATAACGAATTAGTTGTTAACAGCGATATCATTGACGTTGAAAGTGGTTCAAGACAATACGAAAGGCAAAGATATATGAACAATTCGATATTTTTCGCTTGCGATTCACAAAAACTTGCTTGCCTATCAATAAAAAAAATAGCACCGGAAAAAAATAATTAACCATGCTACCATTTATTGACATTGGGTTTAAAAACAGCCAAAAAAACATATCACCTTTCAATGCAGCCTTCAAATACAACTTCGCTAATGCCTTTTATGGTGACTATCCGAATATACGACTTGACCTCGCTTACATATTGCTTTCTCATGGCTCTACCAAAGGAACTGATTATGCTCACATTAGTCAAATAGTATGTGCTTAGGAACTGTATT
>BNXR01000122.1 GCA_025999735.1 Bacteroidia bacterium | reverse complement strand
ATATAGACGGGGCATACCCCGTCTATACCTATCCGTCATTGTCTTGAACCACGATTTTGTCAAGATTACCAAGATTACCAAGATAATTGTCTCATCTCTTTCCTTCCTCTTTCATCTTGCTAATCTTGTAAATCTTATTAAAATCATGGTTCAAGACCTTTTAATCGTGGTTCAGACAACGCTCTGCGTTATCGAACATTCAGCCTATCAGGTGGAATGTTTTTGATGAGCGGTGTTTGTTTCTTACTTTAAGACATTGAAACGGATAATATTCGTTCTCATATTGAGCACCTAATATCCCAAGTCTTCCTATTTCGCGGATATAATCATTGTCGGCATTTGATTCCAACAAACCTTTTTCGGTGGTTTCTTTTATTAGTTCGTCCACGCGCATACGGATAGCATCATATTGCTCTCGCGTTTCTACTTTTTGTAATGTTTGTAAATCCATATCAACTATACTTTAAATTGTTGCACAATCTATTTTATCATACTCTGCATGTGTGCCGATAAATCGAATAGATATAAAACCCATTACAAAAACAACAACGGCTACTATTCTATATCCATTCCCTTTGATATTAAATACATAGCGAGCATTACCTACATAATCGGCAGACGGGAAAAGTTGTTTTAGGTCGTTGTGGTTTTTCCATTCGACGGCTTCTACTTTATCTATCCATGCTTGTAACGCACTCTGAGTAATCGCATGCTTTAGCATGTATTGTTCAATTTCTATCTTGTTAAGTATTTGTATCTTATTATACTTCTCGCCACAAAGGTAAACAACTTTTCCCATTCCACAAGCAACTACCCGATTATTTGCGGTCTGCCCCCATGTATTATGAACATTATCATGGGCGACCGAGAGGGTCGCCCCTACGCGGGCGTAAATATGTAGAGACGGGGCATACCCCGTCTCTACCTATCTGTCATTGCGGGCTTGACCCGCAACCTCCTTGTCTCTTGTCTTGAACCACGATTTTGTCAAGATTATCAGGATGACCAAGATAATTGTCTCATCTCTTTCCTTCCTCTTTCATCTTGCTAATCTTGTAAATCTTATTAAAATCATGGTTCAAGACTTATTAAAATCGTGGTTCAAGACTATTCAGACTATTTCGTGCTTATTCGTATTTGTTATTCCACTGTAAATTTCTTTTCGTTGCTACTATAAGACACCGTGCTTTCAGAGAAATATACATACGCTCGTACATAATAGGTGCCTGCTGAAAGACCGGATAGCGTGACTGATTCACCTGATATGTAATTCCAAGCGACGCCACTATACGGGCTAAACGAAATGTCTTTAGTTACATCATTAATAGTAGGAGAACTATGGGTAGCGTAGCAAATGCCACGAACATATGCCTTCGGACTGCCTGAGACGGTAAAACTAATAGTCCAATCACCATTGGAAAAAGAGGGCTCGCTCATTATTATGGAGGAACTTCCACCTTCTTCGGGCATCTCTTTAATTGTACAAGCCTGAATTGCCAGCATCGCAACGATACCGACACAAAATATTAAAATTGCATTCTTTACTCTCATCGTTTCATTCTTTTAAGGTTAAAATTTAATACTCATCGTCAATGCTGCACCCCCATTGACAATACCGTTTGGGTTAACGGTTGGTACAGCTGCTACCCTTATGCGCTGTGTCTTAGGGCGGCTGGTGTAACCATCTATGATATTTATCAGATACACAACTCCAGCTACAGCAAATGCCCCATTGGCTAGCTGCATGGACATTTTATAGTTCGAATAAAAATACCTATCGTCCTCTTGATTGCGAACTTTATCGGAAGAAGTATGGGTACCTATTACATCATACTGTGAATTTGCGAAGAATGCAAGTCCTGCTCCAGCCGCTAAAAAGACTGATTCAAGGATTACAAATGTAACGCCTTTACCTGTTTGACCTTTGTAGAACTGAGCCATACCGGGGATAAATGGACGTACCCCCACACCATAGCGGGTACTTAAAGAAACATTCTTCATATCGTACCATTGGCTAGTAGGGTTGTTTGATATTTGCCACAAGGTGCTATAATAAATAGTTCCGTCCTTGCATTCTTCCCAGTAATTGCTGACAGGGCGCGCTTTAATGCTCAGTTCGTCTGTACTGCGTGTTTGGTCATCACCGCTATCGGACGATATTCGCACCCGTAATCCTGTTTTTTGACTCACAAACTTTTTCATTTTGAGTTCCATATCGGCTTCGGCAGCCTTGTGGGATACCCCCACGCCTGTGAATGCCTTCAATTCCGATTTCGGTAGTTTGTCATTTGGCAAATCTACGTTGTTCACCCAGTCAGGGCTTGCGTGTTTTCGTGTCCCAAGCGAGTTGGTTTTTATCTTATCGCATTGTGCCATTGCTTGCCCGCAAAGCAATAACAATAAAGCACTTACTAATATCTGTTTCATATTTATTTCGTTCATGGTTATGATTATTGCTGTTCTTCTTTATACTTCTTTAAGGTTTCCTGCATTTGCTTGCGATATTGCTGTTCGTCAAACTTGATTTGCAATTCCTTGTCCCTCGATATACGTTTTGCAACTTTATCAACCACTTCCTCTTTGCTAATTCGGATGGCAACATAGCAAGTCAAATTACCTTTTTCATCCACTGCTGTGAAGCGTGGTCCACAGGAAACGGTTGTATTATCAATAATTTGGTCAATAACTATATCTCCTGCACGTTTCAACCCAACAGCGCGGTTTGTTCCTGAATCGTCGCCCAAAGAACCAGTAAAGTCGCTTACCGTACCCTTGTAAGCGTTTTTCAATCTTGGTCGAATAGCGGCTTGAGCATTGGCAAGCGCAGCAAGTTGTAGTTCATCCATTCTTTCTTTGGAGCCGGAAGCAATACCGACAGCTCCAAAAAACTCATCGGTGTCTCTACCGTCTTTAGCACAAGGAAGTTCGTAAGTTTCACCTCCAAACGGATTGCCGCCTTTGGGGGTTGGTACATTTGAGGCAACTTGTTTGTTACCTCCGCAGCCCGTCATCATTACGCCTGCGATTGTGATTGCGCCCATTAAGGCGACTTTTACATAACTTGTCTTTCTCATAATAATAAAAATTAAATTAATAAATACTTGTATATAAATAATTGTTTTAGAAACTTCAATATTGTACATAAAAATAGCGCGGAACAACCTGTCGGTTTGCAGGTTTCCACGCCTATAGTATCTACAAGTCGTTCCACGCCGTATAAACGACGCTTCGCCAACTTACTCTCGATACTATAACTCGTAAAAACGAGTTTGCTGTGGAAAATGCAAACCAAGAATAACGCAAAACGCTATTATTATTTATCTTATGTGCATTAAAGCACTTTTATTCCTTCATCAATAAAAATTGTTAATATTACTACTATATTAATGTCGGCGCAAAAGTAACTACCTTTTTAGGAATATGCAAACAAATATGCAAAAAAATCATTCTATTGTTTGTTTGTGACCTCATCCTCTCATCATCTGAGTGAACAATCTGCAACAAAACGAGTGAAGGGCATCCACTCTCACGAGTGAACACCCTTCACTAACACGATGAGACACCTTCTCATCGAGCGTTGAGAGGGTCTCTCATAACACGATGAGAGACCCTCTCATCTATTGCACCGTCAAGATTTTGTCAAACACGGTGGTACGCGGCTCTTTAAGCAAATTGCTCGGCGTGTACTGCGTCGTAATCTCAACCTTGTACATCCCCGCTGCCAATACAGGCGTTATCACAATCAACTCACCGGGGTTGTTGATTGCAATGTCCATAGCATCGACTTTGGTACGTTCACCACCTACCTCAGCAACAAAGTAAATACCGTTGGCATTGTTGTCGCCTGCAATCTTGAGCTTGTGCCCACTGATTTTGAGGTTGTAGTTGGGCGTGAGCAGGTCGTTCACCGAGCCTGTCTTTACGTCCACTACTTGGGCAATGTACATCCCAGACTCGGCTACGCCGAGTACGTCCACACTTACCCACTCCAACTCTTTGCGTAACTCCGCACCTTGCTGCATCTCAAACAACATACGGTGTTTCGCAGGGTCAAACTGCTCGTTGGGACTGTTGAACACGCCTTTGATGTGAGAAGTGGCAGTAAAGTAGCCCGTGTTCACACCAAAACCGTCACAGAGACGGTAACCCATCTCTTTAAGGAACAAACTCGTAGCATGTTCCATTGCCGATGCGGACACGTCCGCACCGCCGCGCGCTACCGCGCTCTCGCAAATGTCTTTGATAGTCAAAGAACGTTCTGAACTAACCCGTGCGATATAATCGTTCGGGTCCTCTGTTAGCGCATTGTTGTACAAGTGCGCCTTAATTGTGTGCAATGTAGCCATAATTAATTAAATTTAAAGAAGTGAATAAAGAATAAGGTGTTCTCTCCTAATGACTTGATAGCCATTGAACACCTCACACAATAGGTACAGGTCTTTTGCGGCTGTGCCCACCAAAAAGGATGCCTCTTCGCCCACCTCGCACACATCTTTTTGGGGTGACACCCACAGATAAGTCCGCACTGGCGGTCGTTTGTCTTGTTGGGAGTAGAGGTAAAATATGCGCTTCTCACTCACGAGGACAGTGTCATGTTGCCGTTCCTCCACATTCAACAGGTACGCACCCGACTCCCACGTCCTGCAATCAAGGTACAGCGAATCTTTGCACTTGGAAGAGGCACTTGGCGCGGCACTTGAAGAGGCACCTGAATAGACACTACATGTCTGAAAGTTCCCCTCTGCCACTGTTTTGATACCCTTCACTTTATCCACCTGATAGACACTGTCTATGTTGGTGAGGGCAGGCAACTTGGAAACCGTGTACTGTAAGTGCTTGGATAGCTTGACATGCGCCGAATTAGTGGCTGTAATGGGGATGTGCAGGGGCTGGCTTTTATCCATCTCCTCCGCCATATTGATACCTATATTATATGCTTCTTTACCGATGTTGACGATGTAAGAGATGGACTGACTTTCACCCTTCGCGTCTGTGGCGGTGACGT
>BNXR01000121.1 GCA_025999735.1 Bacteroidia bacterium | reverse complement strand
CAAAATCACTGAATTGTGCTTCAAAAGGTACTTGTAAACGGCTATTGGTAGGCGTTCCGTTTTCGTCACTTGGAATGATAAAGTCAGAGGTGACCACCCACGCCATTTTTGCATCGAAAGCCTCTATACCGTCACAGTCGAAGCTGGCGGTAGTGCCTTCACGGATGACGAGTGTAGATTGCTTGCCGATGTCCCGCCGTACCGGTGCGATGAGGGATAGTTTGCCGCTTATACCCAAACCGTTAAAATCGGTGATGTTTACCGCTCCTTCAAAGGCGATTATTTCTTTTGAGCCTTTAAACTTGAAGGCACACGTGAGGTAAATCTTTTGTTTGTATATTTTTTCATCGTATTCAAGACGATGTAGAATTAACTCATAGCTACCTTTTTTGATACCAACAGGGAATACAATCTCTCCATTTAAGACATCGTTCAGAGATTCGATATACGCACCCGCATCCTGCACCGCCTTCATAGCCGTCATCGCAGCATCTATCTTTTCAGTCTGCACCGTTGGCACGTTATCTATAACAGCCAAGTCAATCGCACCCACGCTTACCTGTGCGTAAAGGTTGAAAAAATAAAACAGCAAAGTCGTAATAATAAATAATCTTCTCATCTTAGTACTTGTTTAGTTTTCCAGTGCAAATATATTTATCAATTTTGAAATGTCATAGCATTTTGTAAAATATTTTTCAAAAAAAGTTTTTATCGAGTTCTATTTTGTTGATATTGGTTGAATTAAATTTAGTGGTTAAATAATCTATAGGATTTACCTTATTATAATTGCTATTTTTTTGATATACTAACATAGTATCCTATTTATTCAAAATTCACATTTGCAATTATCCACTCCCGTAATTGCATTTTGATTTTTGTACGATATTCTGTGGATAGTAACCTTTGTAGTTCTTTTTTTTCTTTCTTACTGCGTTTTTTTCCATCTAAAGGCCTTATGCTCCAAGCATAGTCATAACAAATTTTCTTAAATATACCATAATTAGGGAAATTGTGAAAATAAATATAATTATTATATTCATCCATAAAATAGACAACACATAGGGGGGTATAGCAGTAGTCGTCTCCAATGCAATATTCTTCTCTACCCCTTATGTATATTAAATCTAAAATATTTAATAACATTTCTTTACTTTGTAAATACATTGCAAGTTTCACTCCATCAGACGCTAAACCAGAAATACTCACACCTTGTAGATTACTATTGTCATCTATCGTGTCTGCTTGAGTGGTACTCAATACATAAGGTAATGTATATCGTTCTATCAAAACTTGTTTAATAGAATCGTTACCAAGTTTGGCTAAAGCCATTAATACAGATAGTTGGTCATATTTTGTGTCCCCAATAGCTTTTTCTAATATCGGTATAGCTCTTTTAACTTGCCAATTAGAGGCTGTTAGAATCAGAATTGTAGGCATGATATCAGTGGCGTACATTCTACTGTATTTTTCTCTATGCTGTTGTAAATGTTTTTGATACTGCTCTTGAACGCAAAGAGTGTCCTCTCTGCAATCTCTTATAATATTTCGAAGAGTTTGTTCCTTATATTCAGGCGTGAATGCCGTCAAACTGTCAAATACCCTTTCTGGAATTTCTCTATTTAACGCTTTCGCAAATTTTTCTTGCACACTATCTGGCAAAACAATATTCATGTCATAATTAAGCCCAAGGCGAAAATACGGTCGGGTTTCTAACCTGTGATTAATCTCTTCAATAGACATTTGTGCAGATAAATTTATTGTAATTAATGCAACAAATAGAAAGGAATAAATATATTTCATGGTTTTTCTCCTTTCTTTAAGTTATCAATAATAGTCTGTATTTGGGTTTTGAAAAACATTTTTCTTTTTATGTAGTAATCCATATAATTTGACTTTGTTGAGTTTTTTGTTGGTCTTGGAGCATTAGGATTACCACCTAATAGTTCATCTTTAAACACATCCCTTAAGCCAAGGGTATGCCCGATTTCATGGATTATGGCTTTTTCCTTATTTTCAGTTGAATTTTCCACCAGCCACATTACGGCAAGATTATTATGTAATCTTCTTCCTTTGTCATAAGAGACACCTCCTGCTATGTACGATTCTTTGCCATCATTGCGAATGGATAGTTTAAATTCTTTATCAGTAAGTACTACATAAACTGTTGTTGGATGGTTGCTGTAATTGATTGCCATTCCTTTATCATCACTACATATCGTTTTAATCTCACCATAAGCACGTTCTGTATCTAGAATGCCACTTAGATTTCCTTTTATGCGTATAATATTGGGCAATACAGCAAACTGAGCGAAAGACTGATTTAATGATTTTGAATTGAGCAAATTCTGTAATTTTGCTGCATCAACGGTGTTTTTAATACGAGTTGTATCGGAAGCGAAGTAAATAATCTGTACATTAATTGGACTGAATTGTTTCCTGCTTACCACAGCCAATTTACCAATCAACATTTTCTTTTGCAATTCATACTTATCATCTCGATAAAATGAGATATAAGCAGGATTGTCAAACGTATTATCCAAAGAATTGTTAGTTACAGTTAACCTCTTTTGTGCTTGGTCATAATTAGCCGTGATGCCACTACTTGCTTCTACATAAATATTATCTCCGTCTATTGTTTTGGATAGATTAACTTTTAAGGTAGCGGGCGGCTGTCCTTGTGATAGGGTTAGCCAAGGGACATATAAGGTTTTTACCTTATTTTTTGCCTCTGTTATTTGGATAGTTTCGTACTGTTTCCCCTGTTTTGGTACAGAATTTTCTGCAAAATCTTCGCCGTCATCAAAACCAAATTCGCCATCGTAAGTAGATAAAGTAGAAAACGTTACAGAAATGGATGTCTTGACAACAAATTCAAATGCTGCTATTTTTGCTAATTCTGTTTTTCCCTTGCTATTGGCCACTTTCTCAGAAATGAGTACACTTACCGCCTTATCAGCGACAACAATCTTTTGTGTATCGGTAGAATCAACAATTTGCTTTCCTATTTTCCATTGAATTTTATTTATATCTACGGTGTCACCATTGTTTTTCTGTACTTTCATTTCGTACATTTGGTGTGAAGGCACAAGTTTAATTTCTGGTTTCGTTGTTACTTTGCTGACATCACCATTGATAACTACTTCATAATTATCTGACAATCCCGGTACAACCACTTCGTCTAAGTTATCGGCATTATCATTGTTGCCTGCCGACGTTATGTTTCCTTTTTCATCTACAACAAATTTCTTTCCACCTTCATCTTGTATCGTTGCAGGCAGTTGCGGTGTTCCGTCTTCATTTTTCGGTAATTCAACAGTGTGCGAGTTCCCGCCGTTCTCGTCCGTAACCGTCAATCCCCCTGCTCTGGTGAGAATGGCAGTCGGATTGTCAGGCATCGTGAAATCCACAGTAACCACATTTTCGGGGAAAACAGTACCTGTAAATTCAGGCTCTTCATCTCTCTCTGACAACGACACCACAGCATTCGTCAAACTGTCAATGTATTCTTTTGTAGCATCCACATCCACATTCAACAAATTTTTGGGTCTATTAATACTCTTGCAATGCATCGCAAGTATCTGATTATCTGTATTTACAGACATATCCGAATATTCACAGAGGACCTTCACATTCCATGTCCCTATCCAAAATAAAACTAACCCTTTGTAAGTGCCATTACCTTGTAAAGTGGCAGATTTTATCGTGTAACGACTGCCCCCATCACGAGGGTCTATGAGCAAATCCCCTGCTTTTAAGTCATCTCGGAGTTTGAAATTCGTTATAGGAATAGGTGCTTTTTCCAATCCACAAGCACATTCCGGGCAATACTCCGACATTGGGGGCGGTAGGGGTATAGTTACCGATAGCCAATTAGTAAAGGGGCTTGCATTTTCAGCATTGCCGTTGCAAATGGATTGTATCCGCATCCGATAGGTCTTTCCCTCGGCAAAATTTAAAGTAGCCTGACTGTTGAAAGTTTGCTCTTTTCTTGTCCAATCGGAGCCGGGGTTATCCATTTCTACGTTAAAAGAAGTATGGTTTGCAGCGGGTTCCCACTTAAAGGTGGCTTGTTTGCCTACTCTTTTTACTGTAAAGTTGGTGACACTGTCGCATTTGCATTGATAGGTGAATGTGCGTACTTCGCTGTGTCCGTCTTGGGCGTAAGGAAGCATTCCCGCAATGTCGGATGCCGTCACCCGCCACGCATACTGCATACCCGGCTCCAAGAACATTTCCGTCGGATGGACGATTAAGGTGCTGTGCATCTGTGTTGCCGTGTATTTGGCAGGCATGGATTGTACGATTACATTCGGGTTGATGCCCGGAATGCGCAGTTCCCAAAGTTCAAATTTGTATTGTGCACCTCCATTAGGTACTCCCACAATAGTGGGTATCCATGAGAAAGTGAGAGCCGCTCCCTGAATTTGTCCCAGTTCGGCTTTGTCTTCGGGTGATTTCAGCGTAGGTGGTTTTCCTATGGCAATCCATGCCATCGCCTTACCGGGATTGCCTATCGGACGACCGGTGATAAAGTGGCGCAGTTCTACCGAAAAGCGATAAAAGCCTTCTGGTAACTGTCCCGTTCGGCGGTAATCTTCTTTGCTGTAGCCCTTGAAATTTAGGTTGTTAATGTCAAAATAGGGCGCTAAATCACGTCCGAAAAGCAGGTGCGTCATTCCACCTGACAGGTAGAGGGCATTCACGAGGATATTTGGTGCGGTCTCTATGGTCACGCCGGTAGCCGTTTCCATTTTGATATGCAATCGTACCGGCATGTTCACTATGCGCATATCATTCACCATAATGGTGGTCACCAATTGCTGCGATGCCGGTTTAGCATAATCCGACAGTACAAGCGAATAGGGGGGTGTTAAGGAGACCGCTACCGTGACACTATTGCCCTGCCCAAAAGTGCTTAAACTTGCACACAGCATGAGTAGTGTGCAAAAAGCCTGTCGCAGTCTGAGGGTGATATGGAGTGTCAGTCTCATAATAGTACAACGAATTAAAAGTGTTAATCAATATGTATCTGTTTTTAT
>BNXR01000120.1 GCA_025999735.1 Bacteroidia bacterium | reverse complement strand
GGTCGCCGAGTCATAGATGAAATAATATTTGTTGTTCACCGTTGTAGGAGCTTGCAGTATGATGGCCTTAGGATAAGTCCCTGCATCATCGCTGGTCGCCGCATCCTTGTATGCCACGGGTCTTTCGGCTGGAAGGATGGTCGCGTCACCTTCGCCATTCTTAAAGTCTGTTGCCTCAAAGGTGAACGCAAAAATAGGGTCTGCAGCGCCGTAGGTTTTGGTAGCAGCGGTAGCGTGCACATGCAGGGGAGCCGGCGTGATGGTCAGCGTGCCGCCAGGAGTGTAAGCAAAAGTATAATTGGCTGCCGCTGCACCTGATACTGTAATAGTATAGCTTCCTGGCACTGTGGTTGCCGTGGCGTTGATGGGGCTAGTAGTGTATGTGAGAGGAGTGGTCAAAACAGTATTATTATCGTTAAATTTAAACCCGCTATAAGTGGCTGAATACACCGGAACGTCGCCATACTCGCTGGTCGCATTGTTTGCCCTGACGGTAAGAATGGCTGGCTGAAGGTTGAACTCTTTTTCCACAGGAGTAGGTGCAAGGTAGTTTGGACTTGCTGAAGGCTGAGAAGCCTCGATTTTTACGTTATTAGCTACTGACCTGACGATAGCCTTTGACCCTACAATTTGTAACGCTGTGGAACCGCCCAACACGGCGTAGCTTACCGGCTTACCGTCGCTGGAAATAGCGTCTAATAGTATGGTATCACCATAAGCGAATGTGTTGTTTGGGCTCGCTAAATTCCATGTGATGCTCGCTTGTTTCGGATCTACATCAAGTATCCTAGTGGAGAAAGCGTCGTCATAGTTGTTGTTCCCTGCCTTGGTGGCTGTTATAGTGGTCCGACCTACACCCACAATAGTGAGCGTGCTACCTGAGACTGTGGCCACGCTAGGGTTACTAGAACTGAAAGATATGGAAGTACTGCCTAGCGGCGACGCTGTCGCATCGGTACACTCCGCCGAAAGGTTAATCGGAGCAACACCATAATCTACCGTCCTACCTGAAGGTTGCCATGTCGCTGCCCATTGCAGGGTTTGAGGCTTCTTGTTAATAGTAAAGGTTGCCGAGTCATAGATGAAATAATATTTGTCGTTCACCGTTGTAGGAGCTTGCAGTATGATGGCCTTAGGATAAGTCCCTGCATCATCGCTGGTCGCCGCATCCTTGTATGCCGTGGGTCTGTCTGGTACAGTGATGTCCGCGTCACCTTCGCCATTCTTAAAGTCTGTTGCCTCAAAGGTGAACCCAAAAGTGGGGTCTGCAGCGCCGTAGGTTTTGGTAGCAGCGGTAGCGTGCACATGCAAGGGAGCCTTCGCTATATACAGCCAGCCGGATTGAGGAGTAATAGTATAATTGGTGGCCGCTGCACCTGTCACACTAATGGTGTAGGTGTTAGGCACATGGGTTGCCGCTGTGGCAGGAATAGGAGTATATGACAGAGGACCGGTCACAAGGCCAGGAATCGTCGCATCGTCCAATTTAAACCCACTGGTAGAAACTGTATAGACAGGGGTTTCGCCATAAGTAATGTACTTATCCTCTGCTTTTACGATAAGCGGTGCTGGCGCAAAGTTAATAGTATTTGTTGTCGCAGAAGTAACGGTATTGTAGTTAGTACCACCTGCCTGATGAGCCTCGATTGTTACCGTGCTGCTACTCTCCCTAACTATAGCTCTCTGCCCAGACCCAGACCCTATAATTTCCAACTTCGTATTGTCACTCGACACGTATTCAATATCAAACCCTGTGTTGACACTAGAAGAAGCAGTCGGAAGCTGAACATTGTCAAACTTGAGCGTATCACCATACGTAGCCGGATAATCTGTTGCCGAATTATTCCACGAGATGGTCGGTGTGCCTGCACCGACGTTGAGCGTCATAATTACCGGAGGTGCGTCTGCATAGTTATTGTTCCCTGCCTTAGTGGCCGTTATGAAGGACGTACCTACACCCACAATGGTGAGCTGAGCACCCGCACCGGTACCTGTCACTCTGGCCACGCTTGGGTTACTGGATGTGTAAACAATATCGGTAGTGGTTAGCGGCGGCGTTGTCCCATCGGTGCACGCAGGGCTAAACTGGGCATCGCCATAATATTTCTGCACAGTTGCACTTGTCCATGTTATTGTTTGAGGCTTCTTGCTAATAGTAAAGGTCGCCGAGTCATAAACAAAATAATATTTGTTGTTCGTTGTAGGAGCTTGCAGTATGATGGCCTTAGGATAAGTCCCTGCATCATCGCTGGTCGCCGCATCCTTGTAGGCCGTGGGTCTGTCTGGTACAGTGATGTCCGCGTCACCTTCGCCATTCTTAAAGTCTGTTGCCTCAAAGGTGAACCCAAAAGTGGGGTCTGCAGCGCCGTAGGTTTTGGTAGCAGCGGTAGCGTGCACATGCAAGGGAGCCTTCGCTATATACAGCCAGCCGGATTGAGGAGTAATAGTATAATTGGTGGCCGCTGCACCTGTCACACTAATGGTGTAGGTGTTAGGCACATGGGTTGCCGCTGTGGCAGGAATAGGAGTATATGACAGAGGACCGGTCACAAGGCCAGGAATCGTCGCATCGTCCAATTTAAACCCACTGGTAGAAACTGTATAGACAGGGGTTTCGCCATAAGTAATGTACTTATCCTCTGCTTTTACGATAAGCGGTGCTGGCGCAAAGTTAATAGTATTTGTTGTCGCAGAAGTAACGGTATTGTAGTTAGTACCACCTGCCTGATGAGCCTCGATTGTTACCGTGCTGCTACTCTCCCTAACTATAGCTCTCTGCCCAGACCCAGACCCTATAATTTCCAACTTCGTATTGTCACTCGACACGTATTCAATATCAAACCCTGTGTTGACACTAGAAGAAGCAGTCGGAAGCTGAACATTGTCAAACTTGAGCGTATCACCATACATAGCCGGATAATCTGTTGCCGAATTATTCCACGAGATGGTCGGTGTGCCCGCACCGACGTTGAGCGTCATAATTACCGGAGGTGCGTCTGCATAGTTATTGTTCCCTGCCTTAGTGGCCGTTATGAAGGACGTACCTACACCCACAATGGTGAGCTGAGCACCCGCACCGGTGCCTGTCACTCTGGCCACGCTTGGGTTACTGGATGTGTAAACAATATCGGTAGTGGTTAGCGGCGGCGTTGTCCCATCGGTGCACGCAGGGCTAAACTGGGCATCGCCATAATATTTCTGCACAGTTGCACTTGTCCATGTTATTGTTTGAGGCTTCTTGGTGATTACAAAGGTCGCCGAGTCATAGATGAAATAATATTTGTCATTCACCGTTGTAGGAGCTTGCACTCTGATGGCCTTAGGATAAGTTCCTGCATCATTGCTGGTCGCCGCATCCTTGTATGCCGTGGGTATGTCTGTTCCAGTGATGCTCCCGGCATTATCGCCATTCTTAAAGTCTGTTGACTCAAAGGTGAACCCAAAAGTGGGGTCTGCAGCGCCGTAGATTTTGGAAGCAGGGGTAGCGTGCACATGCAAGGGAGCCGGAGTGATGGTCAGCGTGCCGCCAGGAGTGTAAGCAAAAGTATAATTGGCTGCCGCTGCACCTGATAAAGTAATGGGGTACAACCCCGGCACTGTGGTTGCCGCTGTGGCAGCAGTAGGAGCGTATGTGAGAGGAGTGGTCAAAACAGTCTCATTATCGTTAAATTTAAACCCGCTATAAGTGGCTGAATACACCGGAACGTCGCCATACTCGCTGGTACTATTGTTTGCCCTAACGGTAAGAAGGGCTGGCTGAAGGTTGAACGTCTTTTCCACAGGAGCAGGTGCAAGGTAGTTTGGACTTGCTGAAGGCTGAGAAGCCTCTATTTTTACGTTATTACCTACTGACCTGACGATAGCCTTTGACCCTACAATTTGTAACGCTGTGGAACCGCCCAACACGGCGTAGCTTACCGGCTTACCGTCGCTGGAAACAGCTTCTAATAGTATGGTATCGCCATACTTAGCTGCGGTGTAAGGGTCAGCTAAATTCCACGAGATGGCCGCTTGGACCGGAGCGATAATAATCTGATAGGTCGTATCTTTGGAACTGTAATTGGTATCCGCGGCCAGATGGGCTTTTATTTCAAGTGGTGCTACTCCGGATGTTACTTTTGTTAAAACCCCATCATTATCTACCTTACCTCTGTCAGAAGGGATTACGGTGTAAGTAACCTTACCTGTGCTCGGAGTGCTCGGGGCAGCGCTGGCTTCGTTCGTATAAGTAAAGTTCGGATCATAATAATGAGGCCCATCGCTAATCACGTCATCCTGCGACGTGGCAAACGCAAGGATGGGAACGGCTTTTTTAATCAGTATCTGATAGGTAGCCGTAGTCGACTCATAATCAGTGGTGGGTGCTATGGTAGCTTCTATTGTAAGCAAGCCTGCATATACATTCGACAGCTCTCCTTCCGTTCCGGTAGCACTACTCACCGTACCGCGACCACTCACCACTGCATAGCTGATATCTCCCGTACTATTACTGGTTGCTTCATTCTTAAACACAACTCCAGGCTTATAGGTCACGGGAGAAGGTGTGGGATCAGCAAATGTTAAAGTTGGGATTGCACCACGCACGTGCAACGTGTAGGATATGGTTGTATCCTTGTAGTTAGCTGCCCCTGTATATGTTGCCGTAACGACAATGTAGCCGGTGTTCAAGTAAGTTAGCTTGCCGGTAGCATTATCTACCGATCCCTGCGATGTGCTATACGTTATCGTACCTACACCGCTAGGGTTAACAACCGGATTGGTAAATTCATGAGGGGCAATGAAAGAGACAGGGAACGGCACCGGCGTAGTAAAGCTAATCCCCGGATTGGCTTTCACTATCTCTAATGTGTCCGTTTTGTACTTAAAGGCGTAATTATTATTAATTGATGTAGCGAGATAGGAATTGTTTATATCAATGAGATATTTGCCCACAGGGCTATGTGGCGATACCACTGCTGTCGTTTTAAATTGCGGTGCTTCAAAAATCGAATTAGCTATGTCATCACCTGGATTAAAACCGCTATAAGTGTATGTAAGCGTAGGATTAGGAG
>BNXR01000119.1 GCA_025999735.1 Bacteroidia bacterium | reverse complement strand
AGAATACCAAACAGTATGATTTGGTGGTTGTCGGCGGAGGAATTGCCGGAATTTGTGCAGCGGTTTCTGCCGGTCGCCTGGGGCTAACAGTGGCATTGATAAACGACCGCCCTGTTCTTGGCGGCAACAATAGTTCGGAAATTCGGGTCGGATTAATCAACGACCTTCCCATTTATGGTGGCAATCACGGTTCCATCCCATTCGGATTAAGCGGCGATAATGATTACAATCTCTATCCGAATCTCGGAAATGTGATGAGAGAGATAGCCGTGAAGATGGAGAGACACTATTATAACGCAGGACCTCCGAAGGCGTACATTGATGATGAAAAATTGGCAATGGTTCAGCAGACTCCCCATGTGGATTTATACCTGAACATGCATGTTTTCAAAACAGAAATGAATCAAAATACGATAACAGCCGTTGTCGCCCGCCACATCGAAAACAGCACAGAATTGCGTTTTGAAGGAAACTGTTTCGCCGATTGCACCGGAGATGCAACGGTCGGCTACCTAGCAGGAGCAGACTACCGAATGGGCAGAGAGGGTACTTATGAAGCTTTGGAAACCTTGGCTCCAACTATTGCGGACAATGCCAAGACCGGGACTTCTAATTTGTGGACATACGAGACATCAGATGTTCCCTCAACTTTTCCGGTATTGGATTGGGCTTGCCAGATGAATCCGGATTTTTACGTGGAGGGGGATAAAGATTGGAGGTGGGAAGGTGGTTTTAACAAAAATACCATCACCGAGGCAGAAAATATCAGGGACCACAATTTTCGGGCTATTTTCGGTAATTGGTCGTATGTGAAAAACAATATTCCGAAATTCTCCAACAGGCAAATATCCTGGCTGGCCTATATTGCCGGAAAAAGAGAATCACGCCGGTTGCTGGGAGACGTCATTTTAAATCAAAACGATATACAAAACCAGGTACAATATAGTGATGCTAGTTTTACGACTACCTGGCCCCTGGATTTGCACTATCCCGACCCGAAAAACAGTAAATATTTTCCGGGTGAAGAATTTTTCAGTTACTGTGTAAAAACATATTTTTCCCCCTACCATGTTCCCTATCGTTGCTTGTATTCACGGAATATTAACAACCTGTTCATGGCAGGGCGAAACATTAGCGTAACCCATGTAGCTTTTGGTACCATACGGATTCAACAGCAGACCGGCATGATGGGCGAAGTAGTCGGCATAGCCGCATCACTGTGCAAAAAGTATAATATCGCACCCAGACAGGTATATACCGAACATTTAGCCGGTTTAAAGTCGCTGATGAAAACGGGTGTACCGACAACAATGGTCAATGTTGCCAAGAATAAACCGGTAATATATAGTGATGTTTCCCTTACCGACAATACGGGTCAAATGCCTGCGTTTTGGGTAAAATTTGGCAATACTCCAAGATGGGTTTCGAATGGTTTGAATACCGAACACTGGATGGAGATTGATTTGCGGGGAACATACGCTATCAATGCCTGTAAAATATGGCGCGGAACGAATGTGAAACAGTTTCGGTTGCAAGCGAAGGTGAATGGGACATGGGTGGATGTTGTCAGCGAAGACAATGATAATAAGTCGGAGTACTATAAGGAATTTAAGCGTGTATCAACCGATAAAGTCAGATTTTATGTTCCGGCTTACTCCAATAACGGGGTGCGTTTGTCTAATATAGAAGTTTACAGCATTAATCCGCTCAATCCCGTAGCGGGTTGAATTTTGATAACCCTGTGTCATAACAAATAATTAATAAATTAGAGGATTATGAGAAAGTTTAAATTACAGATTATTTTAGTCGTTGCCCTTATTGGCGTAGCCGCCATGTATTCGTGCAACGACGATATTTACGACAACATCAAGGAGATTTGTACACATATTGGCTTATTGTAGGGGCGCAAGATTTTGCGCAATGTGGGTTAATACCTCAAAGGTGCGCAGACATCGCCAAAAACGACTCTATTGAATGAGGCATCGCCTAAACACCTAAGCACCCTATACAATCTTTTTACTCCAATGTACCCGCTTCATGTATAACAGGGACACAAGTCCCATGCACCCTCCGTATAGGGTCTCCGATAGCCACACGATTTCCACCCTTGCCCCTTCCATATTGGCATACACCAAAATGGCAAGCGTATAGAAAATAAGGATTACAAACTCCATGCCGAGTGCGTGCATGGTATTACCGGTGCCGGATACCGCCTCAAAGACGATGATACCAAAGCATAGGGACACCGCCCCAAGACAAGCCACATAAAGTGTCGGAATAGCGTGGCGAATGAGTTCCGCATCATCCGTATAAATGGACAATATCGTCGAAGGAAAGAAGATGCAAAAAGCCAATACCGGTATGATACACAACATACTCAACCGTAATATCTTATACACAATGCTCAAAACCTCTTCCGGCTTCTTCTCTCCGATAATGCGACTGGTAAGTGTGTTCGACGTCGCTCCAAACGCAAACACAGGAATACATATCAGCATGTAAGTACTACGTATAATACCCGAAACCGCAATAGGCACCTCACCTATATGCTCAACCATAATGAAAAATAGAAACCAAGTACCGAAAGACAAGAGTTTCTGCAACATCGTCGGACAGGCTAATTTAAAAATCACCTTTACCAAAGCAGCTTCCAACTTGTGCCAAGTCGCAAGGGCATACACCTTCAACGGTAACTTTACGAGCGTGTAGATGATAAAAAACAGAAACGCACAAGCCTCTGCACAAACCGATGCCAAGGCCGCTCCACCGATACCCATTTCGGGGAAGATGCCCTTGCCAAAAATCAGCACGTAGTCAAGGAAGATATTAACGACGGCCATCACCAAAGTGGTATAGATAATCACTTTCGTGTTCGACAATCCAATATAGAACGCCCGAAATAAGAAATTGAAACAGACGAACACTATCCCGTAATGCCGATAAGCCATAAACTCAGAAGTGGCCTCTAAAATAGCAGGAGATTGTACAACAAGTGATAACCATTGGTCTGTGAAACAATGTAATACAGATAATAAAGCCAAACCCAACGCAAGCATAAACAGTATTCCATGTTGAAGGACTGCCCCAATTTTGTTTAAAGCTCCTTCCCCCAGGCGGCGGGCGACAATGATTTGCACGCCAACACTGAATCCCCATGCCAGCGTGGTAAAAACGTAGTAATACATCCCTGCCATCATGGATGCTCCCAAAGCCACGCGACCGACATGTCCGAGAAAAGCAGTGTCTATCAGCACAATGAGTGTCTGCGCGAGGTTCCCAAACATGATGGGATAGGCAATGGTCCAAATCGTTTTACTCGAGAATGTTGTCATACATCCATCTCCCCTCGTTCTTGTTGGTTTGCAGTCGGCGTGTTACCATGAACTTCTCCACTGATGATGATGACGACCTCTCCCTTAACGGTGTTTTCTTTGTAAAAGGTGGTGAGTTCGGCTAAGGTGCCGCGTTTATATTCTTCAAACTTCTTGCTAATTTCTCTTGCCACACAAGCAGGTCTGTCCGCACCAAAAGTCTCGGAAAACTGCTCCAAGGCCTTCCCTACACGGTAAGGCGACTCATAAAAGATGAGCGTTCGACTCTCTCCTGCTAATTGGGACAACCTCTTTTGTCGCCCTTTCTTTTGTGGTAGAAAGCCTTCAAAGCAAAAGCGGTCACATGGAAAGCCTGCATTTACTACTGCCGGTACAAAGGCCGTTGCCCCCGGTAAACACTCTGTTTCAATGCCTAACTCCACACAAGTGCGAACTAACAGAAAACCGGGGTCGGAAATACCCGGCGTGCCTGCATCGCTCACAAGGGCTACATTCTTCCCTTCCTGAATTTGCGCTGCAATCTTGCTTACTTGCCTGTGCTCATTGAATTTGTGATGAGAGGTCAAGGGCGTATGGATGTCATAATGGTTCAACAAAACAGAAGTCGTGCGTGTATCTTCCGCCAAAATCAAGTTTACCTCTTTGAGAAGACGCAAAGCACGCAGGGTAATGTCTTCGAGGTTACCAATAGGTGTGGGGATGATGTAAAGTTTTGACATACTATTTCATGATTCATGATTGAGAGCGAGCGCAAAAGTACATGAAAATTTCGGGATTTCCAAGTGTGCAGAATGAAAACAAGTGAAAAACCGTTTTTTACAGCGGAAAGTTCGCTAAAAAAGTGGTAATTTTTTTGTTTTTTGATTAATTATTTTTTTGTTTTGAGCAAAATGTTGTATATTTGCAAGTTATAAAGTGTCATTCATTTACAATTTGTAAAAAAATAGGGGAGTATGACAATAGAAGAACAAGTAAATCAAGATATTAAGGTGGCTATGAAGGCCCAAGAAAAGTTCAAATTGTCTGCTTTGTGCAATCTCAAAAATGAAAAATTACCGATGATATTATTTAGATGCTTTGTGATAAGTTGCCTGTTTTCAGTATCTGCAACTATTGGAAGGGCACAGATAGTGCATCCTTTTTGCAATAACGACGAGCGTTATGCGAAATTTGAAGATTTTAATCGCGGTGGTTTGCCAGCGTGTTTTATTTTCGACCATGCCGGTCTAAATAACGTAAGTGATGTCGGTAAAGCCGGTTGGCAGGTCGGCATAAAGACCAGTAATCCCCAATTTATTATACCGGATCACGACGGTAATTACCTTTTCTTTGATGATCTCTCGCATGGTATTAGTCTTACGACAACGCATAAATTATGGATGAACTTACCGGTGATGGATTTTACAAATTTTACAAACATAAGCTTATCATTTGATAGTTACAATGATAGACGTAGGGGAGGTACGACTTCTGTAAATATATCTACTGATGGCAGTACTTGGGTGACTCTATATTCTCTTGGCGAAGAGAAAACCAAGCCTATTTGGGATACCATCATTCTTTCTTTAGAAGATTACAGAGATAAAGAAGCAGTGCATATTGCTTTTTGTTATGACGACAGCACTTCAACCTCTTTTAGTAATCAGACGAATGGATGGGCGATAGATAATCTGAAATTAGATGCGGAGGTATCGTACAATGTAACGTATGACGTGGGTATAGGCATACAGAATCCGCTCAACGCTACGAGCTATACAAATAAAGAAGTCCTTCGATTGTTTCCCCCGAAGTCCTTCGATTATCGTTTTTTGGGTTGGTATGAAAGCAGTGATTTTTCGGGTAATGCAGTCATAGACACGTTTCCTTTAGGTACTGCTGGTGATAAGTATTTTTTTGCGAAATGGGAGCTTGCTAGGTATCCTATT
>BNXR01000118.1 GCA_025999735.1 Bacteroidia bacterium | reverse complement strand
GGTGGAGATGAATTGTGCCCGCAAGCTGTGTGCTATCGGGGTGAGGTGCTCCAATTATATTACCATGCACGGCTTTGCACTGAATGTGAATACGGACTTGAACTACTTCGAGTATATCAATCCCTGCGGGTTTCGGGACAAAGAGGTGACATCCATGGAAAAGGAACTCCAACGGAAGGTGGCAATGGCGGATGTTAAACAAGTAGTCCGCAAGCATCTTGCATTGATACTATATTAATATGGTATGACAAAACGATAAACCCCACCAAAGCATAACGCACTGAAAGATGAACACATTATACCTTATACCCAATCGATTAGGCGACACAGAACTCTCTTGTGTCCTGCCTGCGGATGTGGTTGCCATCATCAAACAAATCAAGGTGTTTGCAACTGAAAGTCAGAGGAACACTCGCCGTTTCTTGAAGCAGATAGATAGAGACATTTGTATTGATGAGCTTGTCTTTCTTGACTTAAACGAACATTCGACGCACACGGAGGTCGTATCCTACTTGTCGTGGTTGGAGAAGGGTGATGTCGGTGTGATTTCGGAAGCGGGATGTCCGGGGATTGCTGACCCGGGTGCCGAACTCGTGGCATTGGCTCATCAGCATGACTATAAGGTTGTTCCGTTGGTGGGACCGTCTTCCATTTTGTTGGCCTTGATTGCCTCAGGGTGCAACGGTCAGACGTTCTCCTTCAACGGCTATCTGCCAATCAACAGCCACGACAGGATAAAAGCCCTGCGGATGTACGAGAAGCAGTCCGCCGTAGAGAACCGCACCCAGATATTCATCGAAACACCCTACCGCAACGTGAAGTTGTTTCAAGATATGCTGTCATGCCTATCATCTAAATCATTGCTTTCGGTATCCTGCGACATTACCACTCACAATGAGTACATTAAAACACTCCCCATCTACAAGTGGAAACAACAAGCAACACCGGATATAGATAAACGACCAACCATCTTCATTGTTTATGCAGGGAGCTGATAAGTAGGTCACCGTAAATAATGCTACCTTGTTTTTTTATTTTGAACGTTTGGAAATCCCGTAACTTTCATCTACTTTTGTCGCATCAAGTTTTGTGTGTAAATTCTTACAAAGCTTTTGGGGGGGCATAGCTCAGTTGGTAGAGCGTGTGGTTCGCAATCACAAGGTCAGGGGTTCGACCCCCCTTGTCTCCACTCCCTAAAATCAAGTAAAGTAGGGCTATTATCAATTAATACTTAAATAGTTAGTTATGGCAGAGTTAAAGATTGTCGCGACAGTTGTCGCAAAGAAAGCGTTCCAAAAGGAATTGGAAAAGGTATTTCGTGCCGTGGTCGATGGAACACGCAAAGAAGAAGGTAATGTTTCGTATGAATTGCACCAAGATGTGAAGAATGCGTTGAAGTATGTGATTCTGGAAGTCTGGAAATCACAGCAAGCGATTGACTACCACAACGAAAGTGCACACTTTAAAGCCTTCGTGGCTGCCATCGATGGCAAAGTTGAAGCCTTGACGGTGGATGTGATTGAGAAGATTTATTGATGAAGTACCCTCTTTTTATCCTCGTCTTTATTGTTATTTCTTCTGTAATCACTTACAGCCTTACACGCGGTTGTCAGGTCTTGAGAGAGTATCCACTTTATCGTACAATCTTCTTGACCCTTGGCATCGCGTTGTTTGTGTCGTTCATAGCGGGTATGGCCTTGAGCAGTGTTGTCAGCATACCTTCCCCTGTTGGAAGGGCTATTGCGCTCATCGGACATTCCTCACTCCTCCTGTTTATCTATCTGATTTTGTCATTCTTACTGGTGGATGTCCTGCGGATTGTGAACTACTTTTTACACTTTGCACCAGCAGGGATGCTCTTCTTTCGCCAATGTGTATTTGCCGGAAGCCTTGTCCTCATTGTAGTGGCGATGCTCGTGGGAAATTACCAATACAATCATCCCAAAGTGGTTCATCTGGAATTGACAGCCGAGAATACGACTTTACAAGGGAAGGAACTGCGCATCGTAGTAGCCAGTGATTTGCATCTGGGTGTTTTGAATGACAAACAACACGCCCTCAGATTTGTCGATTTAATAAATGCACATCGCCCGGACATCGTGCTCTTAGCAGGTGACATTTGCGATAGCGACCTAAGAAGTATCGTGCGGCAAAATATGAACGAAGAGCTGCAACAAGTAAAAGCACCCTTAGGAGTGTACGCCAGCATCGGTAATCACGAATATATAGGCGGAGATGTCGATGCATGCGTTGCATACTTGGAAACAGGGAATGTGAAAGTCTTGCGCGATGCATCCATCTTGGTGGATAGTAGCTTTTACATCGTAGGACGTGATGACCGCAGTAATATAGAGCGACTACCTCTATCGGAACTCATGGTAGCAACCGACAGTAGCAAACCGCGTATTGTGTTAGACCACCAGCCTTTTCATTTGGAAGAAGCAGAAGAAAACGGTGTCAGCCTGCAAGTTTCCGGTCATACGCACGATGGACAGTTTTTCCCTATCACCTTACTCGTGCGTAGTATGTACGAAAATGCACACGGGTATTCCAAGCGCGGACGTACGCACTACTACGTTTCCTCAGGGCTGGGACTTTGGGGACCGCCCTACCGCATCGGCTCGCAATCAGAATTGGTGGTCATTCGGTGGAAGTATTGACAGATACAATGGGGCAGCAGTGCTGTCATGGTGCATCTTTCCATATCCCTCCGGTGGGGCATAAGTCAGCCAATTCCTCCTTCACATTCCCTACATTCTCGGGCGGTAGCACTACTTGCATCACAAACCCGCGGTCACGGAACGTAAACCCATTGTCGCTGTTGTAAACACACAAGCCGCAACGGATGCACTTTGCAGGCTCGAACCACATCGACCCGTTTATTCGTTGCCGATGCAATGCCTCAAAGACGCTACTTGCCCCATAACGACTGCTTTTTATGCCGTAGCGTGTGGCGTACAAGCGCAACTTACAAGTCGTCTTCTTATCGCAATCACAATATAGACAGCCACTTGCCACCTGTTGTGTTGGTAACTCTGTGCCCAAAGATGCCACCTCTGCCTCACTCAATCGACCAAAAGTTGAATTGAATGTTGTGGTCACCGTCGTCGCCGTCCCATCGACGACGGATAGTGAAGCGTGCAAGGCGTCCGCCAACTTGCACCCTTCAAGCACTAAGCGTGCAGGTTGCTTGGTCTTTGCTGATGGCACAAGCCACTTGGGAGAAGGGGCTTCACACACGGCTGCAATCACTCCGTCAAGCTCTTCCAACTCGTGTAGCCTGTCTCTTTCGTCCGACATCACGAACTCTACGCCCATGTTCGTCAGTACACTCACTTCAAGCTCTACAACTCCTTTTAAGGCTGTCCTATCTACCTTATCCGTCTGAATATGAGGGAAAAGAACATCACCGCTCTTCTCAAACACGCGAACACGGTAGCCAAGCTTGCGTAAACGATACGCCGCTGACAGTCCTAAGGGGTCAGAACCGATAACAGCCACACTCATCCCGTTTTGCGGCGGCTTCGCCACCTTCTGTAAGTCCGTGCGACTAACCAGCTCCTTCTTTAGCTCGCGAATAGGCACCGCCGTATTGATGCTCCCCTTGCGGCATATCTTCTCACAGGGCGCGGGACAAATAAAGCACAACGTCGCCGGTATTACAAGCGTATCGCGCAACAGCGTTAAGGCCTCATCGAAACGGTCCTTATCGTACAGCCTGTTCATCGCCGGAATGTCCAGCCCTCCGGGGCAAACCACCTTACACGGTGCCTCGCAATCGGCACGGTGGTCGCTCAGTAGCAATTCTAATGACAGCGTACGTGTCAATTCAATCTCCGGGCTGTCGGTTTCGATTTGCATCCCCTCAGTCGGCATCGTTGTACATGACGGGAGCAACTGCCCCGAAGCACAATCCCTAACGGCACATAGCATACAGGACGATTTATGTTTTGCCCCCTTTGCATAACACAAAGACGGAATGTCAATGCCTGCACGGTGAGCCACTTCTATCAACGTTTCGCTCACACCGTCGGTCTCTATTGGGTTGTTATTGATACTTATTCGCATACTGGTTTGATATTTACTTGGAACCGCAAAGGTAAGATAAATCTTGTATCTATGCAAGAATTTGTGTCGGTATGTGGGCGGTACAAAGATGAGCCAAAATGGGTACGTATTAGGTTCGTACAGTAGCTTGTACGAACCTTGCAGGCGGATAGGGTGTCGGACCGTATAGGGTTCGGGTGCGGGGTGTTATAACACCCCGCATCGGATTGTCTTACCTTCCGCATATTGATAATCAATGACTTACAGAGCCGTGTGACAAATGTCTCACATATAACGCATGAAAATCAAGAGTCTGTAAATTATTGATACGTAAGGGTATAAATTCTTTTGTATTAACAACAAGACAAATCGGCTAAAATTATCCCTTTGACATTCTATTTCGTTATAGTTGATAGAATTTTGCATTGAAATGACACTTGTACTTGGTGGTAAAAAAGCACAGGTAGCAAATAATGAGAATTTATTTACTGCCTGTGCAATCTTCTTTTTACGGGTAATCAACGGCTTAGAAAACTTTGTCAGGGTATTTGAAAAAGGGCAGGTTTTACACCCGCCCTTACATTAGTAATAACGCCGATTTGTGCTTAGGCAATAATCACAATCGGGCCTTTGTGAATACTGTTCGCTACCTGTTTTCCGTCTTCGGAAATAAATGTGAAGTAGGTTTCTACGGTGTCGCCAATCCATGCAGAAGGAACTATGAGTGAGAGTGTCTGCTCACTTCTCATTGCTTCGCCCATGTAATAGTCCACAGCGTTTTTGGTCGTATTGAGCATTACTACTTGTGCATAGTCGTTCGGCTTAGCTGCATTCATGGATTGCTCAAATTCCCAATCAAATTTCACTTTCCCATCTGTAATCGCTACCGCTGTCAAGGCATCAGCATTTGGCAGCGAGCCTCGCGCGACCAATATTTTTTCTACGTCAATGGTGTAATCGGGGTAAACGCCGGCGATACCATTTTTAACGTTGTACTGCATTGCCGCATTAATGGGCGACTGCTTTTTGGCTTGCAGTTTGAATCCTGCCTTTAAAAATCCATTGAGCGGTTGTAGAAAAGCCATCATTAACTTGAACTTTGCTCGCTGCTCAAGCTGTTTTTGAGTTTTAGGATTGTGCATATGAGAAGGCAAAGACCGCATGTAGTC
Source organism: Bacteroidia bacterium (assembly GCA_025999735.1). GTDB lineage: Bacteria > Bacteroidota > Bacteroidia > Bacteroidales > Marinifilaceae > JAISHE01. The sequence continues at coordinate 74 of BNXR01000118.1, read as the reverse complement.
TATCTGTTTCCAGTTCGCACCAACGACTGTTCCGGTCTTTCCCGAAAAGCCTCCAAGAATTCCTTTCTTAATTT
>BNXR01000117.1 GCA_025999735.1 Bacteroidia bacterium | reverse complement strand
CTCGCAGTTACAATCATCTTTTTTATCGTCTTGTGTCAGTTTTATTTCCCTGACCACCGGTACATCAGACAGATGGTTAGGGAATAAAGCGGACTTATTTTTACACCCCGCGGTGCAAATAAGAGCAACGAGCAATAAGATAATTTTTGTTTTCATTAAACCCCACTATTTTTGAGTATATACCCAAGCATCCCTTTTGCTTCTGTCTTTAACAAGAACTCTCAACGCACTAAAGGCTTGTTTTCGGGTTGCATATCCTTCATACGTGACTAAATAAAGGTTGCTATGATAATTTAGTATTCGTGAATTTTTGTAGCCTCCCTTCTTCAGTTTTGCATTTAAACGGTCTGCATTGCTTTTATAGGCAAAACACCCTGCTATCAAGAAACATTTCGCATTACTATTCACTACTACCGGTTCTTCCTCGACTACCACCGGTTTTTCCTCTTTAACGACTTTTTCAACCACTTCCACCGGTGTCGGTATCGGCACGATGGGAGGAGCCTTCTTTTTCTCACAAGAGCAAACCCCAATACCGCAAACAAGCAAAATGAGTATTATATTCTTTACTTTCATAATCTTAGCTTTCAAGATAATAACAAGATTACATTATTTATTTATCACTCTATTAATCACCCTATTTTATCGTCCTATTTATCACTTAGGCACACCACACCATTTTATTTGGCGCAAAGATAGAAAAAAATAACTACCTTTGCAAAAAAATCACTTAATATGTATTATTTGTACCAAATGAAGACAATGGGAAAAAATGTAGAAATGTAGGGGCGGGGGTTGCCCGCCCAATGTAGAAATTGAGAAATGATGAAATATTCAGTTAGATTAAATTTCAACGACGGCTCTTTCCGTACGCAAACACACAAAATGGGCATGACCCTTTTATTCGGATTACTGCTCTTTGCTTGCCAGCGGAAGGAAGAAAATATATTGACAATAAAAACGAGCGAAGGCTCTATCAAGGTGAAACTTTATAACGAGACACCCCTTCACCGCGATAACTTTATTAAGTTAGCGAAAGAGGGCTTCTATGACGGGATTTTGTTCCATCGTGTCATCAAAGATTTCGTCATACAGGCAGGAGATCCCGAATCAAAAGGTGCGAAAGCAGGTATTTTGTTGGGTGCCAAAAGTGTGAAACACGACGTGAAAGCGGAAATTCGTCCGGAGTTTTTCCATAAGAGAGGAGTGTTAGCGGCAGCACGGGAAGGGGATAATATCAACCCCGAAAAGGTATCAAGTGGTAGCCATTTTTATATCGTCACGGGACAAACCTACACGAATGCCTCGCTCGACTCCCTGGTGGGAAACATCAACAACCTGCGCCTTGTGGCGATGTTCAACCGTGTGAAAGCGAAATATGACACGCAAATCAACAGCCTATCGGCAAGGAACGATTTTGATGGATTGGAAGAAATACACAAGAAGATTTCCCTGGAAAGCAGAGAGTTACTGGAACAAGAGAAAGTGGTGCTGACAGATGAACAGCGTCGTGCCTATACCGGCATAGGGGGTGCCCCGCGTCTTGATGGGAAGTACACTATTTTCGGGGAAGTGATTGAAGGGATGGACGTGGTGGATACCATTTCGGCCCTCGCAACAGATGAAAATGACAGGCCTGTAAAAGACGTTGTGATTATTGAGATACAATAGCACCTACAATCGTAGTGCACGCAAATATCAAGATGTACATTCCTTTGTCAGTAGCACCGGTACAATGTGGTTGGTGAGTTCGAGGGAGTAGGGAACAGTAACGCGGATGTAGTTGTCTGTGAAGCCGCTGATAGTGGCTTGTTTTTGTTTACTACTTTCTGAGGTGCCTTCAAAAAGGACATGGCGTGTTTGCCCTTCAAATCGTTGGTAGAAACTCTTGAGTTTGCTTTCGGAAATACTTCGTAAGACTTCCACCCGCCTGTGTTTTTCAGCTTGTGACACCACTCCTTTGATTTCAAGGGCTTCTGTCCCTTGTCGCTCTGAGTAAGGGAAGACGTGCAGTTGGGAGATAGTGAGGTTTTCGACTAAATGCAGCGAATCGTCAAAGCAGGAAGTGGTTTCCCCGCGCATACCGGCAATGATGTCCACGCCGATGAATGCATCGGGACACACCGCGTTGATGGTTGTTATCTTGTCGGTAAATAATTCCCGCGTGTAGCGTCGCTTCATGAGTTTGAGCACTTTATTGCTGCCGGATTGTAGTGGGATGTGGAAATGAGGCATGAAGCGCTCGGATTTTGCTACGAATGATATGATGTCATCTGTGAGCAAGTTGGGCTCGATGGAGGAAATGCGGATGCGGGCGACCTCCTCAATATCATCTAATGCTCGAAGTAAGTCCAAAAAGGTTTCGCTGCTATTTCGCCCGAAGTCCCCGGTATTCACACCTGTGAGGATGATTTCTTTTACGTCTCGGCGGACAATTTCTTTTGCAGCATCAAGGACTTGCCGGATGGTGGCACTCCGACTTCTGCCTCTGGCAAAGGGAATGGTGCAATAGGAACAGAAGTAGTCGCATCCGTCCTGTATTTTCAAGAAACTGCGGGTGCGGTCGCCAAAGGAACACGAAAGGTCAAAGTCCGATAGACTGAATACATCGCATGAGTGCGGCTGTCGGCTTTGTATCGCCGCCCCGATAGTACCCCCGATAACATCGTGCGTTGGCTGTTTGTCTATCTCTTCAAGGTATTGGGCGACCTTGAACTTATCCTTGGCACCCAAAACGAGGTCAACGCCCTCCATTTCCACGAGTTCTTTGGCGTGCAACTGGGCATAGCACCCAACAACAACAACGAACGCATCCGGATGGTGCTTGACGATTTTGCGGAGTAACTGTCTTCCTTTGCGTTCAGCGACATCTGTCACACTGCATGTGTTGATGATAAAAATATCGGCTTCCTCCTTTTCATCGACCGTAGCGACACCTTTGTCTTCCAAGCTTCGTCGGATGGTGGAGGTCTCCGAATAATTGAGCTTGCAGCCTAATGTGATGTACGCCGCGCGTAAGTTCGTAAAGTCCATCTTCTATAACCGCTCCAACGACGCTTTCAAGCGTTTCAAGGTCAATTCTTTACCGAGCAGAACGCATATCTCGGTAGCACCACCAGGCGTAGAAGCGTGACCGGTGATGGCGATACGTATAATCCACAGCAACTGTTTGTTTTTCAAACTGAACTGCTCGCCCACTTTCACAAATGTCTCAAACAGCAGCTCATTATTCCAGCTTTCCACCTTCTCCGTCGCAGCAATCACCGTCGGCAAAATGCTCTTGGCTAACTCCTTGGACGACTTGCTACCACTATGTTCAAACAGCTCAAGGTCGTAAGCATCAAAGCGGTCGATGAACTGCAAGGTTGCCGGTATATCCGAAAAGGCACTGATGCGGGACTGTAAGAGCTGCCCAAGCAAAGTAGGCTCCAGAGGCACTGTAACGGAGTTGTAGTATGTAGATGCCTGTGATTGGAATGTGGCAAACGGCAATTCCTTTATATATAATGAATTGAGCCACCTCAACTTCACCTCATCGAAGATAGCGGGGGACTTGGAGATGCCGGCGATGTCGAAGTGCTCCACCAGCTCGTCCAATGTAAACTTCTCCCTGTCATTCTTGGGATTCCACCCCAAGAGGGACACATAATTTAAGATAGCATCGGGCAGGAAGCCTTTGTTCAGGAAGTCCTCAAAGTTGGCATCGCCGTCCCGCTTGCTCAGTTTGTGTTGCTTGTCACGCATGATATGCGGCAGATGGATGTATTGGGGGAGTTGCCAGCCAAACGCTTGGTACAGCAGGTTGTAGTTCGGCGTACTGCTAAGGTATTCCATGCCACGAAAGACGTGACTTATCGCCATCAGGTGGTCGTCCACGACGTTGGCAAAATTATATGTCGGCAGACCGTCGGATTTGAGTAGCACATTGTCTTGCAGCTCTTTGTTGTCGACCGTAATATCCCCATACACTAAGTCGGAGAAGGTGGTAGTCCCGTCCAAGGGCACATTCTGGCGGATGACGTACGGAATACCGGCAGCCAAATTCTCGGCAATCTCCTCTTTCGTAAGGTGCAGGCAGTGTTTGTCGTAGCGACGATTTCCTGTATCGCTGTCCATCAGGGTGTCAAGGCGTTCTTTTGTGCAGAAGCAGTAGTATGCGTGCCCCTTGGCAACCAACTCTTTGGCATACCTTGCATATACCTCCTTCCGCTCACTTTGCACGTAAGGACCAAAGTCACCGCCGACGTCCGGTCCTTCATCGTGTTGCATACCGGCAAGTTGCATCGTTTTGTAGATGGTTTCTACAGCGTTTTCGACCTGTCGCTCTTGGTCGGTGTCTTCAATACGCAATATAAAGGCCCCCTTATTCTTCTTGGCATACAAGTAGCAATAGAGGGCTGTTCTAAGGTTTCCGATGTGCATAAAGCCTGTCGGACTCGGAGCAAAACGTGTTCTAACTTTGTTCATGGTCGTGTTTGATTAAGGACGCAAAGGTACAATTAATAATGTATAGATACAAGCTTTTGTGTCTATTGCCCACAGACGGCCCACATCAAGGCTCTTTCACTTGTTTGACCCCCTTCACTTCCTCAAATCCTTTTCCGAACACCCCCATGACGGTGTTCATGGTCATGAACGCATTGGGGTCTTCGCGTTTGGCAATCTTTAACACTTCATGCGCTTCGCTTTTGCGTACCACGATGATAAGCATCTTTTTTGATTGCCCCGTGTACCAACCGACACAGTCCACAACAGTCACTCCCCGCTGGAAATGATGGGTGATGTTTGCCGCCACCTCTTCGTATTTGTCCGTAAAGATAAATAATTGCGCTGATTGCTTGAGACCGGATAAAACAATATCAATCACATAAGTGGAAACACCCATCACCACGTAACCAAACATCAATCCTTCAATGCTGGGGTTGATAGTCAAAGTGCCAACAATAATAATGGCATCACAATACATGAGCACCTTCCCGGTACTTACATTCTTGAACTTCGTAATAATCAACGCAATGATGTCCGTACCACCCGTACTTCCTCCATGAGAAATTGCCATCGCAATGCCCACACCATTTACAATGCCTGCAATGATGGTACTCATAAACTTGTCTGTCACCCAAATGGCGTCCGCAAACAGTGGCTGCCACAAGCCTAATAGCAGCGAACAACTGATAATCCCGAAAATAGCTTTTACCCCGAACTTGGGTCCCAAAATCTTTACTGCGACCCCTATCAGCAGTGCATTGATAGTAATATAAGACAATGCTATCGGTATTTGCTCATCAGAAAGATAATAAATAATGGTGGCTATACCCGTTGCCCCACCGCCGACAATCTTATGGGGCAC
>BNXR01000116.1 GCA_025999735.1 Bacteroidia bacterium | reverse complement strand
TGAGCGGTATTCGTGTGGTTGGCATGCGGTGGCGTGGAGCGTAGCGGACATTTAACATAATGTAGTTATAGGACTGACCGCCGCGGGCTGTTCTATAACAGAACATTATGTTATTTGTCTTCGCGGAACGCTTTTATGGAAATTTAGTCCCATTAAGGGCGGGTGGGTGGATTAGATAAAATTTAGTCCACTGATTTTGCCGTGATTGGATTAGCAATTTCCGCGTGTGCACGCTTCAATTGGGTGGCTGAGCGGAATTTGCTGTGAGGCAATTATGAGGCAATTGAGGCAATTATGAGGCAATTACTTTAATTGGTAATTTGCACCTGCACCTGCAATATCATTAAACAATAAAATGTCTTTTTGAACTAGCTCCGTTAAATTTCTATTTGCCGTTGCTCGTGAGCAACCATTAATTTTTTGATATTCACTGTTGGTAATTTTCTTGTTTTCTTTCACATACAGCACGGCTTTTATTTGCTTGTCGTTCAGTCCTAACTCTTTTAATGATTGTTCGTTGTAAATATCTTTGCGAAAAACAACCCAAAAACCAGACATATCGTAATAGTAGAGCGGTTCGAGTAGCCCAGCGGAAAAACATTGTGTAGTCATTTTGGAATACCCGCGCCCCCAAGTTTCAATGTAGCCGCATCTGAAAAAAGCATTGGCAATATCAGGATTGAAAGGCATAGAAGGGTGTTTGCTTTTCGATAACTTTTCCATTGTCCAATTTTCGGGCAGTTGCCCGTAGTTCCAAATCATAATTTTATCTTTATAAACGCTGATTTGAATGGGGGTTGCGCCTGTGTAATCCTTGTGGGCAACGGCGTTGTGGATTGCCTCGCGAACTGCCTCTTTGGGGTATTCATAGGTCTCCACGCGGTAGATACCCTCGTAACTAATCATCGCCTTAATATACTTTGTAAAAAGCAATTCTATTGTCTTTTCTACCTGTTCAAAGAGGTTGCCGTGAACTTCATCCTGAAAAATCAAATCGCTGTCTGATTCAAAATAGCCAATTTTGATATAAGCATTGGTTACAAATTTTTCGGGCTTTGGGTGAAAAAGCAGAATGGCAGCGCGTTTCAAATAATTTTTCTCTGTAAGTTGTAGATTATCAAGTAAAAGTTCGTTGGTGTCGGTTAATGCATCTTCATCAAGCCGATTGCTTTTTACACCTCTTTTGCGGAAAAAGTCAAAAGTTTCGGGCTTCAAATCGGCAACCGTAACTTGCGGAACAAGTACACTATCCCAATGCTTTCCCTGCTTACCCAAAAGGAATTTGTCTAATGCCGCGCCTCTTAGTTCCTGCTTTGTGCTGCCACTGCGGTAATGGTATTCGCCTTTGTAGTTCACAGGGTTGGGCTGTGGCTCTACAAGTATTTCGATAAAATCGCTTTCGGCGGTTTGGTGTAAGTTTACATCGCAAACGATACCCAAAATAGTGGTTATCTTGTTTGGCAAGTCTTCCATCAACTTTTTGGCGTTTTTTATTCCGACAATTTTTCCGCTGTCGTCCTTGCCAATGTACAAAATACCGCCCTGTGCGTTTGCGAAACCGCAAATCCATTTCAGGTAATCATCATTCCACGAAGACTTGTATTCTATGTTTTGAGATTCTGACATATAATTGAATTTTAATTGTTACTGTTTATCACTAAACTAAAACATTTTTCCATCGTTTTCAACTCTATTCTGTCGTATTCAATAAATGCAATCATTGAGCGTATATTTCGGTGATACCCACCCATTTTTTTGTGACTACTATCTTCAAATAGCATGACAAAATTACACTTTTTTTCTTAAACTCTCACCTTTTAATTCAAAACGATGTGCCGTGTGCACAATTTAGCGCGTAGCCAGAAGCGGAACGCTTTTCTTTCAATAAAAAATTCAGGGATGTTTGCTCTGCGAGCGACACTACATTTTCCCATTCCGGTTTTCCTTGCTAAATGTGATGAGACATTTTTTTATCTCCCTCAGTTAACATTCCGCAATATTTGGAGTTGAATGTCTTCTTCAAAACGCCAATCCAACCTTCAGGCCTACTGAAAATAAATTCGCTTTGTCGACTAATGGGGTCGTTAAAGCACCATGGTACGTTAGTTCTCCCTTAGGAATTGGGTCGTACTCTACCAAATGAGCGGTTGGCGAGGGTAGTATGTTCATCACACCATAGTCGAGATATACACCGGTATAAAGTCCCAGCTTGTCTGACAGTCCCCAGCGCATGCCTGCATCCACTGCAATGCCAATGTTGAGACCTAATGATAAATCGCCTGAGTAAGGTGGTACATAGGAGTTTGTCGTTAGTGCGTGTTGGGCTTCATCGGATATGGTTACCCCTGTTTGCTGGAAAGTAGCCGATGTGCTGAGGCTTTTTATCGTGCCTTCATAGCTGCCGGAAAGAGCAAATCCTACCTTCAGGCCTGCACCCACTTGAAATCTGTGCGTACCGGTAGTTTGAAATCTCAGCATGAGCGGGATGTGCAAGTACGTGGCACTCTGCTTTTCCTCATACCCAACGAACTCACTGATGAACTTCAGCTTCTCATCTTCTCCTACTGCCCTTGGAAAGAGTAGTGGATATTCATCGGGATACTTGTCGGCGGTAAGGGTCGCCGAAGCGAGGGAAAATTCCAAGCCTGTGGATATTCCCCATTGAGGGGTCATAAAATAGGTGTAACCAAAACCTGCACCACCACCTATACCACCCGCGACTTTCATGGATGAAGGGGCGGAATATTGTAGTGCGGAAAGACCACCGTTACCGTAAACGGAAAATTCGTGCGTTGGTGTTTGTGCCTGCACGTGGGTTGTTGCCAACAATAGGCAAACGATGAATGTTGGGGCGGGGTATGCCCGCCCAATGTAGCAATGTAGTAATTGAGGAGATTGCGGGTCAAGCCCGCAATGACGTGGGGTAGAGACGGGGCATGCCCCGTCTCTACGAACGATGATACGTTTCATTGTGTTCATTATTTTTATGGGGACGCACACGTAGGTGCGCCCGTACATTTATTTGTAGGGGCAGACCTACGTGTCTGCCCCTACCATTATTATTCTATTATTATTTTCTGTGTTTGCCGTCCTGCCCGCAATACGTACATTCCTGACGATAATCCCGACACGTCAATATTGCTCGTTGCCTCTGTGCTCGGGTACTGTCCCACTAATTGACCGTTGATGTCGAACAATTCAATGACACGAACACTTTCATAATCAGGGTTTGTTACGGTCATCGTGGCACTTACCGGATTGGGATAGGCTGTCAATGTAGAGATTACAGACAATGCCTTTGTCTGTACGCCCTCGCATACCGGTATTTTTTGCCCGTCACTTGTCGTCAGCTCCACGTTGTACGTCCCATTCTGCGGTACTTTGTCAGTTGTCAGTGACAGATAGGGTCTATCTTTGCCAACAACTTTGCCACTGGCATCTTTCCACTGAAAGTGAGCGAACTTGGTTTTGCTCTGGTCGACAGCCAAGATGTCATCCCAATATTGGACGATGATGGATGGGTCGAAGGGACGAATAACATCCACCGTGTAGTCCTTGCTCGTAGTGCCGTCGGCAGCAATGGAACGCACAAGCACAGCGGTTGTGCCTATATGTTTTATCGCCAAAGGCATTAGTATAGATTGCTCATTAACAGAATAATTTACACTGCCGCCATTAGTGGCATTGATAGTAACGCTACTGTCGCCACAAGGCAATAATAAGGTGTAATGTAGGCTGTCTGCGTTGAAGGTGGGCGATAGTGTGCCTGTGCTCACTACTGTGAGACCCTGCAAATTGGCATCGTTGCTTGGTGTAGGTGGCGGTGGTGGTACTACGACTGCATTCACTGTTACCTCTGCCATGTTGCTTGTTGCCGTTGCCGTCTTTGTACCATTCACACTGGTGTTAGTGTTAGTTACCACAACGTAATAGTATAATGTGCCTGCGACTGCGGTAGAGGGCGAGTAACTATTGCTATTGCTGCCCACCGGCGTGCCACCTGTGTTGTTATTGGCAGCATTGCTGTACCATTGATAAGACAAGGTGCCGCCATCGCTTGCATTTGCGGCTACTGACAAGGGCGCACTGCCGTTTATGTTCACTGTGCTACTACTTTGTGGCTCAGCGGTGATGCTTGGTGCTGCTGCATTTACAAGCGCATTCACTGTTACCTCTGCCACGTTGCTTGTTGCCGTTGCCGTCTTTGTCCCATTCACACCGTTGTTAGTATTCGTTACTACAACGTAATAATACAGCGTGCCGACGGTTGTGGTGGGCGCTGAATAAGTTGCGCTCGTTGCGCCGCTCACCTCTGTGCCGCCACTGTTGTTGGTGGTGATGTTTTTATACCATTGATAAGACAATGTGCCATCGTCACTTGCATTTGCGGTTACTGATAAGGGAGCACTACCGCCGACGTTCACTGTGCTACTACTTTGCGGCTCAGCGGTGATAGAGGGTGTTGCTGCATTTACAATTGCATTCACTGTTACCGTTGCCACATCGCTTGTTACCGTTGCCGTCTTCACTCCACTTACGCTGTTGTTAGTATTCGTTACTACAACATAATAATACAGCGTGCCTGCGGTCGCGGTAGGTGCTGAATAAGTTTCGCTTGTTGCATCGCTCACTATTGAGCCGCTTGTGTTGTTATTGGCAGCATTGCTGTACCATTGATAAGACAATGTGCCATCGTCACTTGCATTTGCCGTTACCGACAAAGGCGCACTGCCGCCGACGTTCACTGTGTTACTAACTTGTGGCTCAGTGGTGATTGTGGGAATGGCTGCATTGCCAAGTTTTACACTAAATGCACTGTTCCAACTGCTATTACTTTGATAAGCACTTAGTGAAGTAGCAGGCACGTACAGTGTGTCACCAGTTATATTAAAATTTACACTACCCAGTGTCGGTGGTGTAGTAGCAAGACAAGTAACGGAGGTAAGACTGCTGCAGCTAGAAAAAGCGATGTTGTCAATAGAGGTAACGGAGTTGCCAATGGTTACGCTCGTTAGCCCAGTGCAACCGTAAAAAGCTTGTTCGCCGATAGTGGTGACGGAATTGGGTATGGTTACGCTCGTTAGATTACTGCAATTCCTAAAAGCGTAGGTTCCAATAGAGGTGACGGCGTTGCCAATGGCAACCGAGGTAAGGCCGCTACAACTGCGAAAAGCGTTGATAGGAATAACTTTTACATTGTCTCCTATGTTTACTGTGCGTAATGTACTATTAGGATCCCCCCACATGTTACTAGTATTACTTATGCAACTATCGGCATTAAAATTACTGTCTCAAGGTTGCAAAAGATAAAAGCAAACAACCCAAGCATCATCCTATGCACCCCAATCCTCGTAGTATTAGCGCAAAAAGCAAATTGGAAGCATTTGATTTAGCAGCATATTTAAAAACCCTTTAACACC
>BNXR01000115.1 GCA_025999735.1 Bacteroidia bacterium | reverse complement strand
CCGTCTCTACAATGCATTTAACATTCATTGTATCAAAATTGTGATTATTTATATATTTTTAACTAAATGGGGGGGTAATTTAAATATTTATAGTTACTTTTGCGTCGAAAACGAATGAAATGTTAATATGTATTGTTCTTAGTCCTAAATATTTTTATAAACACTTTAAATTTAATCATTTATGAACAAAAAATTGTTAGTATTCCTTAGCGGAATCTTCCTTAGTGGATTGTTCGTCTGCAGCTACAGTTGCCAAGACGAAACGTATGAGTTTAAGCAAGCTCAGGTTGGAGGTGACCCTCATAATCCTGCCTTGCCGGTGGAAATTACCGGATTTATCCCAGACTCGGGCAGAATACGGGAAAGGGTGCTCATTTCCGGGTCTAATTTCGGAACTGATGCATCGCAAGTAGAGGTAGTGTTTAACGATGGCGTTGCCGATAGAAAGGCTAATGTAATCAATGTAAACGGTACAACCATTTATTGCCTTGTACCAAAGCAGAGTAGTGGAAGCAACCAAATTAAGGTAAGCGTAGCCGGTGGCTCCGCAGCGACTGCTTCCAAGACATTTGGCTATACAGCGAGGGAAACCGTTTCATGGTTTGCAGGGGCAGGAAACGCAAATGGAAACTATGGTGCAACCAGTGCTAATGCCGCTTTGGATGGACCTTTGGCGAGTGCTACCTTCTTTAAACCACAGGGGATTGTTGCCCTTGGCGGTGGACAGGTAATGACTTTCGGGTTTCATCAAGGTGCGGCCGCAAGAACGCGCTTTATATCGGAACCTGACAATCAGGTTATCACCTTACAGTACGCTTATATGGGTAAACCGGCTGTAAACGAGGATAAAACCATCGTATATAATACGTATGTGAACCCTATGCATACGGTTTACCGATACCAAAAGGCAAACGGGTGGGCAGCGGAAAATATCGGCGCAATTGTAGTTCCAAGTGAAGTAACACTAGACCACCAGATACGCACGCTTGTCATGCAGGATAAAGCCCATGACCCCAATCAGGAATGGCTGTATTTCTGTCATAGAGAGCAAATATTCGGACGTTACAACGTGAATACGGGTGTAACACAAGAGATAAGCACAGGCATCACGGGTTTGCCGACTGCCAATTTTGGCGGCTACATGGTGTATGACCGATTCAAAGACTGTTTTTATGTTTCCTATCACGCAAGTTACAGCATTTATAAAATTACCAAAACCGGAGCCAACTGGGGCGACGGAGTACAGGCGGTGCTCTACGCCGGAGATCCGTTGGCTGCCCGCGTTGTTGACGGGGCTTTAGCAGACGCCCGTTTCTTTCGACCGATGGGTATGTGTATGGACGACGAAGGAAACCTCTACATTTGCGAAGATAACTCCCAAGATTGGGGACAGAACAACGTAGCAAATCAGGGCGATGTGATTCGAAAAATATCGGGCATTGACGGGTATGTAAGCACCGTTGCCGGAATGCTCGGCGTGGAAGGTCCGCCTCCAAGAGTAAAAGGAGAACCGCTTCGGTCGGTTTTGCTCGACCCTTCGGATATTTCGTATGACGGGGAAGGTAATTTTTACATCGCCGAATGGTGGGAATCTCAAATCTGTAAATATAGTGTTGAATAAGAACATTTTGGTTAATCACTTTTTTAGATACATAAAATATGAAACATATAATAATTACATTGTTTACACTGGTTTTTTCCCTTGGGGCATATTCACAGGGTGGAACAGTTAAAGTGGCGGGTATCGTCATGGATGAGCAAGGCGCCTTATTGCCCGGTGTGGTGGTCCACATAAAAGAAACTACCATAGGCACCACTACGGATGCCGATGGTAGATTTAGGTTAGACAACGTTCCTACAGGCTCTGTGGTGACCTATTCCTTTGTTGGCTATAAAACGGTAGAAATCACTTATACCTCCAACAAGGAAAGGGAAAAAATAGGCTTGCCATCCGAGGTGACCGAATTGGAGGAGGTTGTTATATCAGGTCGCGGCGCTCAGCGTAAAATATCGGTAGTAGGCGCTGTCACCAATATTGAAGCCAAGGAACTACAAGTGCCTGCCACTTCGGTGAGCAATATGTTAGGCGCTCGTGTGCCGGGCATTATAGCAGTAACCCGTAGCGGCGAGCCGGGCAATGATTTTTCCGAATTTTGGATACGGGGTATCGCTACTTTCGGTGCCAGTCAATCGGCACTGATACTCATTGACGGTGTCGAAGGCAATCTGAACGACCTTGACCCGGCGGATATTGAAAGTTTCGCTATCTTAAAAGACGCTTCGTCCACCGCGGTGTATGGCACGCGCGGAGCCAATGGCGTGGTGGTGGTTACCACCAAACGGGGTAAATCCGGTAAAATGCGTATCAATTTCAAGACGAATGCCACTTATTCCTATTCTCCGCGTATGCCGGAATATGTAGATGCGTATCAATATGCCGGTTTGGCTAATGAAGCAAGGATGGTAAGAGGCAATTCTGCTGTATATACTCCCCTCGAAATGGATATGTACCGGACGGGAATAGACCCTGATGTGTATCCCAATGTCAATTGGCGAGACGTGATACTCAAAGACCATGCATGGAACAATCAGCACCACCTGAGTATTGCAGGCGGCGGTGAAAACGCCCGTTACTATGTGAGCCTTGGCGCTCTTAACAACGAAGCGCTGTTTAAGCAGGACGTCGCCTCTCTGTACAAGGCCAATGTGGATTATCACAAATACAATTTCCGGGCGAATGTGGACGCCAATGTAACCAAATCGACCGTACTTTCGATGAATATTGAGACCGTTTTCGTCAGTCAAAACGCCCCTGGTTTTGGAGATGATAACAATGCCTTGTGGGCGGCGCAGGCAAATTTGCCTCCCACCATTGTCCCTGTTCGCTATTCCAACGGTCAACTGCCTTCTTTTGGTCTTAATGGCGACCTGATGTCGCCGTACGTACAGTTGAACTACACGGGATACAAAGACATTGAGCGATACAGTGCCAAATCAAATCTTGCCTTGAAGCAGGACTTGGGTATGTTTGTGGAAGGATTGTCCATACAGGGACTGTTCTCTCTGTCCACCAACGGCAACCATATTATCAATAACAGCATGACTCCCGAGCTGTATTTTGCCACTCCCACTTCAGGTCGCAACCCGGACGGCTCCCTGAATACGAGAAAAGTGGTGAATTCCGTTGCACTGACGTCAGTACAGACCTCCCGCTCGGATAGGCAGTATTACTTTGAAGCGCAGGCGAATTACAATCGTGTCTTCAATACCGACCACCGCGTGAGCGGTTTGTTCCATTTTTACCGACAGGAAGGGAAAGACAGCGGATGGGGCAACACCTTGTTCGATGTCATAGCGAGACGCTATCAGGCGTATTCGGGAAGGGCTACCTATTCGTTTCAGGATACCTATCTGATTGAAGGAAATCTGGGATACACAGGTTCGGAGAACTTTAAGAAAGAAAGCCGCTGGGGTCTATTCCCGTCCATCGCGCTTGGCTGGATTCCCAGTCAGTATGATTTTTTCACCAACACATTGCCCTTTTTCAATTACCTGAAATTCCGTGGCTCGTACGGGCAGGTGGGTAATGATAGACTGAATGTTCGCTTTCCATACCTTACCACTATTGCAACGGGCACAGCAGGTATATGGGGCGGACCAACACTGAAGGAAACACAAGTCGGCTCACCCAATATGCGCTGGGAGACCACCACGAAGCTGGACTTGGGTATTGATGGAAAATTGTTTAGCAACCGGCTCGATTTCGTGGTGGACTTTTACCAAAATAAAACCACCGGCATTTTCCAGCAACGGGAAAGTGCTCCGCTTGAATCGGGTTTGAATTTGACTCTTCCGTATGCCAACATAGGCGAAATGTCATCCTGGGGGCTTGACGGAAACATCAGTTTCACCCAGCCCATTGGAAAAGATATGAGCGCTACGGTGCGCGGCAACTTTACGCTGGCACGAAACAAAGTAGATTACTGGGAACAGTCAGGCGTAAACTACCCTTATCAGTCTTATGCCGGCAAACCATACAATGTATTGAGAGGGCTGATTGCCGAAGGCTTGTTCAAAGATGAAACGGATATTCTCAGCAGCCCCAAACAGACCTACATGAGCGATGTGCAGCCCGGAGACATCAAATACAAAGATGTAAATGGCGATGGACAGGTTGACGATGAGGATATTGTGCCTCTGTCTTTCTCCAACATACCTCAGATACAGTATGGATTGGCGTTGGAGTACAGATACAAAGGTTTCAGTATAAGCGGGCTATTTGAAGGCGTGAACGATGTAGAGTACTTTATGGGAGGCACAGGGTATTACCCCTTTGCAGGAGGCGAAACCGGCAACGTGCTGGCGATGGTGGCAAACCAAGGCAATCGCTGGACGCCGGCTTCCTATTCGGGCGACCCTTCGACAGAAAATCCAAATGCCCGTTTTCCTCGCCTGACCTACGGAGAGAACCTCAACAACAACCGTGCATCGACGTTCTGGCTGACTGACGGTTCTTTCGTGCGACTGAAAAATGTAGAATTGGCTTACTCCATCCCCCGAATCTGGCTGTCAAAAACTAAAATTTTCGAATCGGCAACCTTCAGTTTGTTGGGCGAAAACCTCTATGTGTGGGATAAGGTGAAATTGTGGGACCCTGCACAGGCTTCAGACAATGGTGCTGTCTATCCCCTGCAACGCAGATTTACCATTCAGTTGGTGGCAACCTTTTAATGAATAGGAATCATAAAATGGATAATATAATGAATAACATAAAAGATATAACAATGAAAACAGTTATAAGAGATATATTAGTAAAGATGAGGGGGCTCAGTATGTGCATAGCAGGTCTAGTAGGCCTGTCACTGAGCTCATGCAATGATTTTCTGGATGTGGACGACTATTTCAAAAATACGCAGCAGTTGGATTCCATATTTACCAGAAGAGACAAGGTGGACCAGTACCTGAAAGAAGCGGCCAGTTATTTACCGAACGAAGGGAATTTATGGACGAAGAGTAATGGCATTTATGATATCGTTGTTTTGCCGTTCCAGGGCGCATCGGATGAGAACTTCATCTCGTTCATCACCGACGCCCGCCATTCCTCCAACTTGATTTTGGAAGACGAACTCACGCCGACCTCGATAGTCAGTCAGGATGGGACTCCGCGGGGGCATCCGTACGAAAATTATTCCAAGTGCTATATCGGGATACGAAAAGCAAGTACTATTCTGCAACGCATCCACGAGGTGACGGATATGTCCGACATCGACAGGAGGGATTTCATAGGAAGATGTCATTTCCTGAGGGGATATTATTACTATCTACTCCTGTTGCAGTATGGTCCGGTGCCTATCTTGCCCGAAGAAGGATTTGCCGTGGACGCCGCGCCGGAGGTATTGTCCGTTGAACGCTCCACTTACGATGAC
>BNXR01000114.1 GCA_025999735.1 Bacteroidia bacterium | reverse complement strand
AAAAGAAAGTTTTTTTAACGGATTATCTGGAACTTGCTCATTGGGAAGGTATTCTAAACTTTTAATAAAATGTCCCTTCTGTAAGGGCAACAAGGCATTCAAAAAACTGATAAGAATCTTCGGATGCTCACCAAAGACACGCTTAAAAATAACGTCATTTGTAGGGTCTAAATATTTTGCCATAATCTTTTTTTTTCTTTTAAATCTTATTAAAATCGTGGTTCAAGACAATTTTCGTTGCAGATTCCTCAGTCGCTATCGCTCCTTCGGAATGACATTCACTCCTGTGGAGGGGAAGAGGGAGAGGGAGTGGCAGCGAAGCCGCCGTCATTCTGAGCGTAGCAAAGAATCTGCTACGCTCGAAATGACGTTTCCCACTAATTCTTCCATAACAATAAAGGTTTAGTTAATTTTGTCTGTTTGCGACGGTACAAAGTTAGCATAAAAATAGAGGATTTCCAAACATATGGAATAAAAAAAGGAATTAAACCTGCAAGCCCTGTAAGAGCGCAATCATTAGCGTAAGGAAACGCCCTACGGGACTGTGAGCAAGGCAAACCTACAGGAACAAATTGAAAAATATAGCACCGGAAAAAAAGAGTTAGCATAAAAAAATGTAGGGACAGACTTTATGTCTGCCCCTACAAATTACGGGCGCGCATCACACCCTGATAGTCACAATTTTACATCATTCCCGGCATTCCGCCACCCATGCCACCAGGATTCATCGCAGGGGCTTTATCCTCTTTTGCCTCCACAATCACACATTCCGTTGTCAAGAACATACCTGCAATAGAGGCTGCATTTTCCAACGCAATACGGGACACTTTCTTGGGGTCGATAACGCCTGCTTTCTTCAAATCCTCGTAGGTGTTAAGGCGAGCATTGAAACCAAAATCGCCCTTCCCTTCACGCACTGTGTTCACTACAACTGCACCTTCTACACCGGCATTAGCGGCAATTTGACGTAAAGGCTCTTCAATAGCACGGAGGATAATCTCGATACCTGTTTGCTCATCGTCAGTAGCACCTTTCAGCTTCTTCACCGCATCCTGAGCGCGAATGTAAGCTACACCACCACCCGGAACTGTTCCTTCCTCAATTGCAGCACGTGTGGCACTTAAAGCATCGTCTACACGGTCTTTCTTCTCTTTCATTTCAATCTCAGAAGCAGCTCCTACATAAAGAACAGCTACACCACCGGACAATTTCGCCAACCTCTCTTGCAATTTCTCTCTATCGTAATCAGAGGTCGTATTTTCAATGGATTTCTTGATTTGGGCAACACGCTCTTTGATCGCTTTTTTGTCCCCTCCACCGTTTACAATGGTCGTATTATCCTTGTCAATAGTCACTTTTTCTGCCTGCCCAAGCATTTCAAGCTCGGCATTTTCCAATTTCAGCCCTTTATCTTCTGTAATCACAGTGCCACCTGTCAAGACCGCGAGGTCTTCCAGCATTTCTTTCCTGCGATCACCAAAACCGGGAGCTTTAATAGCGGCAATCTTCAAGGAACCTCTCAAACGGTTCACTACCAAAGTCGCCAAAGCCTCACTCTCCACATCCTCAGCCACAATCACTAATGCACGTCCCGCTTGAGCTACCGGCTCTAAGATGGGAAGCAATTCCTTCATCGTAGATACTTTCTTATCATACAACAAGATGTAAGGATTCTCAAAATCTGCTTGCATTTTTTCCGTGTCCGTCACAAAATAGGAAGAGATGTAACCGCGGTCAAACTGCATACCTTCTACAATCTTCACTTCTGTGTCGATGCCTTTAGCTTCCTCAACAGTGATAACGCCTTCTTTACCCACTTTTTCCATTGCCTCAGCAATCAAATTGCCGATGGTTTCGTCACCGTTAGCAGAAAGCCGTCCTACTTGGCGTATTTTCTCATAATCGTTGCCAATATCTTCCTTTTGCTCTGCAAGGCTCTTCACTACGGCGATAACTGCTTTGTCAATACCGCGTTTCAAATCCATCGGATTGGCACCTGCTGTCACATTTTTCAAACCTACACTGACGATGCTTTGAGCCAAAATCGTAGCGGTAGTAGTTCCGTCACCTGCATCATCACCGGTTTTAGAAGCTACTTCCTTCACCATGTGGGCACCGATATTAGCGTAAGGGCAAGACAATTCGATTTCTTTTGCAACCGTCACACCGTCTTTTGTAATCTGTGGTGCCCCGAATTTCTTTTCTATCACTACGTTGCGACCTCTCGGCCCCAGCGTTACTTTCACTGCGTCAGCCAACTCATCAACCCCTTTTTTTAATAATTCGCGGGCTTCATTGTCAAATTTAATTTCTTTTGCCATAATGCTATGTTTTAATGTTGTTTTAAATTATTACTAAGATGTCCGATTGATTCATTACTAAATACTTCTTCTCATCGAACTGGATTTCGGTGCCTGAATATTTACCGAAGAAAACGGTATCACCGGCTTTCACTTCCATCGGTTCGTCATTTTTCCCTTTTCCGGTAGCGATGACGATTCCTTTTTGTGGTTTTTCTTTCGCAGAATCTGGAATGATAATTCCACTCGCTGTCTTTGTTTCAGCCTCTACAGGCTCAACAATCACTTTGTTTAGTACTGTTTTTACTGTCATAATATTAAAATTTTTAAGTTAATAATTAATTTGCTTTCCCCGTTATTCATTTTTTGTGCCAAAACCAAAATTTGGAGATATTACATAAAAAATGTCAGTATGACAGCATACTGACATGACATTTTGTCTTATGTTGCGATGACCAACTGTTCCTTACTTTTTGTCCCACCATGCGACAATCTTGTCTTTTATTTTTTTCATTCTTTCTGAAAATGACGGAACAACTTCCAATCTTATTTCTGTCAGTAGTGGATTATCTAATTTGGAATGTTCTAATATTAAAATATTTGACCAGTCCTCTGGCGTACGTACACCCGCTTTACTCCAAGCGGAGCCTATGTAATATGTAAAGGGCTTGTCCTTTGTATACTTTGCAATATTCAAGAGGTGCCCTTCTTTTTCTACAATTTCCCTGCTTCCATCAGGGATGATGACTCCGACACCAATATGACCGTTGTCCGTATCGTTGCTGTTATTCTCTGGTTCCCAATAGGCAGAAATTCCTCTTTCGAGATCTTTCCACATATCGCCCGGCGTTGGGCGCGTGACAATACCTGCCGCTACCAACATCCCTTTGGGTGCATTTTCATAAACATCTTCTATTTTCGTTAAATAGGCATGAGCATCTAACGAAATTGTACGGGTTTCTGTCACCTCGTAGCTTTCAGTATGAAAAGGTTCGTATTCCAACTTAAACGCTAAACGAAGTGGTCCCTGGTCAAGAATTTCTGAAGTGGAAAAGTTGTTCCCCAAATAGATACGACCATTCACGTATGGAGCCAATGCACCGCCACCTAAGGTTCGACCTACTTCATAACCGTCAAAACCGTCACCACGATCTTTGTCGAAGTCACCCCTCCTGTACCAATCATTGATGACTAATTTATCTGTTGATTTCACCCACACATCTATGCCATTACAAATTTCTCCTTCTTGTTCCGCAGCCGGTCCGAAGACACGGTAAACAACCTTATCATTTTCCCATGCGAAATCGTCTTTCCTTTCTGGCACCAATCGCCCGAAAACATGCGCAGGATAGACCATCGGTCTTCTTTGTTTTAGAGTGTATTGTACGGTGCTCAATGCCGGTATAGTGACTTGAAATATCAAGCCTTTGGGGTCTTTTGTTCCTTCGCGTATTATCTGCGAGGTAACTTCATATCCCTTAGCATCAGCCACAACGACATTTCTGTCCATGAGTTTCGGGTCATTGTCTAACAACTGTCCCCAAGAGATGGATACCGTTTCATTGCTACGCGCAACTTCCGTGTCGTTCGTTACCACGATCGTTATTTTCCGTTGCTGTGCACAAGAAGTAAACAAAACAGTGAAAATGAGGAGTATAAATGTGTTTCTCATTATAAAATATTCCATAAATAGTTTGCGGGCAAAAGTATAAAAAAGATTTCAGAGTTGCAAACGCATTTTTATGAAGGTATATACGGTAGTACGGGGGATACTGCCAATCCTATTTTCACTCTTTATTGTTATTATATTAATTTTCTACATTTCTAAATTTCTACATTGCCCAAAGGGCTATGTCCTTGCTCCCCGTCCGTCATTGCGGGCTTGACCCGCAACCTCCTTTCTAAATTCCTAAATTCCTACATTCCTACATTCCTCATTTCTAAATTCCTACATTCCTACATTCCTCATTTCTACATTTCTACATTCCTACATTCCTACATTTCTAAATTCCTACATTCTATTCTGCAACCGACCTCTTTTCCACTGAATGCGATGCCCAGCAGAATGATTTTTCGGTCAAGGAATTGTTCATAATACCGCTTCTCGCGGATTTGTGCTATTGCCTGCTTAAGCAAGGTTTTCAATTTCTTTTTGGCGTGGTATTTCAGTTCTACCACTATCGCCACTCCGTCTTGCAGTAATACCGCATCCATACGTCCACGGTTGGTAATCTTTTCGCTTTGAATATTGAAACCCAGCATGGTCATCCACAATTGAAAGATGATGTGATAACGGGCTTCATTTTCGGCATTTTCCGCTTCCGCTTTGGTTTTGTTTCTCTCCTTAGACGCTTTTAAAGTGTAAGAAACACCGGCAAGCATCAACCGCATATTGTTTGTAAAACCCTCCTCATCGAAAGCAAGAATTTGTTGCAACATTTCCCGTCCAAGTACCGACATGGTTGAAAGAGGATAATTGGTATATGCGCTTAACAGGTGCCTCATCAACGACACTCTCACTTCCAGATTGGGAACTTCAAGGGTGTATAGATAATTACCATCAGTCACTTCTTTGTTTTTGACAGTCAGATAGCCTGTCTGAAATAATAAAGGCACATCATCAAGTGCATCCGGATCGTAACTGTCGAAAGCCGAAGAATCAGCAATAATAGGTTCTAATACTGTTTTGGCAAGACCGTGTTTTTTGAGACGATTAATCAAAAAAGTGGGCGTACCCGTTTCAAACCAGTAATTGGAAAATTTTTTGTGTTTAAAAAGCATCAGTGTAGCAAACGGATTGTAAACCGATGTCTTGCCATCCCATGTATAACCATCGTACCACCTGCGAATGTAGTAAAGCAAATCCTCCCGTGTTATTTCCAAATGAGATGCCGTTTCGTCAATATATTCCGAAAAATCACCTTCCAATTCTTCCTGCGTATAGCCACAGATAGAGGCATATTTATCGCTCAATGTAATATCATTCATATTCAATACCGAAAATATTGACACTTTGACATTCGTTACACCGGTCAGTAAAACAAATTTCAAATGGTTATCGGCACTTTTCAATACAACGTAAAATCCTTGAAGAAACTCACGAATTTCTACTGCTTCCGTCTTGCCTATCGCATCCAATATGGGTTTGTCGTATTCGTCAATAA
>BNXR01000113.1 GCA_025999735.1 Bacteroidia bacterium | reverse complement strand
TTTGTCGAGCGGGCGACAATGGGCAAGAATACTATTTGCGTTCTTATACTTGTCAAAAAATTGCTCAAAAAAACAGGGCCATTCATACTCGTCTTCGCCAGTGTGGATGGTTATAGGCAAGCGGTGGGCATCGGCAAAGCCAAACAGTGAGTGCAGGCAATCCAAGTGCTTACTGTCTTTCAAATTCCACCTATTAAAGCGCGGGTGCAATTTTATTCCTCGGTACGGGATATTGTCAAACGCTTTATCTACTGCTATGCCCTGACGGATGTAATCGGGCATATACCACAATAGGGGCTGCATCGTGTCGGGCGAAAATTGCTTCGTGCAGGCGGTGATTTCCTGTTCAATCTCGCTTAATGTTACGCCCTCTTTACAAGTTGACGAAGATGAGTAGGAGCACCCTTCTACGCCTGCCTCTGACACGATGCGGAGAATATCGGTTGGGGCATAATACACATCGTAAAATTGCCCAATATGAACGTGATGGTCTTTCATTTGTTTTGTTATTTGTTTTGTTCTATTTTCGTTTTCCACTCTATCGCAATTCGCTTATTTAATGCCGCCACTTTGCAGAAATGTGTGTTGATTTTGAGCGGGTCGCCCTCTGCATTTTCGTTCGCGTTGCGCACCATACACATGGCGCAGAACAATCGGTCTTCGCATTGCCGACATTGCGGAAAATCTTTTTTACGGATGTTCCGTAACTGTTGTACTTTGGGCGATTTTTCCCATATCTGCTGCAAACTTTGTTCTTTGAGGGTACCCAAAATACAATCTTGCCAACCCGGGCAGGGATAAACTGCACCATTGGCTACCATGCAAATCGAAGAAACGCAGATACCACAAACAATATCTTCGCTATCGTCTCTCGTGCTCAAGGTGGTAAAATCTGCCTCTGACAGGGAATGTTTGTAATCTTCATCGTTGTTTACAATGTCGTTCATTACATCTTCTACCTCATTGAGTGATAGACGATTATCAAGATTTTCTGTGCTGTGGTCGTAGCGAGCCATTATAATATAATCGGTGATGGCGCGAACTTTGTGCTCGTTAGCCCAATTGATTACATCAACAAAGTCGGTTTTGTTTTGCTTCATTGTGGGGCAACTGATTTGTAACGGAATGTCGTTGTCTATTAGTTTGAGAATAGCATCTCGGGTTTTGTAGAAGGAGCCTTTGACCATCGTAATAGCATCGTGCACTTCGGGTTTCATGCTGTAGAGCGACACCTGCACGCTCGAAAGTCGATTGGCCTTCAGTTCTTTTACAATATCATCATTCAGCAGAGTGAGATTGCTGAGCACGTTTATTGAAAAATCGTATTCTTGTGCCTTCCGCAGATAATCAATAAAATGACGGTGTAGCATAGGCTCGCCACCCGAAAGAGTTAGGTTGAGCAAGCCCAACGCTTTACACTGCTCTAACACATCATAAAACAGAGCATCCTCAATATCTGTAAGTTTGTTTTCGTGTGGAATATAGCAGTGCACACAACGCTCGTTGCAGCGGCTGGTGAGTTCTATTTGCAAGGATGTCAAGTGCGGTTTGCCCTTAAAGTGTTCGTCTAAATAGGTTTGCGTGGACACGTCCGACCGTTTGACAGGCGGTGTGAAATCCTTTTTGATAGTCTTTGGCTCTATATCGCTGTACGAAAATCGCTTGTCTTTGGCATCAAGCGCAGCTTCTGTTTCGCCCGAAATCACAAAGCCATCCTCTTCGAGCATAGCGTAAAATTCCACCACATCGTGCTGCAAAGCATCTTTGTCCACGTTTACAAACTTGGCTGCAATAGTGCCTGTGAGTTCCTCTATGGACTGTGCTCTGCGCGATAATGCGGAAAGGAACACTGCACCGGATTGGTCAACCACCCTGTCGCCGTAATCTTTTTTACTGCATATATAACCGATGTCGTCATATATTCTGATAAAAGTATCAAATTTTTGTCTGTATAACATTTGTATTTTTTTGCTTGAATAAAAAACAATGCGCGGAGCGATACTGCCAAAGCAATACCGCCCGGCGCATTGCGAACAAATTACTTCGTTCTTTCACAACTGATGCAGCTATTCTTACCGCCGCTATTGCCTCCTCTTCCCTCTGCTGGACAACCGGCTGCAAAGGAACCTTGGCTTGCATTTTGAGCAAGTACTTGTGGTTTTGTGTAATTCATAATTACCTCCTTTTTTGTTGTTATGCCCCCACTTTCTCGGCTCTCAGCATCTCCGTTGCAGGTCTTTTTCAGTTCATCCTACAATATGAATTTTTCGCTTATCAGACCTTGCAAAATTACAACTATACTATGCCAAAGCGCGTCGTAGTCTGAAAACTTAGAAAAAAAATTGTTTCTACCATTTTTTTATAAATTTCTCAAAGCGTTCTTCTCCTGTATCTTTAGATTTTCCTGATTTTCTGTACCACCAAGCAGAAGCAGGATGCACAAATGATTGTATATCAATTTTCTCGTCAAAATGTGTATTCTTACAGCATTTTGTAAATGACTTGTACGCCTTTTTGCTTAAAAATGCAATCATATCAGGCTTTATAACTTTTACGATTTCTTGAAATGCTTTAAAAGCCTCTTCGTTATCTTTTTCAGTGTTTTTCAAGGTCGTTGCTTTTAGGGCAGGACGTAAAAAATAGTTGTACCCCGCGCAATAATTGTATGGGTCTTCTTTTTCAAACTTTTCAAGAACTCTTTCCGGATTTAAAAATGTACCACCGTTTTTATCGCACCCATCTTTGTTTATTTTACATTTAAAATTCCAATGTCTTCCGGCTTTACTTGGATATAACTCCCATAACTTTGGCGTATCGGCATCTTTGTACCAATCTTCTACCGACTTATCTTTCAGTAAATCCCAAGAATCATAATAAGATTCCCATACCAACAACATTTTTTTGTGTTTCTCTCCATAATTTTCCGGCACATACGGAATTAAATCAGGGAAACGCTTGAACACTTCAATTTCTTTCAATTCTTTTTCTTTCAATTCTCTTTCAAATTTTGTCATCATGATAATTGTTTTAATGATAATTACTTTATTTCTCGCCTTTTTCGAGAATTTTTTAAGGTTCACTCTTTAATTTGCTACCAATTTCAGACTTCCATTGATTACAATATCCATCCAATTCACTCAATCTTTGCCTAATTGTTTCGTTTATTTCTCCACCTAATCCGATTTCTTTGGACAATTCGTTGATAATATCAAAAATATATATTTGAATCATATCTACAACATCTCTGTCTGAACTACTTGTTTGATAAGGATTTGCGAGTTTGGCAATTTCTATCAATCGCGCAAGAATTACTTCTACTGTTGCTGGTTTCGTATAGGGAACAATATCTTGTGAAACGGATTTGTTAAGTTCATTCAGTTCATCCAAATCAATGGAGTGGTCTTCCCAAATTTTCCACAATTTATCAATGAAGTCGTTGAATTTTGCAGACTTGGCTTCAAAAACTTTGACATTCCTTTCCTTAATTTCCTCTTGCGAGGTTTGCCCGCTCAGTAGGAAATAGGTCAGTACGGCAGTAATGGCAGCTTCCAAGAGAACGCCCGTAATTCGTACAGGCAATTCAGCAACACTAAAAAGACTCATCAATATGGCAATGCTAATAAATACAATAATGCCAAGTATGATATAAAGCACATTTTTTTTATTTCTCATAGTTTTTTTTCTTATTCTTTTGCCTTTGCAGGTCTTGCCCCGTTTTTGGAATGGTCACAGTAGCTCCATTATTATGTTAGTCCGATTTTTCTTTCAAATACGCAATAAAAAAAGCGCAGACAAACCCTTTAAAGTTATCCGTCTCATGAGGTTCTCTACTACCCAACGACCAAATAAAAACTGAGTTTCGCCCACGCCGCAGCGTGAACGTCATCACCTTACTTTTTGGTCGTTCCTTGAAACTGTAGAGATTTCATGAGACCCGAAGCTAAGCTATACGCTTTCTAACATGTCCTTGATGTGCCTTGCACATCTTCTATTCTACCATAAACACTAATTTCGTTTTTGTTGTTACTTTTTTTCAAAATTCAGGCGTAAAAGTAGAAAATTATTTTGAGAAACGAAAAAAGAAGGCAAAATAATACGTATTTTACAAAAAAATATCCGATAGAAAAGTGGCTTAAAAACATAAAGGATTTTTGGGTGGGTGGGGCACAAGTTTTGAATGTGGTTAGTGACAGAAATCATTAATTCAATTCCCTTTTCATAAAGTTCTCAAGCACTTTCTTTTTCGGTAATTTGACAAGATATTGAGAAACAAATAATTGATTGTCCGTACTTGTGGCATATTTTACTAATGTTTCATTTTTATCTCCGCAAAGAATAATGCCAATAGGCGGATTATCTCCTTCTGCCATTTCATTGTCCTTGTAGTAATTCAGATAGACGGTCATTTGTCCCGCATCGGCATGAGTGAACTTCCCTATTTTCAAGTCAATCAGTATATGACTTTTCAATATCCTGTGATAAAAAACCAAATCAATGCGATAATGGGTATTGTCGAAAGTAATCCGTTTTTGGCGGGCTTCAAAGCAAAATCCAGTTCCCAATTCTACTAAGAATTGCTGCAAATGATTCAGAATTAATTCCTCCAATTCGGTTTCACTGTATTCTGCCTTTTCTTCCAGTCCAAGGAACTCCATAAAATAAGGGTCTCGTATTACATCTGCTGTTTGTGCCGGTTTTAAATTTTTGAATTTTGCAATAATCGCCTCTTTGTTAGTGGAAAGCCCTGTCCGTACATATAAACTCGAATCAAAGGCACGTTCCAATTCTTTGACACTCCAATTGTTTTTAATTGCTTCTATCTCATAAAATAAACGTTCCAAAGGCTCTTTTGCCCGCAATAATTCCACAAAATGCGTATAACTCAATCGGGATAATAATAATTCGTTTGGAATAGGATGTTCTTCCGACAATTCAACAGTCGCCGCCTGTTGAATTTGTATCTCGCTGAATGGTAGTTGTTTGTAATTCTCAACTCCTGAATTTTGCAATTCAACAATTACCGACTGTTGAATTTGCGGGTAGGTTCTGTAAAAAGTGCGACAATTTCTTAAAGACATCGGGGAATATCCTTTAAGCCCCTTACTTTTAAGTTTTTGGGACATTTCATCAATGAGCCGTTCCCCATATTTGGCGCGGTCTTCTCCCTTTTGCTCATACTTAACAATATAAAAACCTGTCATCCAATTTTTAATGACAAGAAAATGATTAACCGCTTTTTGTGCGGTTTGCTGTAACAAGCAATGCGTTTGATATACATTGTCAATTAATAGGTCGAAATTATTTTGCTTTATCAATGGCATAATGCCTTTTTTATTGATTAGCGACAAAAATACAACAATTTATTTTGAAAAACGAAAAAGGAGGCAAAATTCTTAGTTGATTTGCGCCTTAGATTTTTAGACCACAAGAAACATTTAACATAAAATTATAGGACTGACCGCCGCGGGCCGTTCTATAACAGAACATTATGCTATTTGTATTCGCAGATGATGCCATTTCAAAAACCGT
>BNXR01000112.1 GCA_025999735.1 Bacteroidia bacterium | reverse complement strand
AGTTTTAGGACGCTGCGTAGCAGGAAACGGCTTACCTTTATATAATGGGTTGAAAAATTATGTGCCGATAGATTTGGCGCATCGTTTCGACGTTGTTTCAAAACAATCTTTGGAGAAAATGGCTGCACGAACAGCAGATTGTTTTACAACGGTTAGCGACATTACCGCTGCTGAGTGCGCCCATTTCTTGGACAAAGAAGTGGATTTAGTCACGCCAAACGGTTTTGAGAACGTCTTTACGCCCAAGGAAACTGAATTTCAGAAAAAAAAGGATGCCGGTAGAGCCAAATTATTAGAGGTGGCTGCATCCATCTTGAACGCTCCCGTGTCTAAGGATGCACTGATATTGAGCATTAGCGGTCGGTCTGAATTTAAAAATAAGGGCATCGACGTTTTCGTGGAGGCTTTAGGAGAGTTGAATCGGAACAAAAACTTAAAACGAGAAATTCTCGCTTTCATCCTGATACCCGGTGGTAGCACCAATCCGAGCGATCCGGTAATGATAGAGGCGGAGAAACAAAACTTGACGAACGCTGCGGGTGATAAAGTGAAATTTTTCTTCATCCCGAGTTATCTAAATGGTAGCGACGGCATCTTTAACATCCCTTACTATGACTTGCTGATAGGCATGGATTTAACGGTTTATCCGTCCTATTACGAGCCATGGGGCTATACACCGTTGGAAAGTTTGGCCTTTAAAGTACCGACGATTACGACGTCGCTCGCCGGTTTTGGTCTGTGGGTACGAGAACATTACCAGATGGACCACCCCGGTATCGAAGTAATAAATAGAGACGATAACAATAGCGAAGAGGTCACAAAGGCTATCGTTGAACGCATTACCTATTTTACAGAAATCAACAAAGAGCAAGAGAGCGAGTGCAGAGAGAATGCCAAAGAGGTGTCTAAGATTGCCTTGTGGGATAACCTGATTAATTATTACAAACAGGCGTATGGCATTGCCTTGCAGAAGGGAAGCGAGCGACTGAAAAACATTCCCATCAGTGCCATAGAACAAGTGTCATACGTAGAAAAGAAAAAATTCTCCATCAACGACCCACATTGGGTTAAGGTGATGATACACCGCTCCATACCTGAAAAATTGCTCGCTTTGGAAGCCTTGGCAAAAAATCTGTGGTGGTGTTGGAATGATTCGGCGCGTGAGCTTTTCAAATATATTGATATAGAGGAATGGCGACGCGGTCGTCACAACCCTATTGCCCTATTGGATAAAATTTCCTTAGCCCGCTACAAGGAGTTGGAACAAGATGTGCAGTTCGTCAAGAAGTTAAACGAAGTGTATGCAGAATTTACCAATTATATGGCCGGAAAAGAAAAAATGAGTGGTGACGGGGTGGCCTATTTTAGTATGGAGTACGGTTTGCACACCTCCCTAAAAATATATTCTGGCGGTTTGGGCATTTTGGCGGGTGATTACTTGAAAGAAGTGAGTGACAAGGGGACAAAAATGACGGCCGTGGGACTTTTGTATCGCTATGGTTATTTTACGCAATTCTTGTCCACTGGAGGGAATCAGGAAGCAAGATACGAAGCACAGGATTTTATGAAGATAGCGGTGACACCCGTATATGAAGCCGATGGTCGCTGGCTGACAGTGAGTTTGGTATTCCCGGGTCGCAATTTGTACGCCAAAGTGTGGCGAGTGGATGTGGGAAGGGTGGAACTTTATTTGTTAGACACCGATTTTGATGATAACTTGCCGGAAGACCGCTCTATCACTCACAATTTATATGGTGGGGACTGGGAAAATCGCTTGAAGCAGGAACTTTTGTTGGGTTGTGGCGGTATTCAGATGCTTCGGAAATTGGGCATTGAGGCATCAACCTACCACTGCAATGAAGGGCATGCCGCCTTTATAGGCTTGGAACGCTTGAAAGAGTACATTACCGAGCAGAACCTGACTTTCAATGAAGCCATAGAAGTGGTGAGAGCCTCCTCGCTGTTTACCACTCATACGCCAGTTCCGGCAGGACATGATGCCTTCACAGAGGGTATGTTACGCACCTACCTTGCACATTATGCAGACAGATTGCAGATAAGTTGGGAGCGACTGCTCAGTTTAGGAAAAATCAATGTGGACAATCCGAATGAGAAGTTTTCCATGAGTTTCCTTGCGGCCAATCTTTCGCAGGAAATCAATGGGGTCAGCAAATTACACGGAACAGTAAGTCAAGACATCTTCAAGGACCTATGGCCGGGCTACTTTCCCGAAGAATTGCATATCAGCTACGTTACCAACGGTGTGCACTACCCTACTTGGACGGCTCCGAAATGGAAAGAAATCCATGCCGGCGTGTTTGGCGAGCAGTTTAAAACACATAAGTACGATAAAAGTTGCTTTGATGGAATTTATACCATTCCTGATTCTGTCGTCATGGAAACACGTCAATATTTGCGTAAAAGGTTGATAGACTTCATTAAAATCAGTCTGAAGGATACCATCGTGAGTTCTTATTTTACACCTCAGCAAGTGGTTGAAATTACCGAGAAACTGCGAGATAATGTCTTGACAATTGGTTTTGCCCGTCGTTTTGCGACTTACAAGCGGGCTTATTTGTTGTTTCGCAACTTGGATCGTCTGAATGCCATTGTCAATAACCCCGCGCGTCCCGTGCAGTTTATCTTTGCCGGTAAAGCACATCCCGCAGATAAAGCAGGTCAAGACTTGATAAAGCAAATTGTGGACATTTCCAAAGACCCCCGTTTTATTGGTAAAATAATGTTCCTGCCAAACTATGATATGGATTTGGCAAAAAGGATGGTGCAGGGTGTGGATGTGTGGTTGAATACGCCGACACGCCCACAGGAAGCCTCAGGTACGAGTGGTGAAAAGGCTGCGATGAACGGTGTCATGCATTTAAGCGTGTTGGACGGTTGGTGGGTGGAAGGCTACCGCCCGGATGCCGGTTGGATGTTGTCTGAAAAAAGTACTTACGAGAATGAAAATTATCAAAACGAGTTGGATTCCGAGTTGCTATACAATATTATAGACGAACAAATTGCTCCTTTATTTTACCTAAAAGATTCTCAATGGGTGTCTTTTATTAAAAATACGATAGCAAAAGTGGCCTCCAATTTTACAAGCAATCGGATGTTGATAGACTATGAAAATAAATACTATCTACCGATGGCGCAACGATTTAAGAAGTTGATAGCCAATGATTACGCCATGACGATAGAAATCGCGAACTGGAAGAACAGAGTTTCAAGGGAGTGGGAAAATATAAAATTGGCAAATCTGAATCTACCGGGGATGGTGCAGACATCTGTGGAATTAGGGAAAACGTATTCTGGTGAAGTGGTATTAGACATTGGCGAGTTAGCCATCAATGAAGTGGGTGTTGAGTTAGTAGTGACCGATCAGCAGGACCATACGATGGTCGTGAGGGAAAAATACGATTTTACACCTGAGCATCAGGATGGTAGCAAGGCTGTCTTTTCGATAAAGGTAACTCCTGATTATCAGGGTATGCTCAATCTCGGCATCCGTATTTACCCGAAAAACGAACTTTTACCTCATCGCCAAGATTTTGCTTTGGTGAAGTGGTTGTAAAATCGGGTAGAGACGCAAAATCTTGCGTCTCTACGGGTTTTTTACAAAAATCGAGTAGGGAGATATACCTGTAAGGATTGTTGCCACGTCGTTTTTCCATATCCTGCCGTCTCCATCTACCACATAGACATCGTTGCCCATTCCATAAACCGATCGGCAGCCAAGATTGTCTTCAGGATCGGCTGTGCTAAGGAGTGCTGGCGCGCCGTTTTTCCACAGCGTGCTTCCTATAGTAGGTGATGGTGATACTTGCCGTCCAGCCGCATAGACAACACCGCTGCTCGATACATAAACCGAGTAGAGCTGAGCGTTAGTACCATAGGTTGTTTCATCTACTGCCGTGTTGATTCTCCACAGCGTGGCATTGAAGTCGTTAGTACCCGTATACACTCTTCCTCCCACATAGGCATAGTTGCCCGATACATAAACCGACCAGGCCTCAGATGGAGTTGAGTTAATGATTGTTGCCGCGCTAGTTGCCAATTCTGTCGTGCTTCTTTTCCACATCGCGGCCCTTCCGCCATTATTTCCTGCCACATAGACATCGTTGCCCGATACATAAACCGAATAGGCCTCTCCGTTTGTGCTAATGGTTATTTCCGTGCTATTTTCCAATGCTGTCGTGCTGCCTTTCCACACCATGGCCTTTCCGTTGTTGGTTCCTCCTACCACATAGACATCGCTGCCCGATACATAAACCGACCTGGCCCAAGATGCAACTGTGCTAAGGGGTATTGCCGTGCCGTTTTTCCACACCGTTGCTATCATATCGCCGTGGTCGTTGTATTTGTATCCAGCCACATAGACATCATCGTTGTCCGATACATAAACCGACCAGGCCCCAGCAGTAGTTGTGCCGTCTGTAAGGTGTGTTAGCACGCCGTTTTGCCACACCACGGCTGCCTTCTTCTCGTTGATGGCTACCTCTCCTGCCACATAGACATCTGGGGACACCGTGACCGTACAGGTATCAGATATCCCCCACGCAGTGGCGTATATCTTCACCGTACCCACTGCTTCACCAATCACTATACCGGTCGCGTCCACGGTAGCAATGGCTGTATTCGTGGATCCCCAAGACACAGGGGCACCTGCCGGTAGTACAGTCGCTGTCAAGGTGTATGTGCTATCAACACACAGTGTCAAGGGATTCGGAGATATCGTTATAGATGGCAGCAGCACCGTGACCTCACAAAAATCTGATAATCCCTCCCACGCAGTGGCGTATATCTTCACCGTACCCGCTGCTACACCGGTCACTTTACCGGTCGCGTCCACCGTGGCAATGTCTGTATCCGCGGATTTCCAAACCATAGGGGCACCTGCCAGTAGTACAGTCGCCGTCAAGGTGTGTGTGCTATCAACAAACAATGCCAAGGTTTTCGGTGTGACAGTTATGGAGTTTACCTGTGAATAAAGCGCACTTCCTTTTTCTGCTGTATTATTGGAGATGATAGAGTTTATGAGCTTAGGGTATGAGTTAAAGCTATAGATGCCTCCCCCTTCGTTTTTTGCTACATTCCCGTCAATGATTAGATTTGTCAAGGTCGGCGATGAGTTAATTAGATAGATGCCCCCACCGTTATTGCGATGGACAGTGTCTGTTTGGGCAACATCTATTCCGATGTTGCCATTACCAACCGCATTGCCACCCGTGACGGTGAAGCCGTCTAATACAGCACTGTTTTTCAGCCCATAACCGATAAGTACGTGGTAAGCATCGTTGATGCTAAGCGTGCCGTCGCTGTCAAGGTCGCCCGAGAGGATAGAGCGGGTATCAGACGGGGCATGCCCCGTCTCTCCATGGGGAGGACGCTGGTTGATATTGGTTTCATTGCCCACAAATCCACCGTACATCTTTACACTGTCCACAAGAAGAAAAGCTCTGTCACACGAGTCTGCTGTGCTTCCATCGGGAGCATATTCTGGAGTGTATGTCCCCGCAGCTACCCATATTTGTTT
>BNXR01000111.1 GCA_025999735.1 Bacteroidia bacterium | reverse complement strand
GCTTACAAACAAAACTGTGACTAAGCATCTGTAACGGATCGCAATAACCGTCAAAGACGACATCTGCCTTACCTGCTAACATACTTGGAAGACGATCCTCTTTTTCGCGCAGTTCTATCGTCCAGCAACCCTTACTCTCTTTGGCACCATATATATCAAAATCCGTTAAGATATAATCCGGCACTAACATCTTCGATACGGTCAAAAATAAACTATCAACCGATGGTCTTTCTAATTTTTTACGTCCCATAATTTTTATTCTATTTTAGAATGCAAAGATAAAAAATAGCACCGGAAAAAAATAATTAACCAATATTGTTGGATACAGGAAAGAAAACAGCCGAAGAAGCGAAGATTAAAGCCTTTGAAGAATACAACAAATTCCGTGTGATTCAAGATAGGGATTATTCTTCGGATTTTGATAAAGAACTTCGGCGAATAGAAGGCAATACAGAAGAAGAATAGACAACTAATTAATTCGTATCATTCTCGTAATCATTACTTTGCTCAATCTGACATTGTAATCTTCTCCTTAATATTCCAACCGCTCATAAGGATGCAAATTAAGTATTATTGCCTTTTGTTGTATGTTTTTATAAAAATTAACCAATTTGTATCTTTTAAATCGCGAATTTACCTCGTAGATAAAAGAGTTGGAAATCTGTATCAAAAACAATAACATAAACAGTAGCTACATTTGTCTTTTCTCTGCAAAAACAGTTTTTCATTGTGTGCGTTTGGAAATCGATAAGACCGCATGCTTAAAAAAAATTGCAATTTGAGAAATAATACGTAATTTTGTAGTCTGATTATAAAACCCAACATTAAAATTAACAAATACTAATAATTTGTAAGTAATAACGGTAAAAGGGGACGAAAAAAAGATAGAACTAAAGAAAAGAAAAAATTAACCGATTTATGAGTATGATGTTACAACCTACAACCTACAACCTACAAGAAAATGTAGTATATGAAGGTGGAAATTTTGAACAATTATGTGAAGTGAAATTTTTAAAAGATTTATTTGGTGCATTAAGCAGTATAGTAAAGAATTTTGATGATTATATATTTTTTATAATGTCGGATAGTAGTGGAAAACCATTGCCATCAAGTATGTATTATGAAACCAAGAAAAAGAAAATACTTGTACTTATATCTGATGAATGTGGTGAAATTCCGTATCATCTGTCGCCATATTTTTATGCAATATTCAAAGCATACCTCCAGTTCGATAAGTTTTGTGTAAATAATATATTCAATTTTGCATTGGGTTGTGTAAAAGATGTTCAGGAATTACCAATTATTCCAATAAAAGACCGAAAGTATAGTATATTTTTTAGTGGAAATCTTAACAGCGAAAGAATGCAATTGTATCTTTTGTTATTTTTCAAATATTATTCTAATTATATGCTAAAATCCTTTCGTTTTTTGATTCGAAGAAGAATACTAAAAATAATATTACTCCGTTTAAAATCAAATTTTGATAATAGATATTCTGATTCTTATATTAATTTTACAAAAGGGTTTAGAAATGGGATATCCCCAGCTGAGTACAGTAAAATACTTTCTGATAGTAAAATCGTTTTGTGCCCCAAAGGCTTTACGTCATCTGAATGTTTTCGTCATTACGAAGCAATGCGCGCAGGTTGTGTAATAATTTCTGAAAAACTTCCCAATACTTATTTTTATAAAGAATCGCCCATCATACAAGTAAATAATTGGCAAGAAGGGTTAAAAGTTGCTGCAGAGTTACAAAAAAATACGACTGAACTAGAAAAAATTAGCAATTTGACTCAAGATTGGTACAAAAAAAGATGTTCGGAAGAAGGAATTGCACAATACATGGTAAAATGCTTAAAAAAAATTGCAATTTGAGAAAAAATAAGTAATTTTGTGACCTGATTATATGAATTTTTTATATGTTCAGTTCACAAAACAAAAAAGTGGATTTGATTTACACATTGTACAAAGATAAGCGAACGGTTTTTCGATTGAAAGATGTCGCCTTGCTTTTGGGCGAAACTACTTTCACGCCGTTGAATTTGAGCCTGAATTATTTTGTTCGTACCGGCAAACTGCAAAATCCGCGCAAGGGCATTTATTGCAAACCCGATTGCAATAAAGAGGAATTGGCTTGTCGCGTTTTTACGCCGTCGTATATTTCGCTTGAATATGTGTTGCAGCAGGCAGGCGTTGTTTTTCAGTATGATAGTCGTATCACTTCTGTATCGTATTTATCGCGTGAGATAGAAATTGAAAATCAAACTTTCTCATTTCGTAAAATAAAAAACGAATTGTTGGTTGCCACGCAAGGCATTGAACGTCAGGAAACAGGCGTAAATATCGCCACGCCGGAACGCGCCCTTTTGGATATGCTCTATTTGAATGGCGAGATGTACTTTGACAATCTTAATCCATTAAATTTGAGAAAAATAGAGCAGATTTTGCCTGTTTATCAGTCGAAAATTTTAGAGGAAAGAGTAGAGAAACTAATTAAAAATTATGGACTTAAATAAGCACAAATATTTTATGCTGCAAATTCTGAAAGATATTTATTCGGATTTGGAATTGGCGATTTATCTGGGATTTAAAGGCGGAACAGCCTTGATGTTTTTCTACGATTTGCCGCGTTTTTCGGTTGATTTGGATTTTAATCTTTTGCAACCCGAAAAAGAAAATGAGATTTACGAAAAAATTCGTGCCATTTTGCTAAAATACGGAAAAATACACGACGAGGCGCAAAAATTTTTCGGACCAATTGTTGTTTTAGATTATGGCATAGGCGAGCGAAAATTGAAAGTTGAAATATCCAATCGCTTGTATGACAATCATTACGAAGTCAAAAATTTTATAGGAATAAATATGTTGGTAATGACACAAGCCGATATGTTTGCTCACAAACTTTGCGCACTTTTGGACAGAAATGAACTTACAAACCGCGATATTTTTGACTGTTGGTTTTTCATGGAACGGCGAACGCCCGTCAATAAAACTCTTGTTGAAATTAGAATGAACAAACTATTCTCTGATTATCTGCAGGATTGCATTAACAAACTTAATGCCGTATCCGACAAAAGATTGTTGAACGGAATTGGCGATTTGATTGATGATAAAATGAAAACATTTATTCGAACCAAACTGAGAACAGAAGCAGTCACATTATTAAAGTTTTATCAACAATTCCCGATATTAAAATAAACGATATCGCTGTCTTTTTAGGTGCAGGTTTTCTTTGTTTTTCATTTTGTACATGGGAATATTGAAATATTTTATTACTTTTGCACCCGCTTACTGAAAACTCATATTAATAAACTAAATTTACTAATGGAAACACATAATAAAAACACAAAGAAAAACGCTCTAAATCGCTCTATTTCATGCAATTACACTATTTACCCCCCCATTTTTACATTTTTTAACATATCGAATAGATATTGTCTATAGGTCAATACTTCTACCTATCATCTTCTCATTAGGGATTATAAGCAGTTTCGCTCAGTCTTACAGTGGTGGAAACGGCTCCGCGTCGAATCCATATCTTATTTCTTCCAAAGGGGATATGGAAACGTTGGCTACAGCTGTAAATGCGGGGCATGTGTACGCCGATACGTTCTTCTTTTTAACGACAGATTTAACAAATTCGAGCGACGCGCTCACAAGTGTGATTGGCGATAATCAATCGACACCTTTCTGTGGAACCTTTGATGGACGGGGACATACATTGCTCGTAAATATAAATAGTGATATGTCTCACTATTTTGCCGGAGTCTTTGGCATACTTATAAATGCGAAGGTCAGGAATTTGTGCGTAAGCGGTAGCGTGTCTTCTTACTATTATTCCGGTGGCATTTGTGGTTATGCTTCTAATAGCAGTATCTCAAACTGTTATAATGTCGCGAGCATTTCTTCTGTTTCTTCTACGGTAATTCCTTGTGCAGGTGGCATTTGCGGTGCCATGAGTGGAGGTGACATATCGAATAGCTACAATAGGGGCAATATATCTTCTTCTACTGTTTCACCTTGTGGTGGTGGTATTTGTGGCTCACTCAATGGAGGAAACATATCAAATTGTTTTGCTACCAATGCAAGCCTCACAACGACCGGAAATTTTGTTTCTCCGGGAAGAATTGTGGGACGAATAGATGAAAATGGAACTCTTAGCAACAACTATGCGCTCTCTTCGATGCGCGTCAACAGTGCAACCGCCAGCAGTACGGATGCGAATGGGAAAGATGGTAGTGACATGCCTCTTTCCTCTTTTCAGAGACAATCTTGGTTTGATGACCGTAATATGGATTGGGATTTTGAGGATATTTGGGCAATGCCGAGTAACACATCCATCAATAGTGGCTTGCCTATTTTCCAGTCAGTATCGAATGATAGTAGTGGAACTAACCCTATAAATTTCTATCCGAATGGGGGCAGTGGTACAATGACAAGCGGAACAAAAATTTATGGCACTCCCTTATCACTTCCGCCAAATGGCTTCACAGCACCGGCACACAAGCATTTCATCGGTTGGGCAGAAAGTCTTTCAGGGGAAGTTCGGTATAAGGCAGGTGAACTTTATACGCGCGATAAATCCATTGATTTGTATGCTGTATGGGAGTTGGACAGTTATCCGGCTGTAACAGAGGAAAGTACCGATGGTGGGAGTATTTCGCCATCGCCGCCCAATGTGACACACGGGAAGGACGTTCAATATACAATCGTGCCGGAGTACGGTTACGAAATTGACAAAGTGATGGTGGATGACGGAACCACGCAAACAGATGTGACAGAAGGAGTTATTGCAGCCGACGGCATTTATACGATTGATAGTGTAATCGCCCCTCTTCCGAAAATTATCGTCTCATTCAAGTTGAAGCAATATACAATTACACTTCCGACAGCGGTTGAGAATGGTAGCCTTTCACCCTCGACAGCTCAAACGGTGAAGCACGGCGAAAATAGTATGACATTCACGTTTACTCCCAATACAGGCTATTCCATTGGGCATGTGTGGTTGGACGGTGTGGATATAACACGAGAAATTGTTGATAATTCTTACACGCTTATAGATGTTACCTCAGACCACACTATTTCCGTGACTTTTACCGAGTTCTTACCCAATATTATCGTTCAAATTTGGGACGATGTGCTGTCTGTCATTGCCCTTCCCAAGAATAATGGAGGTTACACATTTAAAGCGTATCAATGGCAGAAAGACAATCAAGACATTCCTGACCAAACAGGTGGATACATTTATTTGACAGGTAAAATGAAAGATTATGAGGCGGAATATTCAGTTGTCGTGACACTCGATAACGGGCAAGAGCGAAAATCAACCCCATTCAAGCTGCAAGTTGTGAGTCGTGCTGTCAAGAGTTATCCTAATCCAACTTCGGACGTACTCACACTTGAAAGTGCCACCCTTCAAACGGGCGATAAGGTAGAATTATACGATTTAAGTGGACAGTTGCTATATCAGTTTGCAGCTCAAGGAAACCAGACACGAGTTGATTTATCGCCCTTTCCACCCGGAATTTACATTTTGAAAATCAACAACGAAGCCGTTAAAGTGTTGAAAAACTCAGCCGAATAGACCATGATGAAACATATAATCAAGGGGGTAGGTATCGTTCTGGGTATATCCTTGTGTGTAGGTACATTTACATTGTCGGCACAGCTTTCAAAGAACGAATGGGGTGCACACGTGGCCGGTGGTGCGGGATTGGGGTTGATTGCAGGAAATGCAGGACTGAATTATAGTCACCTATTCTCTCTCAATTGGGGCCTTTCCACCGGTGTTGAAGTGGCTC
>BNXR01000110.1 GCA_025999735.1 Bacteroidia bacterium | reverse complement strand
TTGAACACGCCCAATACGCCAAACGAGACCAAGCAGCAGACCGTCAAAATCAGCCGCCGTCGCTTTTGTGCATCGTCGGAGTCTTCATTAACTCTCATCATCAACACGCCTGCAACATAGTTGGTGATAGAACACAGCAACACCAGCGACAGGTAACGCCAATCCCACCAGCCGTAGAAAAAATAACTTGCTACCAGCAAAAACACATTTTGCGCCTTCACCTTTTTGGACATTGCCCAATACAGCAAAAATACGATGGGTAGAAATATCCCGAAATCAATGGAATTGAATAACATAAATTTAGGGCATTAAAAAAGCCACACCAAGGCAAAACCTTGATATGGCTGATGTGTTATTGTTAATAAATAGTTTTACTAAATACTCATAACTACTTGATAATGAGCGCGTTATATATGGGGGGGTAAATTAGGTCTTCTCATATTTTTTCTCATATCTTTCTCTATTGGGGGTGCAAAATTACATGAAAAATCGAGTAATTCCAAGCGTGCAAAATGAACAAACTATGTTTTTATTCTTATACCTATTAATTTATAGCTTTCACTTCCGGTGCTGTTTCAATCGCTCTAAAGCCTTTTTCTGCATTCACCGCATTTAAACGAGCCAATTGGCTTTGTGCCATTTCCCACAAACAGGTATAGCGTTTAGACTTATCTATACATCTTTTTAACAACTCCGCATTAAATGATTCCATATTGGACAACACAACCAATTCATTTATACTTGCCACATCTCGAATATTCAATCCTTTTTGTGCATGATTTACGTTAACTTCGCGCCACTGCTTTGCAGTGCATCCCCACAAAGCAAGATTCAATAAATCAGCCTCATCTGCATACACATATAATTTCTGCTGCTCTACATCAATTTTGGGAATTACAAAATCTTTGATGGCATCTGTGTGTATTGTATAATTTACTTTGCTCAAGACCCGTTTTATTCCCCATTCACTCAACAAAGGATTGGATTCAATATCTTTAAGTCTTTGAAATTCTTTGATTACCAACAAATTAAACGCAGGGCTGAGCCACATTCCAAAATGGTAGGCAATATCTTTATGCGCATA
Organism: Bacteroidia bacterium; assembly: GCA_025999735.1. Classification (GTDB taxonomy): domain Bacteria; phylum Bacteroidota; class Bacteroidia; order Bacteroidales; family Marinifilaceae; genus JAISHE01. The sequence goes on along the minus strand of BNXR01000110.1, from coordinate 4,772 downwards.
CGTGCCCCCATATCTTCCAGTTTTTGCAACAACTCCAATGGCATTAGTCTTGATATTCCATTCTTTGGGCGTAAGTATAAAACTATTCACGCCTGCTCTATTTTTAATTACATCGAATTCGATGTAATTAAAAACCGGATTGTATAAACTCTCCCACGCCGCTAAAAACAAAATAGTGTCTTTCCTACGCATCCAACTCTGAATAAGTATTTCTGTGCGACCACTTTCCCTGTTTGCCTTGACCATATCAGTCAGGCAAATATAATCCTCGTTGTTAACCTTTGTTACAGAAATGTTGGTCTCTTGGACGACAATGGTATTCGTTTTTTTCATTTTTTTGTGATGCCTTAAATCCGCAAAGGGAATTTGTTAAAAATTAGCAAAGCACTATCAAATAGTACTTGCAACGACCTGAAACACTTGACCGTTTGAAAAATCACTGATTTTGACGCGTAAAAACAACCGTTGTGAATTTTTCGATGGCAAAGTTAGTATTAAATTTCAATTACACACAAACGCATAAAAATATCAGACAAAATTTATAGGGGAAAGCTACAAAAAAAATCCAAAGACATCACTCCTTTTGCAGGAGTTTTTCGCGAACGATGAATTTTAATGGTTCTTGGGGTGACTCGCAATCCTCGTATTTATACAGATTTTGCTCCTTGATGTCGTTGGCTAATTGCAACGAAAATAATTCTGCTCCTTTTTTGTTTAAGTGCGTTGCATTAAAAAAGTAGGTTGTGTCGTAGCAGATGGGGTCGTGAGTATAATCTAAAAAAGGAATGTCATATTTTTCTGCAAAATCATGATATACTCGCATTTCTCCATCCCAATTTTGCGTAAATTCCGACATCTTAATGTATTGAGGGGTAAACACCAATATCACTTGAATACTATTTCCTTTGCAATAATTCAGAAATGCATCAAATAAGGCAACCACTTCGGGGTTCACGCTTACAACAATGCTGTCTCTTAATACCTTGTTCATTTCAGTTGGGTCCCAATTCCCATCTAATCCTGCGTAGCCTTTATATCTAGTCGGATCACTACCACCAGGTAGCCAATTTAGGTATTGATATTCTTTTAACCCACGTATTATTGTCGGATATGCAAATAAGTATTTCCATGCAGGAATATGAAATTCAGCATTGGTAAATCCTATTTTTTTTAATTCATCTCTAAGCAAATTGTCGTATGTATAGGGTGTGAATTGTCCTTTATTGTACATTGTAGCTTGATGAAGAGTCTTCAAAAAATCTACACTTTGTATAACTAAACTCGGCTTTTTATTGTATTTTTCAAATAGTTTAAACCTTGTATATTGCATGCTAAAAGGATATCCATTTATTCCCAAATTGTAAGAATTGATATGCAACACGCTGTCCAAAATTTCGGGACTAATATGCTCCCATGCTCTGGAATTTCCCAGAATAATCACATCGGAATTATTTGTTGAATCAAAAATATCATTCCATGTTGAAAATTCATCATCTCTCGATTGTCTCAATCCTTTGTCTACGGCAAAATTTACAGCAAAAGCACCTGACATTAACAATATCGTGAAAAATAAAACTTTTATAAAAAATGTCTTCATAGTTGTCAGAATTGGAAATAAATAAATTTTTCTTGTTGACCTCCAAAAGCCCAGATGATAATAATCAGAGCAAAGTAAATACCCCATTTTAGAACAGATAAGTTAGTGTTATCTATTCGTAAACCATGTTGTTTTTGTCTATTCAACCATTCTATAATTAGCATGATTGCTATAAAAGAAAGTGAAATGGCAACTCCGTATGTTCCATTAGCGTCAGGTGAAATATTTGGTATTGCAAACAGCGACGTCGAAAATATCCCCGAAATATATTCCCACGCATGAGTTATATTCTCAGCCCGAAACAATATCCACCCAAACACCACCAACCCAAACGTGACTGCCATTTGGCAAACCTCTTTTAGAGTTGGCAAAATTCGCCCTTCGGCAACCGTATCAGTATGTTTGCGATTTTTACCCAACAAAATAACCGGCAAAAACAAGATGGCATGATACGCGCCCCACGCAATAAATGTCCAATTAGCACCGTGCCAAAATCCACTTACAAGGAAAATAATGAATGTGTTACGCACGATTTGCCATTTACTGCCACGACTTCCACCCAACGGGATGTACAAATAATCGCGAAACCAAGTATTGAGCGAGATATGCCAACGCCGCCAAAATTCGGCAATGTCGCGCGAAAAATAAGGGAAATTGAAGTTTCGCAAAAACCTAAATCCCAGCAACTTGCCAATTCCTAACGCCATATCGGAATAGCCCGAAAAGTCGCCGTAAATCTGAAAAGTGAAGAAAATCGCACCCAAAAGCAGCGTGCTACCCGAATAAGTAGCCGAATTATTGAAAATTTCATTGGCAATCGTGGCACAATTGTCGGCAATCACTATCTTTTTGAACAATCCCCACAAAATTTGCCGCATCCCATCAACTGCCAAAGCATAGTCAAACGTTCGGCGTTTGTAAATCTGTGGCAACAAGTTGGTCGCCCGCTCAATTGGTCCAGCCATTGCCAAGGGGAAGATGCTCACAAAAAGGAAAAAAGAAACAATGTCTTTCGTAGGTTCAAACTTCCGGCGATAAACATCTATCGTATAACTCAATGTGTGGAAAGTGTAAAAACTGATTCCAACTGGCAAAATCAAATGTAAAGTAGTGGCTTGCAGATGAATACCAAGCATACTGAACGCATCTACAAAAGAAGTTACGAAGAAATCATAGTACTTGAACACGCCCAATACGCCAAACGAGACCAAGCAGCAGACCGTCAAAATCAGCCGCCGTCGCTTTTGTGCATCGTCGGAGTCTTCATTAACTCTCATCATCAACACGCCTGCAACATAGTTGGTGACAGAACACAGCAACACCAGCGACAGGTAACGCCAATCCCACCAGCCGTAGAAAAAATAACTTGCTACCAGCAAAAACACATTTTGCGCCTTCACCTTTTTGGACATTGCCCAGTACAGCAAAAATACGATGGGAAGGAATATCCCGAAATCAATGGAGTTGAATAACATAAATTGAGGACATTAAAAAAGCCACACCAAGGCAAAACCTTGATATGGCTGATGTGTTATTGTTAATAAATAGTTTTACTAAATACTCATAACTATTTGATAATGAGCGCGTTATATATGGGGGGGTAAATTAGGTCTTCTCATATTTTTCTCTATTGGGGCGCAAAATTACATGAAAATTTTGAATTTCCAAGAAAGTAAATGAAAAGGCTAAATCTTTTTTTGAGGTGCTATTTTGCCCCCCCCGTCCATCTCCATGTTGGAAAGGGGACGGGATAGTGAGGTAGAATCTACCCCGAATGGGGTTATCGAAATGTAACGCCTTCCGGCGTAACAGACGGACTTAAATGGTAGAGTACTGACCATATTTTATGCGTTGTCCCTGAATAAAAAGGGCTAAATATTTTTTTCATAGCACCTCAAAAAAAGATTTAGTAAATGAAAAACTGTTTTTTCAGAGGAAAGATAAAACTTTTTCTTCAATCACAAAATGTTAATTTTTCAATTGCATTTTCGCCATCTCTGTCAGATAATATCCGCCAGTCTTATTAGAACCTACAAATTCAATGATGTTGGCATCTTTCAAAAGTTTTATGTAAAAATTAGCTCTCGAATGTCCTTTATTTAAATGTTCTAAAAGTTTTTTCCGATTTATTCCCGGATTATCAATAATTATCAACAAAACTTTGCTTAGTTCTTTTTTTATAGTCCGCTTTTCGTCATTTATAGTCCGCTTTTCATCGTTTACAGTCCGCTTTTCGCCATTTATAGTCCGCTTTTCATCGTTTATAGGGCGGTTTTCGTCATTTACATTATCATTTATCAATTCATCAATAAGCCTTTGAATTTTATTTGTTTGATTATCAGTTATTTCTATACTATTTACTTTCTCATCAGCATCCCGATAAGTGATAGAAAACACAAATTTGTCCTCATTACTGATTGTTATTTCATTATTGCTGTAGTATAGTGGGGCATATTTCTGTACATTTTTTCTGCCCGACCCAAGTTCTTCTACCCAACCTAACTCCTTGAAAATGCGGGCAATCATCGGATTTTTTGTATGCGTTTCCAACTGCTCAATCGTAGTTGGATTGTCGCCCGCTGGCTTGTTCCAATTTTCAGTGATTACCCTATCCGAAAAAACAAGAAACTTCGCTGGAAACGAGTGTGAATATTCTCTGTGGATAAGGCTATTCGCAGCAATTTCTCGAAATATTTTGTCGCGAATATCCATGCGTTGGATTCCTTCGATATGAAATTTGTCAGGCAAATTGCGATTTACAAAAGCCATTAACCGCTGATAGGCTTCAATCAGATTCGTGCGAATATCATCACGATCGTCATAACGCACATCAGGGTCGGCCGGAAGCGGATGCTGAAAACGCTCATAAGACATATTACGATAAATTGCATCCGTCTTATAGGCAGGACAACAACTCAAAACGGTATTTTCTTTTCCAAATAATAGGGCAGCAGCCAAAATGTAACCCTCTTTTCCGGTTTGCGCATCTTTGCGCCACAACCCACTCGATTTAAGTATTTCCGCATCATCCATCATCAACCACGAATGATTAGGAACTGTCCGTAAATTAGTTTTACGTTTATGTTTGGTATGTAAAATATTATTACTAACTTTGCAGCATGGAAAAGCTCAAAGAAAAATTAGCGTTAATAACTCCCTATTTGAATGAAAAGCA
>BNXR01000109.1 GCA_025999735.1 Bacteroidia bacterium | reverse complement strand
TCCGCGAAGACAAATAACATAATGTTCTGTTATAGAACAGCCCGCGGCGGTCAGTCCTATAACTACATTATGTTAAATGTCCGCTACGCTCCACGCCACCGCATGCCAACCACACGAATACCGCTCACACACGCCGACCCACGCGTGCTATCACACAGAAAAAACAACTCCGTTGCGCTCACGTTGTATTTTTTCTTTGCCCACACACCAGCTAGCCCTCGCGCGGTCACCGCTTTAATCCTACTGCCAAAAGTAGTAGTGATTTGAAACTTCAACTGCTATTCTGAAAATAAAACAGCCACCGCTACGTCCTAAACGGTTTGGCACGGTTTTAAGAAAAGGCATCATCCGCGAATACAAATAGCATAATGTTCTGTTATAGAACGGCCCGCGGCGGTCAGTCCTATAATGTGGGATTATATTAAATGTTTTCTACGCTCACGCCACCGCATCTCTACGATTAACCGCGTGACACATATTGAAAAAAGCAAGGAATCCCATACATAAAAAAAGCGAAAAATATTTTGCTAAGTCAAAAAATAGTAATACTTTTGTGCCACCAGTACCCGCCGAGCCTCTTTACAATGCTTAAATAGGCGGGTCGTTTTTTTATACCATTATGAAAGTAGAATATACCAAGACAAGTACTCTCCCTCAAAATTTAGTTCCATTGTTGAAATACAGAGGATTAACTATAATTGATGAACAAAAAGCCATTAATTACATCACCAATATCGGTTATTTTAGGCTAAGTGCATATTTCTATCCATTGTTGAAAGAACCTAAAACAAACCATTCTTTCAAAGAAGGAGCTACCTTTGAAATGGCATTAGATATGTACCGTTTTGACCGAAAATTAAGAATTTTACTTTTCAACGAAATAGAAAAAGTAGAAGTCGCCGTTCGCAGTGCAATGAATGATATCATTAGTAGCGAATTGAGCAATGTGTTTTGGATGACTGACCCTGTGAATTTTCGCAATCCGGAAATATTTTCAAAAACACTAAAACTTATCAAGTCAGAGATAGCTAAGACAAAAGAAGATTTTATCGTTCATTTTCTGTCGAAATATTCCAATCCATATCCTCCTGCGTGGATGATTGCCGAAATCATTCCCTTAGGCATTTTGTGTAACTCATTTAATAATTTAACAAATAAAACACTTTTGAAAAAAGTAGCGCGTCATTTTGGATTACCGCTACCTGTTTTTTCTTCGTGGTTGTTGCTATTATCCAATTTGAGGAATCTATGCGGTCATCATGCACGGTTATGGAACAAAGAAATCGCTATTATTTCACACAATCTCAACAATCCAACATACCCATGGATAAATCCTGCCATAACCGATATGAAACGTGTTTACTTCCGCATCTGCATGATTAAATACCTACTGTTTACCGTTTCTCCAAATAATAACTTTACCGAAAAACTGAAAGACATCCTAAAACAATACCCAACTGTGGACACGTTAGCGATGGGTTTCCCTGAGAATTGGGAAAGAGAGCCACTATGGAAGTGAGGACGAAATATTTTTTGTTTTCTTTTTCGTTTCTCAAAATAATTATCTACTTTTACGCCCGAATTTTGAAAAAATAACAAAAAAAACGAAATTTATTGCCTATGGAATAAAATAAAAGATGTGCTTTGCGCATCAAGGGCATATTGGAAAATAGCGTTATAGCTTGATATTTTGGCTCTTCGAAACTTAGACAATTTCAGAGCACAACCAAAAATGAAGGTGAAGACGCTCACGCAGCGGCGTGGGTAGGATCATGTTTATTTGGTTGTAAGGTAGTCTAAGACCTCGAAGAGCGGATAAAATTTAAGAGTTTTGTTCGCGCTTTTTATATTTCAATAAGCCCCCTCAAAAAATGAAATAAGTATAATTTGAATGAATTTTTAGAAATATTAATCACAAAAATAAAATACGATGAAAGATCTGAAACAATTTAAGCAAGAATGTGAGAGAATACGTAATGAAATTGAGCAAATAAGAGTAAAGGCGGACGAGGAAGTCGGCATTGATGGGGTTATCAATTCCGAACGCTACTTTAAGGCATCGCCTCGTGTACTGTGGATTTTGAAAGAGCCTAATGGCGATGTGAATGATTATGCTGTGGCTTTTGCTAACGACCAACGAGAAGAAACAGTACACAATAAAACGACGATGCCAAAAATAATTTGGGCTTCTTATGGTATTTTGGGAACGCCTACTTTATCACCGTTCGATGATGAGGAATGGAGTAAAATGCCCTCCTATCAGTCAGAACAATGTTTTGATGCATTGAGTGATATTGCGTTTATCAACATCAAAAAGACACATGGTGGTGGCTCTGTTAGTGATGATGTAATTAGAGAGTTGTACAATGAAAATTGTGATTTACTGAAACGGCAAATAAAACTCTACGACCCCGAAGTCCTCATCTTTGGTGGCACATTCAAATTCTTTGATAAAAATGATTTTGAGGGTTGGGATAAAGTACAAGAATACGCATCTGAATTTTTGGATAATCATTCTTGTTACTACGCAGGCGATAAATTGTACATTGATACATGCCATCCTGCGTATTGGGGGGTAAAGGACGATGACTATGTATTTGATATTGTCAACGCTGTCAGGACGTGGTGCAGAGTAGTATGTCCAAAAAAATGAGAAAAACAGAGCCAGAACTGTTTAACAAACGGGGCAATACTTGCGAAGCCGAAAGAACAGAATTTAATGTTAAATTCAAGTAATATGGGAATGAAATTTAGTACCCCAAGGACTTGTAAGTGGTGCGGAAAACCTTATACCGAAACGCACGCTTCACCTCCGTACGATTATTGTTCGCAAAAATGCGAGCAAGAGGCAAAGGACGCAAAGAAGAAATAAATTCTTCTGCATAAATCAACCCCAAACCTCAATTGATATTGGGGTTTGGGGTTGATTTTTTTCCCGTGATTTTTGGTAAAACAAGTCTTCTATGGGGGCGGATTTTCCAATTTTTTATCCTAATTTTGCGCCAAAATTACATAACGATGAATTTGTTTTTGAATAGTAGCCGAAATGTTTCGCGCATCCTTATACTCTTATTATTACTGTATTCATGCGGTGTACGGCACAGCAATACCCCATCTGCGAATGAGCCAATCCGCAAATTCGAGTACCCTGCAAAGCTAAAAGATAGAAAGGAACAACTCATAGAACATCTCGGCTATACGGTAAGCTATAACGAAGATTGGAAAATTCCCAACTGGGTAGCCTACGAACTGACAAAAGAAGAGGTAGAAGGAGTAACACCACGTGGGAAACACTTCATTCCCGACCCAAAAGTAAAAGGAGCAACAGCCACGACCGATGACTATAAACATACCGGTTGGGACAGAGGTCACATGGCGCCGGCTGCCGACATGAAATGGAGTGAACAAGCGATGCGCGAAAGTTTTTACCTATCCAACATTTGCCCTCAAAACCACAACCTAAATGGTGGTGACTGGAAGACCTTAGAGGAACGAGTACGCACATGGGCTACCAAAAAGGGCAGCGTTTATGTAGTGTGTGGTCCCATTGTATCCCAACAACCGCCAACCATCGGACAAAACAAAGTAGCCGTACCCGATGCTTTCTTCAAAGTGCTATTGCGGAACGAAAACGGCAATTGGACAGCCGTAGCCTTCCTATTTGCCAACAAGAGCGGACATAAACCATTATCAACGTACATACTGACGGTACAAGAAATTCAAGCAAAATCGGGTATAGATTTCTTTCCATCCTTACCGGATGAAATAGAGAAAAGAGTAGAAAGCCAAATAGACACCCTCGCTTGGGAACTAAAATGATAATCCAAACACAACGTTACTACAAATAAAATGTCTATCTTTGCCCCATGTTACAACAAGAATTAGACAGCATATTATCGCAAGCCCTTGCACTCAAAGCGGAAACGGAAATCATTGAGTTTAAGGAAGCCAAAGAAGGATACGACTTTGACAAAATAGGGCAGTACTTTTCCGCTCTAAGCAACGAGGCAAATCTAAAAGGCAAACCTTGTGCATGGCTTATCTTTGGAGTAGAAAACACAAAACATCTAATCATTGGCACACGTTACCGTTCGGAACGCAAAGACTTAGACAAACTAAAAAAGGAAATTGCCGACAAAACAACCCACAGCCTCTCATTCATAGACATACACGAACTCAACAGACCCGAAGGTAGGGTAATCATGTTCCAAATTCCGGCAGCACCCAAAGGCATCCCCATAGCCTACGAAGGCTTTTTCTATGGACGGGCAAATGAAAGCCTTGTAGCCCTTAACATAGAAAAAATCGAACGTATCCGCAACCAAGCCCACAACATAGATTGGTCAAAAAACATCGTACCCGAAGCCACCATTGCACACTTAGACACGGCTGCCATCCTCAAAGCGCGTGAGCAATACAAACTTAAACATCCTGCCCTGCTTGCCGATATTGACTCTTGGGACGATATAACCTTTCTGAATAAAGCGATGCTAACGCTTGATGGAAAAATAACGAACACAGCTATCCTACTTCTTGGAAAACAGGAAGCAACTGCTTTATTATCACCTGCAATCGGACAAATAACATGGATTTTGAAAGACATACCTGGCGATTACGAACATTTTTATTGTCCTTTTATCTTGACCATAGAACAAGCACTTTCACGAATAAGAAACTTGAGGTATAGGCACATGGGGTTAACGTCATTATTCCCAGACGAATTTTATCAATATGATCCGTGGGTGCTACGCGAAGCCTTGCATAATTGTGTGGCACATCAATCCTACGAGAAAAGTGGTCGTATTCACGTATTAGAGTACAAGAATAGGATTATTTTTGAAAATGTGGGAAGTTTTATTCCTGATTCGGTTGAAGAAATAATCAAACGCGATGGACCACAACATTACTATCGAAATCCGTTTTTAGTAGCAGCAATGGTCAACCTCAATATGATAGACACGATTGGGAGTGGCATAAAGAAAATGTTTATCAAACAAAAAGAACGTTACTTTCCGATGCCGATATATGATATTTCGGATGAGAATCAAACAAGGGTCACAATTCTTGGTGAGATTACAAACGATAACTATGCCCATCAACTGAAAACACGTCCTGAACTCAATTTGGAAGATGTGATGGTATTGGATAAAGTGCAAAAGAAAATAGGAATAACCAAAGAAGAAACTTATCGGCTACGTGAATTGAAACTAATAGTAGGTGAAGAACCAAATTTGCAGATAGTAGGATTAGACAGAAAAATACCGTATAATGAGTATAAAGAAATGATACTAAACTTAATACAGTCAAAAGGGTCTGCAACAAGGGCGGAAATAGAAAATTTATTAATACCGACATTACCGTTTGATTTATCAAAAGCGAAACAGCAGAGAAAAATATCGAATATTACGGCAAAATTGGCATCTGAAGGAAAAATAAGAAATAGTTCCTCATCAACAAAATCATCGGTATGGGTACTTGTCGTCAAGGCAAAAAATAAAAAGTAGTAAGAAAACAAAAAATAGCAAGAAAAAGTGGAAAATATCGAAAAAGACAAAAAAGAAAACGCTTAACTTTTTAAAATACAGATACATACAAAACAGTAGTAAGAAAATAAATCATAGTAAGAAAAAAAGGAGTAAGAAAAGGAGTGCCCCAAATGAGCCTCACAACACAAATCAATGGACTAAATTTTATTTAATCCACCCACCCGCCCTTCATGGGACTAAATTTCCATAAAAGAGCTCCGCGAAGACAAATAACATAATGTTCTGTTATAGAACAGCCCGCGGCGGTCAGTCCTATAACTACATTATGTTAAATGTCCGCTACGCTCCACGCCACCGCATGCCAACCACACGAATACCGCTCA
>BNXR01000108.1 GCA_025999735.1 Bacteroidia bacterium | reverse complement strand
ATAATACACAAAATATATGGCAATATTAGCTTTTCAAAAACCGGACAAAGTAATCATGGTTGAGTCAACGGACAAATTCGGGAAATTTGAGTTTCGTCCCTTAGAGCCCGGTTATAGTGACACAATCGGTAATCCATTGCGTAGGATACTTTTAAATTCATTAGAGGGGTACGCGATTACGGGAATCAAAATTCAGGGTGTAGAGCATGAGTTCGCAACGATACCGGGCGTTATAGAGGATGTTTCCGAGATAATACTGAATTTAAAGAAAGTGCGTTTTAAGCGGAAAGCGGATTATTCGGAGGGGGAAAAATTGGCGATTTTGATTTCAGGTCAAGAGGCTTTTACTGCCGGTGATTTCAACCGTTTTTTGACAGATTTCGAGGTATTGAACACGGATTTGGTCATCTGTAACATGAACAAGAATGTGAAGCTCCACATGGAAGTAACCATTCAGCAGGGTCGTGGGTATGTTCCTGCATCGGAACAAATTTATACGGATGCCGAAATAGGGTATATTCCCATTGATGCCATTTACACGCCGATACTGAACGTGATGTATAAACGTGAAAATTATCGTGTAGAAGGTAAAACGGACTATGAGCTATTGCTCCTTGAAATACAAACAGACGGCTCCATTAGTCCTAAGGAAGCCCTGAAAGAGGCAGCCAAGATATTAATTCATCACTTTGCGTTATTTTCTGACGAGAAAATAGCTGTGGAAGTGGAGGATAAGCGCAGTAATGAAGAATTTGACGAGGAAATTTTGCATACACGTCAACTTTTGAAGACCAAGTTGATAGATATGGACCTTTCCGTACGTGCCCTAAATTGTTTGAAAGCGGCCGAAGTAGATACGTTAGGCGAGTTGGTAAAATTCAACAAGAACGATTTGTTGAAATTCCGCAACTTTGGGAAGAAATCCCTAACGGAATTGGAAGCGTTGCTGGCTACTAACAATTTGTTTTTTGGCACGGATGTAGCGAAGTATAAATTAGAGAACGATTAAGAAAATGAGACATCAGAAGAAATTCAATCACTTGAACAGGACGAGTAGCCATAGACATGCGCTACTTTCCAATATGGCGACCTCGTTGATTATGCACAAGCGTATCAAGACGACAGTAGCAAAAGCAAAGGCGTTGCGAATATATGTAGAGCCACTTCTTACGCGCAGTAAGACGGACGACATGAACTCACGTCGTTTAGTATTCAGTTACTTGGGCGAAAAGTTAGCCGTTACCGAGTTGTTTCAAGAGGTGGCACCGAAGATTGCCACTCGTCCGGGTGGTTATACGCGGATTCTTAGAGTAGGTCATCGGATTGGCGATAATGCCGAAATGTGCATCATTGAGTTGGTGGACTATAACGCTACCTACACGGAAGAAAAGAAAGAAGTTAAAAAAGGCAGACGTAGCAGGAGAGGTGCCAGTGGTGCTTCCAAGATTGAAGCTGGGAAGGCGAAAGTGGAAAGTGAACAACCTGCGGAGGTTGTCGAGGAGGATGTTGTCGAGGCAGAAGAATTCGTTGAAGCAGAAGTTGTTGAAACTGAGGTAGTGGAAGCGGAGGTCGCTGAAGTAGCGGAAGCAGAAGTTGTTGAAGAGCCTGTCGCTGAGGTAGCGGAAGAAGAACCGAAGGCAGAATAAAATTTGTTGTAGGGACAAGGCGTCCCTACGTGAAAGTTAATCATACATTAAAAAATTAAGAATTATGACGTATATAGTAGAAGTATTAGGACGAGAGATTTTGGATTCGCGTGGCAATCCTACGGTTGAAGTAGATGTAACATTGGAATGTGGCGTGACGGGTCGTGCTGCTGTTCCTTCGGGAGCTTCGACCGGTGAAAATGAAGCACTTGAATTGCGCGACGGTGATAAAGGTCGTTATTTAGGTAAAGGCGTACTGAAAGCGGTGGAGAATGTGAACACCGTGATTTCAGATGCCCTGATTGGCATGGATGCCTTGGATCAAGTGGCAATAGACCGTCTTTTAATTGAATTGGATGGTACGAAAACCAAGAGCAAATTAGGTGCTAATGCCATGTTGGGGGTATCTCTGGCTGTTGCAAGAGCTGCTGCCGATGCTTTGGAAGTACCTTTGTATCGTTACCTTGGTGGTACGAACGCTAAAGAATTGCCGGTACCGATGATGAATATTATCAATGGTGGCTCGCACTCGGATGCTCCGATAGCTTTTCAAGAATTTATGATTCGCCCTGTTGGTGCACCTTCCTATCGGGAGGCCTTGCGTATGGGTGCAGAGGTTTTCCATTCGTTGAAGAAAGTGTTGCATGACAGAGGATTGAGTACTGCTGTCGGTGACGAGGGTGGTTTTGCTCCTACCTTGAATGGTACGGAAGATGCTTTGGAATCCATCATTACCGCTATTGAAAAAGCAGGTTACAAAGCTGGAACGGACGTGATGATAGGCATGGACTGCGCTTCATCGGAATTTTATGATAAAGAGAAAAAAGTGTATGACTACAGCAAATTTGAAGGTGCTAAGGGTGCAAAACGCAGTTCTGAGGAACAAGTAAAATACCTTACCGAGTTAATTTCCAAGTACCCGATTGATTCTATCGAAGACGGTATGGATGAGAATGATTGGAAGGGTTGGAAGTTGCTGACAGATGCTATTGGCAAAAGGTGCCAATTGGTTGGAGATGATTTGTTTGTGACCAATGTTGAATATCTGAAAAAGGGAATTGAGAGCGGTTGTGCAAACTCTATTCTTATAAAAGTGAACCAGATTGGCACATTGACGGAGACCTTGGATGCTATCGAGATGGCACACCGTGCAGGCTATACGACCGTTACCTCGCATCGTTCGGGCGAAACGGAAGATGCAACGATTGCCGACATTGCCGTTGCGACGAACTCGGGGCAGATAAAAACCGGTTCTTTGAGTCGCTCAGACCGCATGGCGAAATATAATCAGTTGTTACGCATTGAAGAAGAGTTAGGCGAGTCAGCGAGATTCGTTGGGCGAAAATTCAATAAATAAACTTGTCAGAGTTTTTGAAGAATTAACGAAGATGGGACATAGTGGCGATAAATGGTATACAACTAATTTTTTAATTGATAAACATAGTTATGGCGGGGAAAGTAGTTACTATTAAAGATATAGCATTGCAGTTAAACATTTCTATATCAACCGTTTCCAGGGCATTGCAAAACAATCCTGAAATTAGTATACTAACTCGAATGAACGTTCAGAAATTAGCTAAGGAGTTGTGTTATAGGCCTAACCCGATTGCTGTATCACTTAAGACGCACAAAAGTCACATGATAGGTATTGTCGTACCTGAAATTGTTAATTCTTTTTTTGCAACGGTCGTCATGTCTGTAGAAAAAGTCGCTGAAAAGTACGGCTACAATGTTTTGATGGTTTCTTCAAATGAAAGTTTTGAGAAAGAACGAAAAAACATTGACATTTTTATGTCCTACCGTATGGATGGGATAATTCTCTCTTTATCCAAAGAAACAAACACTTTTGACCATATCACAGACATTCAGGATAATAATATACCACTCGTATTGTTTGATAGGACGACCAAGGAATTAAATGTATCCAAAGTGGTAGCCGATGATGCCGATGCTGCCTATAAAATTGTGAAACATTTGATACATGGGGGAGCCAAGCGTGTAGCACTGCTTACAGGTTCTGAGCATCTTTCCATTGCTAAAAGCAGAACAAAAGGGTATCTGCAAGCACTTGCCTCAAATAAGTTTAAAGTTGACCAAAACCTGATTGTGAGAATAGATGATTTTTCGGTTGCATCTGCCAAGGAGGCTACCAAACAGTTGCTGATGTTGAAAAATAGGCCGGATGCCATTTTTGGTATCAATGACGATTTGGCGATAGGAGCGATTCAAGCAATCAAAGAACAGAAACTACGTATTCCTGAGGACATTGCTGTTTTTGGATTTTCAAATTCTCAGCGCTCACAATATATGAATCCTTCTGTTAGCACCGTCAACCAATTTCCACAGAAGATTGGCGAGTTAGCTGCCGAACTCCTTTTTGACCAGATACTTGACCCGAAGCATGCACGCACTAGGAAAGAAGTCGTCAGTTCGGAATTGATTGTACGGGACTCATCAGATAGACCATACATATTTTAAAATATGGATGTCATCGTCGAAAATTTATCCAAATCTTTTGGAACACAAAAAGCGGTAGATGCCGTCTCTTTTAGTGTAAAAAAAGGAGAAATTTTAGGTATTCTTGGTCCCAATGGTGCAGGGAAAACAACTATAATGAAGATACTTACAGGCTTTCTGTTTCCGAATGAAGGGAATGTTTTCATCGGTGGTGGGTCCATATTCAAAAAAGCCCACAAAATCAAACAACATATTGGCTTCCTTTCAGAGAGCAACCCGCTGTACGATGACATGAATGTGATTGACTTTCTGAAGTTTATCGCCGATATTCACAATATTCCCCGTTATAGGATGCCCACTAGAATACAGGATATGTTGCGCATTTGTGGACTTGAACACGAGAGACATAAAACGATACGGGAACTGTCAAAGGGCTATAAACAAAGAATTGGCATTGCACAAGCCCTTATTCACGAGCCAGAAGTAATCATCTTCGATGAGCCGACCACCGGTCTTGACCCGAATCAGATTTTCGAAATTCGCGAACTGATACGACAAATAGGAAAAGAACGCACCATTCTGCTGAGTTCTCACATCCTCGCCGAAATGGAAGCAATGTGCAATCGAGTACTGATACTGAATAAAGGGAAAATCGTCGCTAACAACACTCCCGATGAATTGAGAAATCCGAGCTCCCATAGAATACTCGACATCTGTATTCAAAATGGGGATATCGCTGATATTTGCTCAAAATTATCTCTCATCGAAGGATTACACGAGGTTCGTGTTACTGCGCACGAAAAAATCCGCGTACATGCATCCACCGATGGTGGAATTGAAAAAGCCATTTTTGCTCTTTGCGTCACAAACGATTGGTATATTACGGAGATGACACCTGTTGAAAAAGGTCTTGAGGATATTTTCAGACAATTAACTCAAAATTGATTGCCATGAAGATTATATGGAAATTAACACAGAAAGAGTTGAATCACGCTTTTAATTCGTGGACATTTTATTCCGGGTCGGTATTGTTTTTCAGCGTCTGTGGATTTTATTGTTGGCTTTCTGATGCGAACATTTTTCGCTTGGGACAGGCTTCCATGCTCCCCTTTTTCGTCATTATAAAGTGGCTTTTTCTGTTTTTAGTGCCGATATTCTCGATGAGATCTATCGCCGAAGAGAGAAAAACAGGTACCTTAGAATTATTGCTGACAAAGCCAATCCGCACAAGCAAGTTGATAGTGGCGAAATTTTGTTCCATTTTTATGACGATCACGATTTTGCTGTTGCTGACAACACCTTATTATTGCACGATAGAAGTATTGGGGAATGTGGATGGTGGACAAGTACTTTCTGGTTATCTGGGACTACTTTTAATGGCAGCCTTTTACATCGCTATTGGTATTTGTGCTTCGTCTGCTGCGAAAGGAATTCTCAACGCCTTTTTTCTCAGTTTCAGCGTTATTTTGTGTTTTCAATTTTTATTTGAATTTTTAGCCGGTATCTGTAGGTACAATTTCATTTCTGAAATACTGTTATATTTATCTGTTGTTGAGCATTTTGATGCCTTATCAAGAGGGGTTATTGATTCAAGGGATATATTCTATTTTTCATCGCTCACCCTTCTGTTCTTGGTTTTAACGCAACTATTTATTTACCGAAGCCGCAATTGAAATGTAGGGGCGGAGTTTGCCCGCCCAATTTAGAAATTGAAAAATGTAGAAATTAATTCCTAAATTCCTAAATTTCTTAACCCACATTGCAGGCCCCAGTCGTTCAAATGTTAAATTTTAGTTAAAAAAGGGACAAAATCAGGCCTACAATCGGATAAAAAGCCGATTTTGAAGGCACCCAAATTTGTAACAGCCTGAAAGTC
>BNXR01000107.1 GCA_025999735.1 Bacteroidia bacterium | reverse complement strand
AAATTCCAAAACTTGTGAGAAAACATATTTACCCGAATGCATACTTTTTGCTTTTTTGAGCAAAAGTACGTCAATTCAAATCGAAAAATCAAATAAGGCTTATATGTATTTGTATGTCAGTGTTTTACAACAAAATATTAAAAATTAACGCAACAGCAGTAGATTTGGATTATGAACTGTATGAATTTAACGATGATTTTGGAGATTCTAAATTACACACTGCTTTAGAAAATTATTCAAAAAGACCTAATAGATACAAAATAATTGGTGTTTTTGATTGCGATGAAGCCTATGGAAAAAAAATTCATACAGGCAGAGGAATAAAAGAATACGGAAACAACGTTTATGGGATAACTATTCCTATTCCTGATTTTAGAGATTATCATGAAGGTATTTCTGTAGAATTTTTATATCCAGATGAGCAACTGAAAAAAGCCGATAACAATAATAGAAGAATATTTTTAACGTCTGAATTTAATAATTATGGTAGATTACAGAATGATACAGATATTAGTGTAACAAATATTAATGATGTGAAAAATTATTTAGCCCATTCAAAAGAAAAAATACAAGATTCAGGAGTTTTTAATAAAGACGGAAATAGTTTGGCGTTATCAAAAAATGATTTTGCTGACAATGTTTTAAATGCAAATAACAATTTTACCGACATGGATTTTAATGGATTTAAAACACTCTTTGAACGCTTACAAGACGTAATAAATAGATAACAATGTCAAAACAAAATAACACTTCTGAGCAATCCCTCACAAAAAAAGGCAGGAATCTTGCGGATACGCAAGCCCCCGACAATATAGTTGACAATCGACTATACACCGATGTATGTGTCCTAATCGAAACCGCTCGCCAAAGGATTGCCACTACCGTTAATGCAGAAACTTGTATCGTGAATTGGCAAATTGGCAAACGGATTAAAGAGGAAGTACTTAATAATCAACGGGCGGAATATGGGAAGCAAGTAGTTAAACAACTTGCTAAAAGGCTGACTGACAGATACGGAAGTGGGTGGAAAGACAAAAAACTTTTGCATTGTATACGCAGTGCGTATACTTTCTCGGAAGAAGAAATTGGGTACGCAGTGCGTATCCAATTGACGTGGACACATCTTCGTTCCATCATGTTTATTGATGATGCGTTAAAACGTTCTTTCTATACGGAAATGTGCCGCTTGGAGCATTGGGATACAAGAACTTTGGATGAAAAAATTGATTCTCAGCTATACGAATTAACCGCTATCAGCAAGAAACCGGAAGAAATCATCAAGCGAGAACTGGAACAAATAAAAGCAACCAATACGCTTACGCCCGATGTCGTATTTCGTAGCGGTTATTTTCTGGATATGCTCGGATTATCGGACGTATATAGCGAAAAAGATTTAGAAGATTCTATTCTTATTCAGATTCAATCGTTTATTAAAGAATTGGGAACGGATTTTGCGTTTCTTGACCGACAAAAAAGAATTACGGTTGATTCAACGGATTACTACATCGACCTGTTGTTCTACCATAGAGGATTGCGCCGTTTGGTAGCAATAGATTTGAAATTAGGCAAATTCAAGCCCGAACACGAAGGTCAAATGTTGCTTTATCTTCGATATTTGAATAAAAATGAACGTAAAATAGGTGAAGAATCGCCTATCGGACTAATCCTATGTTCGGAAGGCAACACCGAACATATTGAATATCTGATGCTTGAAGATAGTCCTATCAAAGTTGCCCAATATTACACCCAATTACCCGATAAAAAACTATTGGGTGAGAAATTGCAACGGGCTATTGCCATTGCAAGAGAGCGTTATTCAGAAAAAAAATCGTAATTCGTAATTCGTAATTGAGCAATCATGGCAAAACAAAATTAGCTCCTTTTATTACTATTTTTGTGAGTTTTATTGCTAATCTATATAATTTATAAACTTATTAAAACCAACAACTTGCATCTTTTTTATTGCTAATTTTTTGAGTTTTATTGCTAATCTTATATAAGTTTCCAAACAGAGAATTTAATAGATGGAGAGATATTTTGTATTTTCTGTTCTTTTGATGATAACTCAACAAGTATATTCGATATTTTCTTTTGCCTTTTTTCAATAGGTAAATCTTGCGGCAAAAGAGGCATTATCAGATTTTCTACCTCGTCCCTTGTTGCCGAGCCTTTTTCATTCAATAAATCTAATATCATCTGTTTGAAATCCTTATTGGTTAAACCTACTTTTGCACTGCCAACTATTTCAAGTAAGGAATTTCTGCCCTTAATCAATTTTAATGACCGTAAGCGTTCAATTTCTTGGTCCGTCAAATCCATTTTCTTTTGCACCTTGTCTAACGCAATCACATCATCCAGCGACAATTCAGGATGTTTTTTCAGTTGTCGTGAATAGTTTTCATTGATAAGTTCGCCATGAATTGTAACTTCAGTATAGGTTTCGCTGGAAATATCGTAAGTAGGCAATGGGAAAAAGCGTTCTCTTTGAGTAGTAAATATCTTCTTAATGCCGTTACCAATCGTGTCTATCATATTTAGATTGACCATCGCATTTACTAAAAACAAATTTCGATAATAGGGTTGCGGCTTGTTACCATGAATAACTGCTTCTATTGAATCGGGAATAAAACTTCCTGCATTTTCAACTATGAGTTTGTTATTGTATTCCAACACAATGATACGGCTACTTTTACTATAATCTGAGTGAGCAATAGCGTTCTGAAGCGTTTCACGCATTACCCAATCATCGTAATGGGGGACTTCGTCAGGGAAAATGGTCGTATCATCAATCATGTATCGGTAATTTGTGTTGCGGATACAAGCAATCACTTTATTTACAGTCAAAATAAACGGCGTGTAAAAATGTTCGTAGCCTTCGGGGGCATCTTTCAAAATCCATGATATTTGCCCAACGGCGGGAGATAGCAATGCACTTGCCTCTTCTTTTCCAAGCAACAAAATGGCTGTGTTTGTTATTTTTCCGTCCAGTGTGACCCTCGCTTTATTCAAAAAAGTAACATCATCCCAACTATCTACATCGTTAATCAATGACGGATGTTTCTGTTTATTCGGAATACCCTGTGGAGCAGATGGAATCTGAAACATCACAACCCGACCTTCGGGCTTGTGCAATTCATAAATATCTACAAAGGACAAGTTATGGGTTGTTTTATCTGCGACTTCCTTTTTCAGTTTGTCCAAATCTTTACGTTCCGAGCGGTAGCGACTACCAACAATTTGATGTTTTTTATTTTCCACACCAAAAATCAACCACGCGCACGACTTCCCTTTCAAATTGGCTTCATTGCTCAAAGCAGAGAAATACTGCCCAATCTTGTCAAAGTCATAACCCTCTTTGGCTTCCTTGAACTCAATGATTTCAGTTTCCGCCTTTAATGCCCTTGCTTCTGATAATATTTTATCTAATTCTTGTTCTAACATGGATGCAAAAGTACGATTTTATTGCTAAGTAGCCAAACCGATTTCTGTAGCAGCCTACAATCCACCAGTGGCACTCTTTTAGACATTATCCGACCAATTCAATCGCACTAAATACATTGAAATCACCTATAAAATTGTACCTTTCATGCCAATATTAGAGTACAAATGTGGTTTTACTACACACCTTTAATAGAAAATATTTAGCTGTCGCTTGCAGAGCAACCATCGCTGAATTTTTTTTTTGAAAGAAAAAGCGTTCAACAAAAAAATCAGCGAAGATTGCAAATACCTCATAGCCATGAGCACCTATCATGGCAGAGCAAATTCCGCTCAGCCCCCCATTGAGGCTCGCACACGCGAAAATTGCTAATCAAATCACTACAAAATCAATGGACTAAATTTTATCTAATCCACCCACCCGCCCTTAATGGGACTAAATTTTCATAAAAGCGTTCCGCCTTTGGCTACGCGCTAAACGGTTTGGCACGGTTTTCAAGAAAACACATAATAATTTGAGCATAAAGAATAGTCAAAAACGCACGCCAAACCTTGGATAGGACTAAATTTTGTCAAGGCTACGCCGAATAAATTATATAGGTGCTCCCTTCCCCCCGGCTCGCGCGGTCGCATTTTTTCTCATTCGCTCCGGCAAGACAAATAACATAATGAAAATTATAGAACAGCCCGCGGCGGTCGGTCCTATAATTTGGCATTATGTTAAATGTTGCCTACGCTCTACGCCACCGCATGCCAACCACACGAATACCGCTCACACACGCCCTCCCACGCGTGCTATCGCACAGAAAAAAAACAACTCCGTTGCGCTCACGTTGTATTTTTTCTTTGCCTTCACACCAGCGAGCCCTCGCGCGGTCACCGCTTTAATCCTACTGCCAAGTATACTACTAATTTAACGCTTCAACTGCTCTTCTGAAAAATAAAACAGCCACCGCCACGTGCTAAACGGTTTGTCACGTTTTTAAGAAAAGGCATCATCCGCGCATACAAATAGTATAATGTTCTGTTATAGAACGGCCCGCGGCGGTCAGTCCTATAACTTTATGTTTAATGTTCGCTACGCTTAAAAAATCTAAGAAGACGGGAAACATCACGCCCCCAATGCAATGTACAGACACCGATTTCAACACGGCTATGGAAATTGTAAAAATTTTAATCCAACACGCTACCCAAGTTTACCAACGACTACCGTCAGAAGCAACAGCCATCGTACACCAAAGCCAAAAGCAACTATTCTTAGAAGCACTACCTGCGGAGTTCTCGCAACCGCGCAGCAGCTAACCATATCAGACAAGAGTGCTGAGAGGCACATCGTAAAGTTCACGCAAACCGGACTAATCACCCACTTTGCCCACGACAAATATAAGAAATCACAATAAACCATATACCCGAAATAACCGATATATCCGATATCGCCACTTTCATCTTTATGGCGATATGGAGTGAAATCCTCTACACTAAATTAGTAAAACACTTGTTCCCCAGCCTCGTACCCAAAAATCCTATATTCTTTTTTCCCTTTGGTATGAACTAACCAAGAGCGGGGCATTAGCGGGTACACTACCCATATCATTGTCAAAGTGGTTCATCCTACCAATTATGGAAAAAACATTTTGTGGATGGGAATGTTATTTTCAATAAATACAAAATATTGCAATTATTTTATCTCCCTTTTTCGTTTTCCAAAAATAATATATAATTTTGTCGCGATATTTAACCCACATTGCGCAAAATCAGTTTATTTCAAAAAAAATCTATGTTTAATAACATAAAATCAGGCTAAACCATGCTCATTGGGGGGATATTTCGTTGATTTTTGCTGAAAATTGCTATTTTTTGCCCTAAAATGGGTAATTTTTCATTTGTAGTACACAGGGGGGTATTGTGTATCAATATGTTATGTATTACTTTTGCGGCATGTATTTCAAGTTTTCATTACGGCATAATCCAACGATCAACAGAAGTGATGCTTACTGGCGTTTGGTAGAAAGTTATCGGAACCACGATGACCGGGTTTGTCATCGCACGTTGCTCAATATTGGCTTTTTGAGCGAGGATGTGAGCATTGAGCAGCTCAACTTGATACGGCGTAAACTCGTTGAACGTCAAGACAATCTGACTAACACATTGTTTCGTCAAGAGGAAACAGAAGATGCCGTTGTCAATCAATTTACCGACGCATGGTGGGATCGCTTGATTGTCGAAAAGCGCATAGATACGGGCGAAAAGCCGGCAAAAAAACGCGGTAAAAATGGAGAGGTGCTGGAAACAATTTATTCTAACAGTTTGAAACACAGTGATGTCAAAGAGGTTGGAGCCGAGTCAATATGCTTTCAAACGCTTGAGCGACTACAGTTTGCAGAATTTTTGAAAAATCATGGATTTTCTCACAAAGAAATACAATTGGCTCAAACACAGGTTATCAGTCGTGCTGTGCATCCTGCCTCCGAATTGGCTACGGCACAATGGATTAGAGAAAATTCAGCGGTATGCGAATTGACGGGCTTTCCCGCCTCCCAAATCAATAAAGACCGCCTTTATCGTATGTCCAAAAAATTGTACCATCTGCACACAGAACTTGAACATTATTTTTCCAAAACGACCAACGAACTCTTTGATATAGAGGATAAAATCATACTTTATGACC
>BNXR01000106.1 GCA_025999735.1 Bacteroidia bacterium | reverse complement strand
CGTTTCTCAAAATAATTATCTACTTTTACGCCCGAATTTTGAAAAAAATTAATAAAAAAACGAAATTAGTACTTATGGTAGAATAAAAGATGCGCAAGGCGTATCAAGGACATATTGAAAAAGCGTTATAGCTGATATTCGAGTTCTATGAAATCTAGACAGTTTCAAAAATGCTCAAGAATAAAGTGATGACGTTCACGCTGCGGCGTGGGCGAAACTTGTTTTGTTTGAGCATTCAGGGTAGTCTAGAACCTCATAGAACAGATGAATATAAGAGTTTTGTCTGCGTTTTTTTTGTGTCCATAAATCGACATAAAACCCTACGCAAACAGGGCACAAAGAGTTTGCAAATAATTAATAATTAACATTTTAATATTTTACATTATGAGAAAAATTAGTATTTATGCTGCAATGGCAGTATTGGCAGGCGTAGTAGCTACGGGCTGCGGAGGCAGTAAAAAAGTATCCAGTGAAAAAGGTGCTACGGAAATTGTCACTCCACTATCAGGTAAGGAGTATCGCTCGGACAAGGACTACTTCCGCACCTCACAGTCCGGCAAGAGTCCCGATTTGGCTACCGCCAAGAAAATCGCCTTGCAAAATGCCAAAGCAGAATTGGCAGGTAACATCCAGTCCACCGTGAAAGCTGTGACGGAAAACTACACCAACCAAAGAAGTGTTGGCGACAAGCAGGAATTTGAAAACAAATTCGAGGAAAACGCTCGCACGGTGGTCAATCAAAGCTTGAACGATGTCAAAATTATTGGCGAAAAGACGTTCAAAGAAAAAGACGGCAGATTTACGTATTATATTGCCATCGAAGTAAGCAAAGAGCCGATTGTCAATAACATTGCCGATAGGATTTCAAAGGATGCTAAGTTGCAATTGGATTTTGACAAACATCAATTTCAAAAGACGTTTGATGAGGAAATGAAGAAATTTGAAAACCAATAATGCCGCTTCTGAATGAACGTGACTACAAAAATATCTATCATGCTGATTGGGTGCACCTTCTTTTGTTGGGGCATCCAATCAGCCTTTGCACAAACGGCTGACCAAATCAAAAAAGATAAATCTTACTATTGGGGCGAAGGAGTGGGCAAAACTTCTGCTTTGGCTGACAAGGCAGCCCTTGAAATGCTCATCAACAGCATTTCTACCAATGTGGAGAGCCAATTCAGCTCGCAGGTCGAACAGACCACACTGAATGGCAAAGCACAGTTCAAGGAATATGTGAACAACATCGTGCAGACCCATTCCAACGCCACCATCAAAAATACCGAAATTCTAAGCTGGGGTGAAGAGCCGAAGGTAAACGTCTTCCGATTTGTGAAAAAGGCGGAGGTTAAAAAGATATTCGCCGAGCGGGAGCGCAAAGTGAAAGAATTTGTCGAAGAAGCCAACAAGGCAGAGGAACATTACCAGGTAGCCGATGCCCTGCGTTACTATTATTGGGCACTGATGTTGCTGCAAAGTTTGCCCGATGCCGAAACCGTCACGATGGATATTGCAGGAAAGGCACAGAAATTAGACGTATATCTTCCGCGCACTATCAACACCGTTTTTGATAACCTTTCGTTTGCCGTCCAAGACAAGCAAGCCGACGGTACAATTATGCAATATACACTATCCGTGACCTACAAAAAGCAAATAGCAGTAAATTGTGATTATGCCTTTTTTGATGGCCGCAACTGGTCGGTGGTGATTGCAGCAAAAGACGGTCGAGGAATGGCAGAATTGGCAGGTGACCCCTCACAGCACAAGGATTTACGGCTCAAAGTAGAATATGCCTTTGAGAACGAATGGAAAATTGACAACGAGGTAAACGATGTTCTAAGCAAGGTGGAGCCAAAAACATTCAAGAAAAGTTATGTAAGCATTCCCCTCGTAGGGGCAACCCTTGCGGTCGCCCAAAATGCACAGACCGCCACCAATGCGGTGGCTGCGAAAAATAGTTCTGCACCCAAAGTCGACCGTAAGAGCATATCGACCACACCCTCTGCTACACCCATCGTTGCTGCATCAAAAACCGTTGCCGTAAAGCAAATGCCCAACATAAAAACCATAGACGGAAAGCCGTATTTATCCATCTTAGAGCGGGTAGAACAAGCGATACGGACGAAAAAGTATGATGAAGCACGCGACTGTTTCACGACCGAAGGATACGATGTCTTTACGCGCTTAGTGCAATACGGTCGTGCGGTTATCGTAGCAAAGCCTGCGTATTCATTTCTCGAATTTGAGGACGGTGTGTTGGTACGTTCCTTACCCATGAAATTCAGTTTTCGCAACAACCAACGCGCTTTTGTGGAGGATATAGTATTTAATATCGGCCAAAAAGAAGGAAAAATCCGTTCCTTATCGTTTGCCTTACCCGCCCATGTGTGTAGTGATATATTGAAATACGAGCAATGGGGCAACTACTCGCGCATAGCGATTATCAACTTTATAGAAAACTACAAAACGGCGTATGCCCTGAAGCGATTGGACTACATAGAGTCGATATTTTCAGAGAATGCCTTGATAATCGTGGGGAAAGCCGTAAAAAATCAAACAGGAACAGACAACCCGAAATTTGCATTAACCGGAAATAATGCCAAACTGACAAAATACACCAAAGCACAGTACATCAGGCAACTAAGCAGTGTCTTTAAGAGTAACGAATATGTAAAT
Organism: Bacteroidia bacterium; assembly: GCA_025999735.1. Taxonomy (GTDB): domain Bacteria; phylum Bacteroidota; class Bacteroidia; order Bacteroidales; family Marinifilaceae; genus JAISHE01. The sequence continues at coordinate 3,474 of BNXR01000106.1, read as the reverse complement.
CTAAAATTTACTGACATCAGCGTAAAGAAAGCCGGTGTTGGTGGCGAGATATACGGTATTCAGTTACAACAGGACTATTTTTCAACCACTTACGGCGACACAGGCTATTTATTTGTGATGGTGGACTTAAACAAACCCGAAGAACCGACAATACATATACGTACGTGGCAGCCTGAGAAAGACCCCGATTTTGGAATTTATGATATTTCTAATTTTTAGATGATGAAGAAACTATTATTTACCGTACTTATTATATCGCTATCCTGCGCGACAACGTTTGGACAAACCGGAAATTTCGGTGTGGCAAGTTTTACGATGGACGAAAAGGACCAAGCAGCACGGATAATCTCCCCACGCAAAGACCAAAACGATAAAGTGTGTGCTATCGTTAAAATGGAAACGCCCCTGCTGTTAAAGGATTTTATCTTTGATGCCGGCATGACTGCCGTAGCGCACACCGAACAAAAGACGAATGAAATATGGATATATCTCTCGCCGGGCGCACGACGACTGACCATTCAGCACAAACATGTAGGAACAATTCGCAATTATGAATTTGGCGAAACCCTGAAAGAAGCCACGGTTTACATTATGAAACTGAAATCGGGAACTGTAAAAACCGTAGTAGAAGAAGATGTGAATATGCAATATTTGGTAGTTAATTGCCCGATAGACCGCGCGACCATCAAAATAGATAACGATGCACCCGAGCCGTTTACAAATGGGAAATTTCAAAAACTCTTAGAATATGGCAAACATCAGTATATCGTTGAGGCTCCACTTTATAAGCCCTTAGCCGGTAAGGTGGAACTCACCGCCCAAAAGAAAGAAGAAGTGAACGCCGTAATGCAGCCCAATTTTGCCACCCTTACTTTTACTGCTGATGGCGACATATACATAAATGACGTGCGCAAAGCTACCGACAAATGGACGGACAAATTCTCTCCCGGCACTTACAAAGTGGAAGTGAAAAAAGAGGCGCATCGTTCTTCTGTTGTGGCTGTCACCGTGAAGGCTGGGGAAAATAAAACCATTCCTCTGCAAGTTCCCACGCCGATTGTTGGCTCATTAAATATAAGTTCAAACGTGGTAGGAGCAAGTATTTTTATTGATGGTGCTAAGCACAGTGAAACGACACCAATCCTCATAAAAGGAATGCTCATCGGTAAACACGACATCCAACTTCAACATAAAGATTACAAGCCTATGAAAAAAACTGTAGAAAAAAGAGAAGGTAAATTAGATATTGTAAAAATAACCCTGCAAGAAAAGGATAAATATGGGCAAAATCCAACCGATTTTTTACCAAAAGAATATGTGGTTTTTGAAAAAATAAATGGTGACTTGAATAAAGACGGCATTGAAGATTGTGTTCTTATCATAAAAGGAACAGACAAAAATCAAATTATTACAGACAGATTTAATGAACAGTCAGACCGCAACCGAAGGGGAATTATCGTATTGTTAAACAAAAATGAGCTTTACGAATTAGCTGCAAAAAACTACGATTGTTTTTCTTCCGAAAACGAAGACGGTGGCCCTTATGTTGCACCAGACCTACATGTTTATATTGAAAAGGGAAATTTGTATATTCGTTACGGACACGGGAAATATGGATATTGGAAATATACTTTTAGATTTCATAACTCAGACTTTGAGTTAATCGGGTATGATCAAAGCGACAACCGAGGACCAGTTGTTAGCAGAGAAACAAGCATTAACTTTTTAAGCAAAAAGAAGCAAGAAAAAGTGAACATAAATGAGGATGCAGAAGAAAGTGGCGATGAAGTTTTTAAAGAAACGTGGAAAAGTATAAACGTCAATAGAGTTATCAAATTATCAGAAGTTAAAGATTTTGACGAACTTGATATGACCGTATATTGAAAGAAAATAACTGCCTTATAATATCATATTGGCGATACCCATTGGATACTCCTTTCTATATTCTTTGGTTCGTTGCCTAAAATAAACTACTTTTGTGGCTCATTACGAACAATATTGAAATGGCATTACCTACGGAATAGAAAATGGGGAAGGAACACTTAAACCACTATAGGGGACAGATTAATGCAGCACTCCACCATATAAATGAGGCTATACAGCAGGACTGGACAGAAAATTCTATCGGTTTTCAAGAAAGTATGAGCATTGAAAACCTCGCTAAAACCTTCGGTATGTCAAAAAGAAATTTTCAGCTCTGTTTCAAGACTTTTACGCATGAAAGTGTTGGGGAATATGTCAAACGGATAAGGAATGAATATGCCTTGCAACTACTGAAAGAGGGCAAATACAATCCTTCCCAGATAGCATTACGAGTCGGTTTTGCCAATCCTCCCGCCTTATACAAATTTTTTAGTAAGGAGTTCGATGAGACACCCTCGGAATATAAAGCCAAGTTCTTGACAGAAACAGTCGCCCCTAACTATCAGGATGTTGAATACGAAATCAGGAAGATGGCAGCAACGCCCGTACTATTTTTACCCTACGTAGGGAATTATGACGACTATGCAGCGGAATTTTTTGGCGATGGTAGTTGGGATCGGCTTTGTAATTATGCTTCAACGCACGGTTTACTTCCGGAAAATGAGGAGGATATGGGCTATTGGGGCATTTGCTATGACGATACGGATTTTACTGATGCCGACAAGTGCCGTTTTTACGCCTGCTTGAACATCAAAACGTTCGTAAAGTTAAACTTGACAGATGAAATCAAATGTATGAGTTTACCGGCACAGTGGTATGCCGTCTATCGCCATATAGGTGCATACAATGACTTGGAAGCATTTTACAAGGCTATACTACAAAATATTCCCTCAGGGTATCAACTTGGCGAAGGGCGGATTCTTGAGCGGTATCTGAATAGTCCGCGCGATGTTAACGAGGCAGAGTTGGTTACGGAAGTGTTGTTGCCAATTATAAAGCAGAAATAGCAAGAAGTATAATTATAACCCGATATTTTCAATAGCAGGCAATAGTTTAACATTCTTATTCAATCCTGTCCAAGCGGGATCCTTTCTAAAGTAGCGATATGGATCACGTTGAAATTTCCAGAAATTATCATAATTATTGCCATTGCCGTATCTTTTCTGTATTTTGCTCACGTTATCAACAGAAATAAAGCGTCCAATGGGGTCTCCTACCTTTATATCAATATTTTTTTCTTCAACAATCAGTGGGAAGTCCTTCTTTTGAAATCCATGAAAACACCCTCCATCAAAAGCGTCAAACTTATCAAATAAAGCCCATGCACATTTTTGAGGTCCAGTAATAACTTCTCCTTTTTGTTTTAATAAACTGCGGATTAAAATTCCTCCAAAATAATCATTGCTGGGTTTCCTATCACAAGGTTTGCAATTTATATCTCCACATTCACTTTTAAAAGTTATATCAACCCCACTATTATGGAAAAACCACATTCCTGATTTCGTTTGACGGGGATATGTGATGATATCTTCATGTCCTTGTGTATAGTAA
>BNXR01000105.1 GCA_025999735.1 Bacteroidia bacterium | reverse complement strand
TGCGGAATATGTTCAGTCATACGCACAGCCCGCAGATGTAAAACACCAAAAACAAAATAACAAAGCATCTACATACAAATTTACTTTCGAGAAGTCACAAGACAAATTAGATTTGCTGCTTGCTAACGACGACGACAGTACAGGCACTTTGGAAAGTTGCGTAAATTATGTTATCAACGGCGGTGGTAACTTTGCAGGAGTCAATAAATGGAGTACATTTGTTGAAAGGCTTGATGAAAATACAAGAACAGCCGCAAATTCAAACGATGTGTAAGCAAGGCAATTAAAAATGATGTTTTTTCAAAGGTGCTTACAAACGGGGAAGTTGATATTACAGACGAAATACAAAATAATCTCGCGGCAGGGCAGGGTTTTGTCGTAGATATTGCCCGATTGGACGAAAACACGCAAAGTTTTGTTTTTGGTGCTGTTGCTCGTGCCATTTACGATATGAAATTAGGTGAGGACCGTGACAATATCCCCGACAAAGTGATTTTATTTGTTGATGAGTTGAATAAATATGCTTCAAACGATATTCCCAAAAATTCGCCAATACTTCGCCAACTGTTGGAAATCACAGAGCGCGGGCGTTCTTTGGGTATTATTCTTTTTGGAGTTGAACAGTTCCGCAGTGCCATACACGACCGCGTAAAAGGTAACTGCGCAACGCAGGCTTACGGACGAACAAACGCAATAGAAGTGTCAAAGCCCGATTACCGCTACATTCCGAAAGTTTATCAAAATATGATGACACGGCTTTCGCCAGGTGAATACATTATTTCTAATCCCGCTTTGCGGTCAATTGTCAATATCAAATTTCCCTGCCCCACCTATAAACAGTTTCCAAACGGCTAATTCTAAATAATAATGAACGAATATAAATCAGTAGTAGGTAAAAAACTCATTGAGATTTTGATGTTTTCGATGTATCCTGATGCAAAAATCATTTATCGGGAATATATCCAAAACTCGCGCGATGCTATCAAAGATGCTGTTGAAACAGGTATTTTGAGTCAACTTAACGAGGGTCATATTATTGTTAATATCGATACTTATCAACGACGCATTACCATTACTGATAATGGCACAGGTGTCTCTGTACAAGAAGTTGAGCCTATTTTGTTAAATATTGCCGATTCAACCAAAGACGGCGAAACTTCCGCAGGACAGTTTGGCATAGGGCGTTTGGTTGGTGGTGGCTATTGCAAAAAATTGTCTTTCAAAACCTCATTCAAAGGTGAAAAATACGCCTCTGAAATTTCATTTGATGTGGAAAAGGCAAGAGAAATTTTAGACAATGATAAAGACCGTCGCTCTGCTGCCGAAGTGATAGACACTATTGCAACAAGAGAGTTAAACGATGAAGACGAAAATAAACATTATTTTATCGTTACGCTTGACGAAGTCCGCCTCGAATACCCCGAATTGCTTAATTTTCAAATCATTTCAGAATATTTAAAAGAAGTTGCTCCTCTTGATTATCAATTTGTTTTCAAAAATAGCCTTATTCAAACAAGTGTGCCTCCTGATTATTTAGAACTTCAAAAACAGGTAGGTCATTGCCAATTAACCATAAATGAAGAAACCGATATACGCAAAAAGTACGGACTGAATATTGCAGGTACAGGCGACAAAATCAACGGTTTGGAATACTTTAAAATACAAGATGATGATTATGGTTTATTAGCGTGGGGTTGGTATGCTTTGACAGAATTTTCGCAGGCAATACCCGATTCCGATAACAACAGAGGCTTTCGATTGCGAAAGCATAACATCTTGATTGGCGATAAGAATTATCTAAATCAATTTCACAAAGAGTCGAGAGGTAACAAATATTTTTATGGCGAAGTTCATGCCGTTCACGCAAAACTAAAACCCAACAGTGCGCGGGACGGTTTAGCCCCAACGCCCGAAGCAATGAGATTGCAGGAATTGCTAAAAGATTATTTCTATACTTTATATCAGTTGTATCATTTGGCTAATCAAATGAAAATAGCGGCAAGGGATATTGTCGCCGCAAATGCAGAAATTGCACAAGCACCCGAACAAAAAAATGTGCCGGAAGTAACGCAAAAATGGGAAACAGCACAAAAAAAATTAGAAAGCACAGCAAACAGCACAAAAGCGCAATCAGAGGCAGGGCAAAAAATTGTTGAGATTTACAACAAGAAATTGGAAAAAATTATAAAAAAACCGACAATTTCAGCAACAATTCAACCGAATATTGGAATTGTAGCAGAACCGACTGTTACCACTGCGCCCCAAGCATTATTAGACAAGTTCGACACCTTAAAACTAAAATATAGCGAACAGGAAGTTGCTATTGTTAGACGCGCTTTTAAGTATTTGAGGGATAACTGCCCTTCTCAACACACAAAACTAATTGACGAACTAACAACGAAAGTCATTAAAAATTTAGGTAGATAATGGCACAAGTTAAGTTCAGAAAAAAAGTTCTACTATTAGAGCCAAACTATAAGAATAAATTCCCGCCAATCGGCTTGATGAAATTATCTACATATCATAAGCGATTAGGGTACGAGGTAGTTTTTTACAAAGGCGACCTAAAACAGTTTGTTATTGAACGAATTGCCGATAGGTGTATTGCTGCACTTGCCAATTTAGACAATACGATTGATTGGGCATTGCGTAAAGATGTGCTTATCGATTTTATCCGTTACCGCAAAAAAGAATTTTTGCAGCAGCTCAAACTACCCGATTCCGAAATTGAACTTTTGCTAAATGCCAAAGTAGAAGAATTTCGCGACTATTATTGGAAAGGCATTTGGGAAAAGGAGCCGGAGTGGGATAGAGTGATGATAACAACCCTTTTCACTTACTATTGGCAACCGACCATTGAAACTATCAATTTTGCAAAAAAACTTGTCAAAAAACAGAATGAATTAATGGTGGGCGGCATTATGGCAACAATCCAAGCCGAAGAAATCGAAGAAGCTACTGGCATAAAACCACACAAGGGAATTTTGAATGTTACACGCTTGCCACAAGATAACCGTTTTGCCTTACCCAAAGGCGAAGATACAATCATTGACAATTTACCGCTTGATTATTCTATATTGGACGAAATAGAGTACAAATACACGATGACAAACGCCTATTATGGATGCACCACACGTGGCTGTATTCGTAAATGTGCGTTCTGTGCTGTGCCAAAGTTAGAGCCTATTTACAACTCATACATTCCACTGACCGACCGTGTAGAGTTGGTGCGCGAAAGATACGGAGAGCAAAAAGATTTGTTGCTAATGGATAACAACATTTTAGCCTCCAAAGATTTAGAAAAAATAATCAACGAAATTGTCGCTTGCGGTTTTGGTAAGGAAGACAAATTTACGCAACCCGATTTGCTGGAAATTGCTATCGGCAACCTCGAAAAAGGTTACAACGACCGTGCATATACGCGCAAAGCACAAGGCTTGATAATGGATTTTTACAACAAATTGAAAGTTGGCAGCGATGAATCATATCAAGCTTACAAAGTTATTTTTGATAAGTATCACATTAACAAGTTACTAACTACCAAACCCGAAAATTTGCTGCTTGCTTACGACGAAATCAAAAATATATACAAAAAACACTTCCGTCCAGTGCCCCGACAGCGTTATGTGGATTTCAACCAAGGTGTAGATGCACGATTATTCACGGAGAAAAAAATACAATTGTTGAGTAAAATAAATGTACGACCGTTGCGCGTGGCGTTCGATGATATGAAAACGCAGCCGCAGTACGAAAAAGCAATCCGCATGGCTGCCAATGCGGGCATAAGAGATTTTTCAAATTACTTGTTATACAATTTCAAAGACAAACCTATTGACCTATACAACCGTCTGAAAATCAATGTTGATTTATGCGAAGAATTGAATGTAAGCATTTATTCTTTCCCGATGAAATTTCACCCATTAATAGGCGAATACAGCCATAACCGCGATTTTATCGGCGAACATTGGAATAGAAAATATATCCGTGCAGTGCAGGCGGTTATGAATAGCACCAAAGGCAAAATCGGCAAAGGTTACACCTTTTTCTACAAAGCATTTGGAAAAACAGAAACAGATTTTTACGATTTGCTGGAAATGCCCGAAACATTTATTTTGTACCGATTATTTTTTGAATGGTTAGGCGACAAAAAATATCACGAAGCCTCAACAGCGAATTGGCGTAATGTCTTCAATAACTGCATGGAAACATTGAACGAGCAAGACAAAACGGCAGTACTTGAAGTAATACACAAAAATAAATTCATGCCGGAAATTCAATATCAATTTTCAAATCCAAAAATCACACAACTACTCGAATTTTACACCAATTATCGCAATGATATAATAACACCCGGAACGGAGCTGTACAAATTAAAACAAGAATACGAAAGCGACCCACATAATTACAAGAAACGCGGGAAAAGAAATTTATTATAATTTTGCCCAATTCATAAAATAAAAAATATGCCCGAACAACAAAATACAGAATACAAGTCCATTTGGAAAGACGAATATCTAAAATGGATATGCGGCTTTGCCAATGCGCAAGGCGGTAAAATCTACATTGGTAAAGACGATAACGGTACTGTGGTAGGTGTGCAAAATGCAAAAAAGTTATTGGAAGATTTGCCCAATAAAATAACCACGATTTTGGGCATTGTAGCCGATGTAAATTTGCACGAAACTGCAGACGGCGAATACATCGAAATCGTTGTTGAGCCGCAACCCAACCCTGTGAATTACAAAGGCGAATACCATTATCGCAGTGGCAGCACCAAGCAAGAGTTGAAGGGTACGGCATTGGACAAATTTCTGTTGCAGAAATACGGCAAAAAATGGGACGGTGTAACCATTCCAACCGTTGCCATTTCTGCATTGAAACAGGCAACTATCGACTTTTTCAAAGAAAAAGGGATTGAGGCAAAACGCCTTGATGAAAATTGCCTGAAAGATACTCCCGAAAAGTTGCTTGACAATTTAAAATTAACCGAAAACGGTTATTTGAAACGGGCGGCATTGTTACTTTTTCACCCCGACCCCGAACGATTTGTAACAGGCGCATTTGTCAAAATCGGCTTTTTTCGCAGTGAAAGTGATTTGCAGTTTCAAGACGATATTCACGGCAATTTGTTTGAACAGGTTGAACGAACAATGGAACTGCTTTTGACAAAATACACACGGGCATTGATAAGTTACAAGGGTTTGTCGCGTATAGAAACATACGAATATCCCGAAAAAGCCTTGCGCGAGGCACTTTTGAACGCCATTGCACACAAGGATTATGCAGGTTGCGTTCCCATTCAAATTCGCGTTTATCCCGACCGAATAAAAATTTGGAACGAGGGAAAACTGCCTGAAGATTGGACTGTGAAAAATCTGTTTAACGAACATTCTTCCCGACCATACAACCCCGATATTGCCAACGCCTTTTTCCGTAGCGGCTATGTTGAGGCGTGGGGGCGTGGCGTAGATAAAATGAGCGAAATGTGTATTGCGGCAGGTTTGCCTATACCTCAAATTATAAATGAGGGCAGTGATTTTTGGATTACATTCAGAAAAGACATTTATAACAAAGAGGAATTAAGCAACAGAGGGCTGAATGAAAGGCAGATTGATGCTCTACTGTTTTTTAAGGTAAAAGGTGAAATAACAACTTCGGAATATGCCGAGAGGTACAAAGTAACCGACCGTACAGCCCGAAATGACTTGAATGAATTAGTTGAAAATAAGTTGCTTAAAAAGCAAGGGGAAACAAATCTTGCAAAATATGTTTATAACTAACAATGCCGCATTTCCGAAGTTTTTCCGAAGTTTTTCCGAAGTTTCCGAAGTAACTCTCTACGGTACATTTTCTCAAATTCCTCGAAAAAACGCAAAAATTATTAGCAAGTCAAAGAGAAATTATTATCGCGCACCGTCATGGTAGAGCAAATTCCGCTCAGCCACCCATTGAGGCTCACACACGCGGAAATTGCTAATCAAATCACGGCAAAATCAATGGACTAAATTTTATCTAATCCACCCACCCGCCCTTAATGGGACTAAATATTCATAAAAGCGTTCCGCGAAGACAAATAACATAATGTTCTGGTTATAGAACAGCCCGAAGCGGTCAGTCCTATAACTACATTATGTTAAATGTTCGCTACGCTCTATGCCACCG
>BNXR01000104.1 GCA_025999735.1 Bacteroidia bacterium | reverse complement strand
AAATAATTAATTAAGAAAATGACTCAAAAAAGGCAGTTGAATTTTATAAAAACAGTAATTCCGGTGTTATTTATAGCCTCAGCTTGTTGTTCTCCGAAAACATTGAACAACGGGGGCATGACGGTAGAGGAAACTTCCGACAACAGGCAGGTTGTCATTCGGGAATCCGGAAAATTAGTGTTGCAGTACAATTATCGTACGGTTTTTGAAAAAGACGTCATTCGTACCGAAAGTAAAAGGAATACCAAACTTACTTTTAGCAGGGCAGAAGGCATTTATTATGATGAATATCTGAAGTCGCACCCAGAACTGACGAAGAATGACACCACCACATCACGCATCTACTCAGTTCCACGCAGTGACTATATTCATCCCCTGTACGGATTGAACGGCGAAATACTGACCAATGACTGGCCTGACGGCGGACATCCCCATCATCGCGGCATATTCTGGGCATGGCCTGAAGTAGAATACAAAACGGAACGGGGCGACATCTATGCCCTGCAAAGAGTGTTTGCCCGACCGACAGGAAATATCAAATATACCGGCGGCGCTGAATTTGCAGAAATTGAAGCGGAAAACTTATGGATGTGGAATGATAATGAACCCATCGTCCGTGAACTGGTTACCATCCGGGCATACCGTTCTCAGCAGGACAGCAGAATCATTGATTTAACCGTCAACATGCAGGCGCTAACGGATGGCATCACGATTGCCACCCGGTTTACAAACAGTTATGGCGGTTTGTGCATCAGGATGGCAACTCCCAAAAAGCAGGATATTTCGTATCATACCGATTCGGCCGGCGTTTCTCCCGTGAGAAGTTGGGCTGACCTTAGTGGAATCTTTGAAGGAAACAACTCGGAATCGGGAATGATGATTTTACAGCATCCCGATAATCCCGAATATCCGGGGAAATGGGTTGCATACCCTGAAATTGCATGGGTACACCCCACTTCTCCAACCCCGAACACGAGGTATCCTCTCGTTAAAGAGACCCCGACTATTTTCCGATACAGGTTTATTGTTCATCAGGGAGGCAAACCAGATGCCGTTACCTTCGGGAAAAGATGGGAAGATTATCAATCGGAAGTAAATTAAATTAAATTAACATAAAAATTAAATAAAAGAACAACAAAATGGAAAGTACTCTTATTTCAAGAAGACAGTTTATCAAGTCAACATCGGCTACTGCAATAGTAGCGCCGTTTATTATCAACCCCTCCGTTCTTGCAGGGTCGGGACAAGTAGCGCCCAGCGATAAAATCAATCTTGGTGTTATCGGATGCGGTAGTTTGGGACGTGCAAATACAAACGCCTGTGTCCAGCATAAGGATGCCGTTGTTACGGCTGCCGCTGATGTCTGGAAAGCCCGGTTAGACCCGATGGTGGCGAAATATTCGTGCACGGGATATGCCGATTACCGTGAGTTGCTTCAACACAAGGGGCTTGATGCCGTCATTATCGCCACGCCTGCCCAATGGCATTGCCTGCAAGCTGTTGAAGCGGCAAAAGCAGGATTGCATATTTACCTTCAGAAACCGATGACGTTGCACCTTGGCGAAAGTCTGGCTGTCAGAAATGCCGTCAGGAAGCACAAGGTAATGTGTCAGGTCGGAACACAGATACACGCAAGCGACCATTACCGCAGAATGGTTGAACTTGTTCGCTCCGGAAATCTTGGAGATATTGCCACGGTTCGCACTTTTAATGTGATGAATGAAACTCCAAACGGAATAGGTTCGGGTTTTAACACCACTGTAATTCCTGACGGTCTGGACTGGGATAAATGGGTGGGACCTGCCAGAATGCAGCCATTTAATCCCAATTTGGTGAAAACTGCTTTCGAGCACGGTTTCTGGATGGATTTCAGCGGAGGATGGACGCCGGGAATGGCTCCTCACATTATCGACCTTCCAATATGGGCATTGAATCTGGATTATCCGACCGAAATCAGCGCTATGGGTGGAAGATACATCCTCAAAGACGACGGCGACGCTTATGATAACCATGAAGTGATATGGCGCTATCCGAATCTGACAATGACATGGATGAGTTCGCTGACCAACAGCCATGGATGGGCTTTCTCAAATTCAAAAAAAACAGGAATGGGATATGAAACAGGTACAGCAAGAAGATTGGGGATTTATTTCCACGGTTCTAACGGAACGTTGATGACGGACTATTCTTCCCATATTTTAGTACCCGAAGGCGACAGAATGAAAGATATGCTTACCCCTCCCCAGACAATCCCATCGTCTCCCGGTCAGGAAATCGAATGGCTGGAAAGTATCAAATCCGGAAAGCAGCCCTTATGCAATCCCGAATATCATGTAAAAGTGGATGCTCCGGTCGAATTAAGCGTGCTGTCCATGCAACTGGGACGGTCTATCAAATTCGACCCGAAAACAGAAAAGATTGTCGGCGACAAGGAAGCCGCTCGTTTGGCAATTCCCAAATACAGAGCACCCTGGAAATTTCCTTCGGAATATCTTTAATCTTAATTGATAAAAGGTGAAAACGAACAAAAAATAGAATAAAAAAAGGTGAAAGTTAAAATATGAAAAATTTAAAATATGAAAAATTTAAAATCAACATTCAGACTGTTAGTTTGTTGTCTGCTCTTTGCGCAGACCGCTTTTTCACAATTAGCGGTAAAATCGCTAAACACCCCGAAAATGAACTATTTTTCGCTTTCGGACGTACAATTGCTTGACGGTGATTTCAAGCATATTCAGGACATGACGCACAAGTATCTCCTGACGCTTGAACCGGACAGGCTGTGTTCGTGGTTTCGCCGCGAAGCGGGACTGACGCCCAAAGCGCTGCCCTATCCGGGTTGGGAATCCGACTACGGCTATATTATACCCGGACACATTCTCGGCTTCTACCTCTCGTCCATGTCCATGATGTACGAAACGACCAGCGACCCCGAAATCATCAAACGCCTTGAATATACGCTCAGTGAACTCGACGCCTGTCAGGATGCTTCCGGAGATGGATATTTGTCGGCGGTTGTCGATGGACGGCAGGTATATAAGGAAGTTCTGACAGGTGATTATAAAATAGATATGGGACATCTTGCAGGAAAAGGCGAACCGACCTATATCATGAATAAAATCCAGCTCGGCTTGTATGGCGTTTACACGAAATGCCATTTGCCGCTTGCCAAGAAAGTGCTTGTCCGCATGACCGACTGGTTTGGCGAAAACATGCTGAACAAAATGGATGAAGCCGCCGTACAAAAGTTGCTGATATGCGAACATGGCTCGCTGAGCGAATCGTTTATGGATGTCTATGAACTGACGGGCGAGAGCAAGCATCGTGACTGGGCTGTACGCTTGAATGACCACCGGATGCTTATCCCCGCTTCGGAAAGGAAAGATATTTTAGCAGGTTGGCACGCCAATTGCCAGATACAGAAGTTCACCGGCTTTGAGTATGTCTATCGTTTCTCCGGCGACAAGCGCTACACCGATGCCGCCCAATTTTTCTGGGAAAGAGTGGTGGCAGACCATACCTGGGCAATGGGCGGCAACAGCACTGGCGAGCACTTCTTCGCCAAATCGGAATACGACAACCGGGTGCAGCGCAACGGCGGACCGGAAGCGTGCAACTCCGTCAATATGCTCCGCCTGACCGAAGCGCTGTATCAGGATTATGCCAAACCGGAAATGCTCGACTACTACGAGCGGGTATTAATCAACCACCTGCTGGGCGCCTACGAACCGGAACGCGGCATGATTGCCTACATGACAAAGTTGCAACCGGGCGCCTTCAAAACCCACAGTACTGAATACAATTCGTTCTGGTGTTGCACCGGCACAGGCTTTGAAAGCCCCGCCAAGTTCCAAAAGATGATTTATACCTACGATGCCCGCTCGCTTTATGTGAATCTTTTTATCCCTTCGACATTGGAATGGAAAGCGAAAGGCGTCACACTGCGCCAGACCACCAAAATTCCCGACGAAGAGCAAACGAGCATCGAGCTGCAAATGAAGAAAGCACAGACATTCTCGCTCAAAATAAGGCATCCATACTGGGTGGAAAGCGGTAAACTGACAGTTACAGTAAACGGAGAAGTACAGAAAATTGTTTCCACGTCCTCGCAATTTGTAGAAATCAACCGGAAGTGGAAAGATGGCGACAAAATAGTGGTACAATTGCCTATGAAACTGAGCGTTACGCCACTCACGCCGTCGCAGAAGTTTGTTTCTTTCGCTTACGGACCGGTTATTCTAGCAGCAGAAATCAATTCAAAAGATTTGGACAAGGAAGATTATTGGGATGAACATGACAATTGGGGGGGACGGAACACCGTTGCCCACTTTGTTCCAGCGAGGAAAATCCAATCCTTGACCGGCACCCCGGAAAACATACTCAACCGAACGAAAAAGGTATCGGCGTCACCCCTGACTTTCAAAACGGAAGGAAACTATACGCTGATTCCTTTCAATCGGATTCATTACAGCCGCTATGTCGTTTATTTTCCGGTGGGCTTGCGGTTTACTTCGTCAGCGGCTGTGGAAACGGCTACAATTAGCGCCGTAGCAGCACCCGAATCATATACGCTCTACGGCATGCGATGTAGCTATACCGACAAAAACAATGTTTCTCAAACCGGACAAACCACCGGAAATAGTATTGTGTTGAATAATCTGTCGGCAGGAACAACCACTCCGGTAAGCGTTTCCTGCAAAGTACTGCCGAAGGGCAAGATTGATACAGTATGGATTGACAACAAGGTGGATGTGCAAACAATTACTCAGGCAGCGTTTGACACCTATTTAAACGAGACGAAACCCTTCCCGTCGGGCACCCGACACATTCTTTCCACTGCTAAGCCGTGCGAATTGAATGGAGGCGACTTCGACATGGGTGGCGAAGGCATCAGTTTTCACAAACAGGGCACGATCTGGCATGGTGACTCAACCTATCGTCCGGCTGGTGGCGACCCCATTAATAAAGTTAATATCTGGAACGATAAACCTGCTTGTCACGGAATAGCATGGGCTAATGATGGTGATTGGGTAGTTTATACATTGGAGGTGCAAGACGCCGGAACCTATAAAGTGGAAGTTTGCCATTCGGGGAACAGCGGTCATTCAGTATCTTGCGACATTGATTATTTGAACTATTGGGGTACTTTCAGTTTTCCCGGCATCGCTTGGGGACAAACGAGCTATACGACAGTCGGAACGGTCAATTTGGGTGCAGGGAAACACAAAATGAAATGGACTTTTTTTGGCAACCCCGGTTTCATAGGCATCCGATTTACCAAGGTTTGATCCCCCGCTGGTGCGGCTTTGCAAGCCGTGTCACAATGTAGGGACGCAATATTTTGTAGAGACGCAATATTTTGCGTCTCTACTTGTAAATCGCGCAATTTTTATCTACTTTTGTAAATATTTTAAAACCCCAAGTCATGAAAAATTTACCGATAGGAGTACAGTCATTTGAAAAACTGCGCAGTGAAGGTCTTTTATATGTTGATAAAACGAAAGACATATACCAACTTACAAGTTCAAGTACCGTTTTTCTTTCGCGTCCACGCCGCTTTGGAAAGTCGCTGCTTGTCAGTACGTTGGGTGAATTGTACAAAGGCAATAAATCGCTCTTTGAGGGACTTTACATTTACGACAAATGGGACTGGACACAGCAATATACTGTTATTCGAATAGATTGGACAATTATCAAGCATCAGAGCAAAGAGGAGATGGAAGAAGATATGTTCACATTTCTGAAACGACAGGCTGATTTGTATGAAATAAAACCTGTTTCAAAATATGCCTCCAGCCTCTTTTCCGAATTAATAGAGTCATTGCACCGTAAAACAGGACAAAAAGTGGTCGTTCTTATTGACGAATACGACAAACCCATATTGGATGCGATAGGTGAACCGGAAGCAGATGGTGTTCGCAAATTTCTTCAGGAATTTTACGTGGTATTAAAAGGAAGCGACGAGCACCTGAAATTTGTTTTCCTGACAGGCGTGACGAAAGTGGCCAAAGTGTCAATCTTTTCAGCGTTGAACAGCCTCGAAGACATTACGTTAGACGATAAATATGCTTCTATCTGTGGCTATACACAGGAAGAATTGGAACACGACTTTTCGGAATATATAGACAATACCGCAGTCCGTTTGGAGATGGCAAGGGAGGATTTGCTGGCAAAAATCCGTAAATGGTACGATGGTTACTCGTGGGATGGCAAAA
>BNXR01000103.1 GCA_025999735.1 Bacteroidia bacterium | reverse complement strand
ATTTTTTCCAAATCGTATAAGTGTCGCGATTTACGGTCGGCAAGCATTGAGCCGTTGCCGGTAAAAATTTCGTGCAGAAGAAACGCTTTTTCTAAAAAAGTTTTTCCAGGAACTGCCGTAATGATTTGTGAATTGACAAGTGAAGTGTCAATATCAAAATTCACGGAAATCAAACTTTTAACTTCACTTGTGGAAGTGGGCTCAATCAACGACCGCGCCCCAATTTCCAGCACAATTTCCGCCCTCAAATAAGGTAGCGGGTCAAACAACGATTGATAGCGAACAAATATCTTGCGCGGTTCGGGATAGGTTGCATCACCTTCGCCATCGGGTTGCGGTTCAACAATGCAAAAATTCTGTATGCCGTATTTTTCAAGGGCTTTCTGCAATTCCAAACAAAAAGTTTCCTTTACAAACAGTGAAGATTGTTTTCGTAATTTTTTGAGTTGCTTCACAGTTAAATCGCCGTCCAAATCAAATTGATGTCTATCTATCGCTAAATCAATATCTTCCGAAAAACGCTCAATTACGCCCCAAATCTTGCTCAAGGAAGTACCTCCTTTAAAAACCAGCCTATCGGCAAAAGGCAGCGAAAACGCAATTTGCAAAATGGTTGTTACCCACAAATCCTTTTCTATAACCTGCGGAAATAGGTTGTTCATTTTTATTCCGGTCTGCAAAATCACGGTTTTGCGTTCAGCGTCATTTAGTTTGAAAAATTTACTCATACAAAGTCATTATCAGTTTTTTAATCCACGCAGGCATCAGTTTGGCATCTTGCAAGATATGTTCTTTCGGCGTTTGCTGCAATACATATTTCAACCTATCCAAATGTTCCGCCGTAACTCTTTCCTGTGTTATTTCTTTTAAGGCAAATGTGAGCAGCATTGCCAAATCGCTCTTAAATGCAAGATTTTTCGGGGCGGTATGTTTGAATAAAATACCCTTGCCCTTGCCGATTTTGATTCTACGCGGCGAGCCGTCTGTCAGAAACACAAAATTGGCAGGCACTTGTGTTGATAATCCCAGTCTGTTTAAGGCATAAAGCCCTGTCGGCACAATTCTTGCCTTATCGCGCTTTGAGATTGCCTGTGCAACGGTTTCCAATGAAGGATACAAAATACCCAGCCCCAATTTTTTATCAATTTTGGGATAATAGTAAATGCCTGTTGCCAATTTGATAAGAATTTCCTTTTTTGCCAAGGTCGCCAATGCTTTTGATATGGCTTTCGATTCGCCGTAAGCCATAAAATCAGAGGCAAAATATTCTTTACCTCTTCCGCTTTTTTTTATCTTGACAAATATTTTATCTTCAATACTTTGCATGTAATTTCTATGTTGATTTTGGCGAAAATATACGCAATACTTTCGCCTCTATTTCCGACTGCAAAGTTAGCATAAAATTCCAATTACACACAAACGCATAAAAATATCAGACAAAATTTATAGGGGAAAAGTACATAAAATCGAGTAATTCCAAGCACATAAATGAAAAACGATGGCAACAAACAACTCAAAGCGAATGCACCAAGCGGGGCATCGGCTGTAAATTCGCTGGCACGGAAAGCGTGCGGCTCAATGCGAATTTTCTATTCTTAAATTAAGGATTTGCTTAAAATCATCCACATTCCGCGTCAATAAAACAAAATTATATTCAAGTGCAGTAGCGGCAATTATAGCATCGCCTATTTTCAACTTCTTAACGCAACGGCGCAACATTATTGTCCGTTGTATAATCCTTTCGTCTAATGGAATTACCTGCGCCAATGCAACAAAATCTTCCATAGCCGCAATTTTATGAGGCAAGTCGTCAAATCCCAAAACTTCTATTTTTGCCACCACTGAAATAATAAATTGTCGCTCAAATATCCGCTCAACAAAATGTAGTTTGGTAAGCGGGATGCGCTCAGCAAGATAATCAATCAGCACGTTGCTGTCTATTAAATATCTCTGTTCCATTCTTGCCGTGTTTTTTGCAAATATGATTGGAATTTATCGGCTTCCTGTGCCGTTAAAAGTCCCTTGAAACGTTGCACGTTTCTTGTTTCTGCATCTGCAATCGGAACGCTGCTCTCGTCAGGTAAATAAAGCCATACCTCCACCTTTTTGCCAACAAAATTGTCGGGGATGGGAATACTCAATACGGCACTCTGGGGCGTTAAAGTTGTTTGCAGCATAATGTACTTATTTATGGAGTATATTTTTCTGCAAAGTTAGCATAAAATTTCTAATTCTACACAAACGCATAAAAATATCAGACAAAATTTATAGGGGAAATTTACATAAAAATCGAGTAATTCCAAACGCATAAATGAAAAGCTAACGCAAAAAACAACTCACAGCGGAAGCACTAGGCGGAAGCCTAAGTCGTAGTAGCGGGAGCTGGGCGCGTCGTAGGCGCGATTTGACACGCGGCAGTGCGTCGCACTACCGCCCCAGCTGCCGCCGCGATACACGCGGGCCGAACCTGAAGAAGCACCCATAGGGTCTTGCTGCTGACTGGATGAATATATGCCAAACCAATCACTGCACCACTCACAGACATTACCGCTCATGTCGTGAATACCCAACTCATTAGCCAATTTAGTGCCCACAGGGTGTGGCCGATCGTCTGAATTGTCATTAAACCAGTCTACATTGCTTAGATTGTGGCTACCGCTGTATTTATAGTTTTGACTTTTGTTTCCACCACGCGCCGCATATTCCCATTCGGCCTCCGTCGGTAAGCGATATTGCTTGCCTGTAGCAGCATTGAGACGCCAAATGAACTCTTGTGCATCCGTCCAACTCACCATCTCTACCGGCAAGTTGTCGCTTTTAAATTCACTCGGATTACTCCCCATAATCAGTTTCCATTGCGCTTGCGTTACTTCGTATTTACCAATATAAAAGGAACTAATCGTTACTTTATGTGCCGGCTTCTCATCATCCGACAGGCAATCGTTGCCTTGTTCATCTGTGCAGCCCATCGTAAAAGTGCCGCCTTGCACAGAAACCATCACAGGCTCCGCAGGATGGCGTTGGGTATTGCTACCCGTTTTTCGAGTGCCTGTGTTTGTAGTTGTCTTGGCTTTTGCCTTGGATGAGTTCCCTACAGTTTGTTTCTTGGTGGAACTGGAAACTTGCCCAAAGGCAATGCCCGCACATACCGCTACGACGAGTGCTGTTGTAAATACTTTTTTCATACTATTTAATTTTAATTGTTTAAGGATTAATTATTTCATTCTCTATTTCAGTTTTATCACTTCCACCGCAACTGACCGCAAATCAGGCATCCCCATTCCAAGGTTGGCACCGACGTAAGTGGGGTCACAGACTATGTATTTTTGACCATCAACGGTGAGGTAATCGCCGTTCGTTTGAGTATTGTTGAATTTAACAGCAGTCGCCAAGTGTATGCCGGGGTAATATAACAGCACTACCTTCATGCCCAATAAATGACGTACTAACTGCGAAAATAAAATAGCACGGTCATCACAATCAGAGTAGGCAGAGGCAAGAGTTTCCTCAGCAAATGACCACTTTTCGTACCCCTGATTGTCTTCATCCGTTTTGTACTGAAAAGCAGATTGCACAAAATACAATAGCCAATTTACAGCCTCTTCCTGCGATTTGTTGCTTACGTTCGGCTTAATCTGGGATAGTACCGATTGCCAAGCAGTATTGTCTATGGACGCTTCGGCAAAAACGGTGAAATATGCCAATGGATAGGTGTCGTAAAAGTCGAGCAGGTTTTGGTTGTAACTGATAGGGTAAGATTTTCCGCTGAAAGTCAAGTTTTTTGTTCGGGTTTGTACGCTTAGATGTGGCTGTTCGGATAACGATAGGCGGATATTGCTTTTTGAGCCCCCATAATTCACGGCACAGGTCTGAACATTTGAAATCGCTTTATGTGTTGGATTGATTAGATAATAGCGCACTTTATCGCCGAAAATGAAGTAGGAAGTATTAAAAACATCTTCCTCGAAAGCCGCCAATACAAAAAGTTGATTGGCATTGCGACCTATCTTAGCACGATAGCCTAACTGATTTAGTACAAAGACATTAAATACGACTTGCTCGTTCGCATTACTGGTAGGGAAGTAGGCTTTGAAGAGTGAGTTAAGTAGTTGGCAAGTGCCCCAATCGTTGAGGTTGAGTTCATTTTGCAGTCGCTGTGCATCGTTCGTCCAATCCGTGTAACTGCACTTTGAAAGTGCTGCCCAATAGTTGGCAACGCTTTTTTCCGTTACATCTGCTAAATGTGCATTTTGTTTGGTAGGCTTGAGTTTTATGTTCGTACCGTAAAAGGAAGCTTTCAGCACGTCTTCTTTCGGAGGCTCCGGTTTTGGTTCAGGCTTTGGTTCCGGTGTGGGCTCAGGTTCAGGTTGCGGTTTTGGCTCCGGTTTTACGGGTTTCGGTTCTCCGATAACGGGCACTTTCTCAGGCTCCGGCTTGGGTGTGTTTGGGTCATATACCGGTGGTTTGGGAATGGGATTTTTGATTAAAGGGTTGGGCTTAAAGAGTTCAAACCGTTTCCATTCCTGTGCTAAATAGTTGGAATATACCGTGTTTAGTGAATCTTTGTATTTTTTGAAATTTTCATTGGTTGCCCTCGCGTAGTTGCGAAAAGCCTGTTGTTGCTGCTCAATATATTTCTGTTGAGCATTCGTATTGCCCGATTGTGCATAAACACTACAAGGTAGGCAACAAATCAAGATGAGTGAATAGATTGGTTTTTTCATAATTTGAATATTTTATTTAAGTGTTTGTTATTTTTCTGTTTTTATAGAATATTAAAAATAAAAAAAATCGTGCAGCCCTTTTTGATATTGGCTTACACGATTAAGAAAATAATGAAATGGCGTGGACGCTACGCCGAACAAGGTGTATTAAACTTTTGTTTCTGCAAATATTCTTTTATTTGCGGCAACGTCATTTGGAAAATATCTTTTGATATTTTCTCTTTGATGGCTCTGAATGTTTTTACAGAATCAAACTCTTTCTCAATTGTTTTTACGTTAGTTCCCATACTCAATAATATCTTTAGGTGAACGAATTTCAAGGGCTACGTACCCCTGACGTATATTTATAGAATTATATCCTCTTATGCGATAAATATTTACAATATGTTTAAAATTCCAACTCACAAGAATATCTGCCTTGTGAATGGTTGCCAACGCAATGTGCACACAATCGTCAAAACTGGTCTCTCCTACAACTCTCTCTGCGGTATATTGGCGAGCCAAAGCAAGACTTTCGTCGGATATTACAACAAACTCTAAATTTTCTTTGGGCAGAGTGTTCATAAAATTTCTAACTCTTTGTGGTGCATTTTCAAGTTCTCCAACGGTTAAATCAGAATAGATACACACAATTTCACCGGACTTTACTTTTTCAAAAAGTTGCAGAGAAACCACATCAAACTCTGCATCATACACACCACCAAAAACCGATGTATCAAAATAAAAACGCTGTTTCATCTAAATTGTATATTATCTACCCCGCAAAGTTAGCATAAAATTTCAAATTACACACAACCGCATAAAAATATCAGACAAAATTTATAGGGGAAAGATACAAAATTTAACCCACACATAAAAATCGTGTAAACCAATATGTCAAAGAACGTTTTATCTTTTTTAGTAGGGCAAAGCGAAAAGTGCTTTGCCTAACTTGATTATGTTTTTATGGTGCGAACACAACTATGGTACTCCCCATTTTTTGGACACGGACTTAAAGTGTACTTTTGCGCAAAAAATGAAGTGTAATGGAAGCAAAAACAGTAAGAAGGAAATTTACAGCGGATTTTAAGGCTAAGGTTGCCATTGCAGCCTTGCAGGAACGTTCAAGTGTATCAGAGCTGAGTAAGCAGTATAATCTGCATCCCAGTGTGATAAATGCTTGGAAAAAGGAGTTACAGCAACAAAGTGGCAAAATTTTTTCGGAACCACACCCCAAAAAAGATACAAGTGAGGCATTGATTAACGAGCTGTATAAGCAGATCGGTCAGTTGAAAGTGGATAATGATTGGTTAAAAAAAAAGTTGCTATGATACCCGTACAACAGCGTAAAACGATGATTAATCGGCAGTCCAAAATGATGAGCATAAAACGGCAAAGTAGTTTGCTTTCGTTGAGTCGTAGCGGGTTTTATTATCAACCATCCCAGGAAAGTAAAACGAACCTTGACATCCTGTCTTTTTTGGACAAACAATACTTGAAAACTCCCTTTTACGGTGTAGAGCGGTTACATGCCTTGCTTGCCCAACAAGGTA
>BNXR01000102.1 GCA_025999735.1 Bacteroidia bacterium | reverse complement strand
GTTAATAATCTCTGTTTCATGTTTATCTATCATCTTTACGACTCCCTGTAGCTCCTCTATTTTTGCATCTTCTACTTTATAATACCATCCTTGCAGGTCTCTTTCGATGTATATTCGGTGTTTCTTTCGCGCAGTTCTATCGTCCAGCAGCCCGTACTCTCTTTGGCACCATATATATCAAAATCCGTTAAGATATAATCCGGCACTAACATCTTCGATACGGTCAAAAATAAACTATCAACCGATGGTCTTTCTAATTTTTTACGTCCCATTATTTTTATTCTATTTTAGAGTGCAAAGATAAAAAATAGCACCGGAAAAAAATAATTAACCGTATTCACATTTCTTTTGAAAGAGGTGCTACTTTGGCAAGAGGAGTGGGATGCTAATGAAAATCCTCCTGGTCTAACACATTGATTTATTATCAAATTAAAACGACTTAGAATAGGGTTATTGCAAAGAGGAATGTTATAAAGGCTGATAGGGAAATAGCTCATGACAGGTTTTTGATGTGGAAAGTTTGTTTGTTTCAGACAAAAAAGTAGTATCTTTGTAGCCTGAATTTTGGCACAAATTTATACTATATTTATGCCAAAACAACCAATAAAAAATAGATGCAATCTACTCATAATCAAATAGGAAGTGCAATAAGAAAAAGAGGTCGTGGAAAAATGTTTTTCGCTGACGACTTTATGACATTCGGCACAAATGTGGCTGTTCGTCATACCTTGTCCCGACTTTGCAAAAATGAATTGCTTGTCCGCTTGTCCGCAGGTATTTACCTTTATCCGAAAATCGACGAGCAAATAGGTGTTCTTTATCCGTCAATAGAAGCCATTGCCAAGGCAATCGCCAAACGCGAAAAATCACGCCTAATTCCAACCGGAGTGTATGCACTCAATGCCTTGGGTTTATCAACGCAAGTGCCGATGAAAGTAGTGTATCTTACCGATGGTGCGCCGCGCGTGGTAAAAGTTGGGAAAAAAGCAACTATCAATTTCAAAAAAACAGCGGCTAAAAATCACGACCTCAAAGTTTGCAACTGTGTAGCATGGTTGCAATCTTTGCTTTTTTTGTAGGCGGCTTGTTGCTTGTTGAATTTTATAGTAACTTTGTCGCACACAATTAAAACACACATATATGTTACAAACAATATCTTTGGACCCTACGACCCTGATTATCAAAGCTGACAATGAGAAAGATTTGTCGGAGTTATTTGCTTATGTTACCAAAAAGGATAAGCAAAAGAACGTTACCGCTTTCCTAAAATTTGCTTCTGAAAATAGAGCGATAGGGGGGAAATATAAATTCAACAGAGAAGATTGTTATGATAGACAGAATATTTGTTGATAGCAATGTGTGGATTTACCTTTTTACAGGTGATACCAGAAAATCTCACCTTGCAGAATGTTTTATTTTAGAAAAAGGATTTATATCGAAAATTTTCATACATTTGCAGCCTGAATTTAGACACAAATTTATCATATATTTGTGTCTGAAACAAAAAGAAAATAGAGTGGAAACAACTGTAGATCAGATTAAAAATAAGATAGCAAAGCGCAAACGAGGAAATTTGTTTTTTCCTGATGACTTTGCCCAATTAGGTACGCCCGTTGCTATCCGTTTGGCCCTTAGCAAGTTGACAAAATCGGGTTTGCTCAAGCGCATAGCACACGGAGTATATTATTCAACGGCCAAAGATGTAAAAATAGGGAACAGCGTTTTTTCGCCGATGCCTTCAGTTGATGATATTGCACAGGCAATTGCCAAACGCGACAAGGCTCGCATTGTTCCAACTGCTTCACACGCGCTAAATCTGCTTGGGCTTTCTACACAAGTTCCTGCAAATGTGGTTTATATAACCGATGGTGCGCCTCGCCGCATTTCCGTTGGCAAAGGTAGAGGCATTTTGTTTCAGCACACTTCGGAACTTAAAAAATTAGCTTACAAATCGAAACTGCTAATGTTGATTGTGTCCGCTTTGCGAGAAATTGGCGAGGGAAAAAAGTTACCGAAAAGCAACTTGAAATAATCAAGTCGCATTTAAGGCATATATCTGAAAAAGAATTAGAAACCGATATCAACCTAATGCCGCTTTGGGTGCGGAAATTAATTTTGTCGCTATGCAATTTTTAAAATTATCGAAATCGAAACAACTTGTAGTTATCAATCAATTACAAGAAATATTAAAATTGTCGCCTGCTGCAATCGAAAAAGATTTGTGGGTAACTGCCGTATTAAAGGCTTTATTTTCACCACCTTATGCCAAAAATCTATCGTTCAAGGGCGGTACTTCTTTGAGTAAATGTTGGAAACTGATAGAGCGTTTCAGCGAAGATGTTGATATTGCCGTTAATCGCGAATATTTGGGTTTTATCGGGCAACTTTCCAAAACACAGATAAACGACCGACTGCGCCGTGCTGCTTGTTCTTTCGTGCGCGAAACGCTGCAATTTGATTTAGCAAAGCAGTTAGAAAACAACGGCATAAATTCTGCTGATTTTTCGGTAAAAGTCAATATCACACCCATTTCTACCACCGACCCCGAAATAATCGAAGTGGAATATCAATCGTTGTTTGACAAAACCTCTTATATTAAAAGCAAAGTGATAGTCGAAGTTAGCGGGCGTTCGATGCGCGAGCCGGTAGAATCGGTGGAACTTCAATCAATACTTGATGAGGCATTACCGAATGAAACATTTACCGAAAAATCATTTACTGTACAAGCCGTTGTACCTCAACGCACTTTCATTGAAAAAATCTGTCTTTTGCACGAAGAATTTGCAAAACCGAAAGACATAATGCGGTCGGAAAGGATGTCGCGCCATTTGTACGATGTGGTCAAAATAATGGACACACCGATTGCCGCAGAGGCATTGGCAAACAAAGATTTATACAATTCGGTTGTAGAACACCGTCGCGTTTTTGTCGGCTTAAAAGGCTTTGATTATGACACGCTTGCACCAAAAAAAATCAATATTGTCCCTCCCGAAAACGTCATTGACCTTTGGCGAGCCGACTACGAAAATATGCAGGGAACAATGATTTATGGCGATTCTTTGCCATTCAACAAGTTAATAGACAAAATACAGCAACTCAATGAACAGGTAAATAATATTGATTGGTAAGATACACATTTACCCAATAGGTACTCCCCTTCCCCCCAGCCCCTGCGGTCGCATTTTTTATAATTTGCTCCGCGCATACAAATAACATAATGTTCTGGTTATAGAACAGCCCGAAGCGGTCAGTCCTATAACTACATTATGTTAAATGTTCGCTACGCTCTAAAATCTAAGGCGCAAATCAACTAAAAATAACCCAATTTTCGCACATCGTGGTGTATCGGAATACTGTTTTTTTTCTCAATAATTCACTACATTTGCGAGCTGAAACAGCGACTACAAAGATACCCCCCAAAACAAAACGATGAAGAATTTGCTAGTCCAAAAACATTTTGTAATTTTGCCGCTCTAAATATAGTATAACTATAATTGTGCAGAATAAAATAAAAAACATATTGACAAAATATCCTGACGGGTTGGTGCTGCAATCTTCTTTTTTAGAGCGAGAGGGCTATTCGTATGTGCTCCAGCAACATTATAGGAAAAGCGGACTGTTGAAATTGTTAGGTAAAGGCGCAATGCTCAAAAGCGATAACGATTTCTTGATATTCGGTGCATTGGCTTCTTTGCAACAACAGTCCAATCATAGCGTTCATATCGGTGGGCGCACAGCATTGGCTTTGTTGGGACAGGCGCATTATTTGCAAATCAATATGCAAAGCGTATCACTTTTCAAAGAGCCAAAGGACGACTTGCCCAAATGGTTTTTATCCAATCAGTGGGATTTGGAATTTGAGGTGTTTAATATCTCATTGTTTGAAGATAAATTCGCAGGATACAAAGAGTATGAAAGCAACGGACTTACGCTCAAAATATCAAATCCCGCACAAGCATTGATGGAATGTTTATCGCAGTGTCCCGATAAATTTCCGCTAACAGAGGGTTATGAAATAATGGAAAATTTGCTAACATTGCGTCCTTCTGCTGTACAAATCTTATTGGAACAATGTAAATCCATCAAAGTCAAGCGATTATTTTTATATTTTGCCGAAAAGGTGGGGCACAGTTGGTTTGAAGATTTGGATACTTCTAAAATAAAACTTGGCAAAGGTGTCCGCCGTATCGTGCCGAATGGGAAATATGTATCAAAATATGAACTGATGTTACCGGAAGAATTGGTATGATAAAGGAAAGTTACAGACAGCAAGTATCGCTATTGCTCGCCATTATGCCGATAATAGCCAAAGAGCCGCAGTTCGCCATTCACGGCGGCACGGCAATCAACCTCTTTGAGATGGATATGCCTCGTCTTTCGGTTGACGTGGATTTGACTTTTATTCCATTTACGGAAGACAGAGAAGACGACTTTTTGCATATCAGGCAGGGATTAATGAACATAAAAGAGGGGATACAAGCCAATTTAAGCGGTATAACATTTCCTGATGCCAAGCGGGCAGACGAAGAACTGAAACTTTTTTGTTTGAGAGATAATGCTGTTGTAAAAATCGAAGTGAATCAAATAAACAGAGGACTGATTGCAGACACAAGAGTATTAACGCTGTCGAAAAAAGCGCAGGATTATTTTGACACTTATTGCAAAGCGACCGTTGTTTCGCAGGGGCAGTTATGGGGCGGCAAAATTAATGCCGCATTAGACCGGCAGCATCCGAGAGATTTGTTTGATATGCGCAATTTCTATCAAAATAACACGCTTACCGATGAGATAAAGCGCGGTTTTCTGTATTTTCTGCTTTGTAGCAAACGACCGATACACGAAGTATTGCAACCTAAAAGTATCGACCAGAGAGGTGTGTTGCTAAATCAGTTTATCGGAATGTCGGATACGCCGTTTTCTTATGAGG
The DNA here is from genome assembly GCA_025999735.1 of Bacteroidia bacterium. Taxonomy (GTDB): domain Bacteria; phylum Bacteroidota; class Bacteroidia; order Bacteroidales; family Marinifilaceae; genus JAISHE01. The sequence continues at coordinate 1,366 of BNXR01000102.1, read as the reverse complement.
ATTACGAAAAAGCAAGGCAACAAAACATGGATACAGTCAATAAATCCCTGACCGATTCCGATAAGGATTTCCTTTTATCTTTTCTAAAAGGAAATCCTAAATGGACAGAATATTACAATTTCTCGCAGTATCCGCCAATCCGCTGGAAGTTGTTGAATCTTGAAAAACTAAAAATGCTGAACCTCGAAAAGTTTAACAGTCAGGTAGAATTGTTGGAAAAGGCGGTAGAATGAGGTAGATAACTTTCGCATCAATTAATCACCACCCGCCTGCGAATATTTTTGCCTTCTTTTTCGTTTCCCAAAATAATTATCTACTTTTGCACTCGGAATTAAATAATAGCAACATAATAAATTTGCCTATGAAGTAATAAAAGATGCGCAAGGCGCATCAAGGACATGTTGGAAAAAGCGTTATAGCTTGTTATTGGGTGTTGTGAAATCTCGAAAATTTCTAATTAAGTAGGTCGGCGGCGTTTCCGCCGCTTTCCCCTTTAAGAACTGTACGTGCGACTTTCACCGCATACAGCTCAAGTGATTACTAAGTTTAATTCTCATAAACTAAACCGGTGCAACCCCACCTTAGTGGGTGCTTCCAATACATCGCTGTTTAAGCGAGCGAACCCTTAGACGCTCAAAGCGTCTTTTTTCAAAGTAAACAGCCCAAGCCCAATCGAAAGGATTTGCATCTTTCTTTATCTTCACGTGCCTTGAAATGGGTATGTCCGATAGTTTCTTGAGGACAAAGATATAACATTTTCCTGACTTCTCAATAACTTCTTTAAAACACCACTTCTTTTTTCCGTCCGAGTGAAAGTATTTATTCAAAATCCACCGTTGCGACTTGTTGGTGTGCCGTCTAAACGCCCAACGCTTTAACAAACCAAACAAAATATGGTCTGTTCTGCTGAATACTTTCTTTGAGACTACATGCTTAAAATAGTTGCCCCAACCTGTAATGATAGGGTTAAGTTGGCTAATTAAAGCATTTTGGGCGACCGATTTATTGCTAAATACGACCTGGTGTAGTTTCTCTGCCATCTTCTTCTGGCTCTTCTTTGAGGGTTTGATGAGTAATTTGTCGTTGTACTTGCGTACACTAAACCCCAAAAAGTCAAAACCTTTGGATATATGAGTAATCAGCGTTTTTTCCTCTGAAAGCATGAGCCCCCTGTCGGATAGAAATTCTGTTAATAAGATTTGTATCTCCTCTAATGTTTCCCGTTTGGCTGCCGTGACAACAAAGTCATCTGCATATCGGACGAGATGCACTTTGGGCGAGAGCACCTTTACTTTCGCAAGGTAATCTGCATGATACTTTTCTTTTACCAACTTTTCCATGCCGTCCAGCGTGGCATTGGCGAGAG
>BNXR01000101.1 GCA_025999735.1 Bacteroidia bacterium | reverse complement strand
TCATTGCCAAAGTGGTTCTCCTGCCAATTATGGAAAAAACATTTTGTGGATGGGGAATTGCGAGCGCAGAGGTTGCAGGATTTTAGGGTGATGAGATTTCACTCCATACCGCCATAAAAATGAAAGTGGCGGTTTGGCGGTATGGCGGTATGGCGGTAGTTTTTTGGGGGGCGTACTGTCTATTATCATTTCGATTTCATGTATTTGTCGTGTGAGGGATGGGTAAGTAGTCCACTCGTTACGAATGTTGCGATGTACCTCTCTGCACTTCTTTTCGGAATAGTTAACTCTTGGGCGGTGGCGAGAAATTCTTTGTAGGTGAATTCAAGCGGTAGTGCTTCTAAAATTTTCTGCTTTGGGGTTTGTTTTGCTGAGGCTGCCGCTTCGGCAGGTAGCCGTTGGTAAACTTGGGCAGCGTGTTGGATGAGGATTTTCACTATTTCCATGGATGTGTTGAAATCAGTGTCAGCACATTGCATTGGGGGCGTGATGTTGCCCGTTTCCATTATTCGCAAGGTGGTTAATATCATGGCTATACGGAAGGTGATTAAGCCCAAACGACGGACGGTGGCAATGTAGTCGTTGCCGTATAAACAGATGTATTGATTTTGGGTCAGCGTGAAATAATCGTTGAAGTTTTTTTGCTGTTCCTTTGTCATACAAAAACGTATTGAAATTGCTTGCTGTTGCAGTGTTTTGTAGAGTTCGTAAAATTCAATGCCTATGTGTTTAAAGTAGTCGTCCAATGTTTGGTTATCGTTGCCTATAAAGACATCGTTCCATACGGGTTTTATGTTCATAAAGTAGAATATAAAGCGACTGAATAAGCCATTTTCAGCGTTTGGAATTAATGAGGCTACCTGTTGCGGTGTTCCTGATAGCAATGCGGATAGTCGCGGTGCTTCCAATTCGACGTATTCTCTGTTCTTTCTGCGGTTGTAAGAAATGGTCTCGTGGTGAAAGGCTTTGCGGAAGCCGTCGGAGTAGTTGCCGTGTTCTGATTTGAATGTTTGCGCCAATGTGTCGCCCTCTGTTTCAAAAATCAACCCCACTCCCTTGTTGTCGTTGAGGATTTGGAACAGTCCAGTGGCGGAATTGTTGGCGGGAATGATTAACATCAGCATCGGTGGCTCTTGCGGACGTTCCGTATCTGTTTTATCCTTGACGGCTGCGTAGTCGCTTAGTTTTCGTTGGTATTCTTCCTGTTCGAGTTTTGCTTTGTCGCGCAGTGCCCGATGAATTGGCTCTACTATTTTACGGCACAAGGTTAGTCGTCCTTTTCCTGCCGATGCTTGGGCAGTCACAAATAGAAATAAGTTTGGATATACGTTTCGCTCAGCATATATACCGTAAATATTTGGTAAACAGGCTGATATTACTACTAATGAACTTAATAACAGCAGGTCTCTGTCTTCGGCTGATGTAGCCTTTTCTGTACACTGTTTCAGAAAGTTAGGGATATTTTCGTAAACCGTTTCGGGAATGGTTGGGAGTGGTTTCATCTCTTCATCTTCGTTTTCACTTTCAATATTATTTTTACCGCCAAACCGCCAAACCGCCAAACCGCCACTTCGTTTATTTGGCGTATATGGGGTATTTTCGTTGGGGCGGGATTTATTTTGAACGCGCGTATCGACCCTACCTATATTAATAGCTGCGGTCTGCGCCAAATGATAGAAGGTTTTTATCGTAATGCCGTGTCCGTGGGCGTTCAGACATTGGGTGTATTGCTTGTCCGTTTCTTCGGTGGCGTAGTTTGGATAGTAACGACTTAGGCGGTGGTAGTAAGTTCGTCCCGCTTCGCCCAGTTCATCCGATAGCGCAAAGCCTAAATCCCGCCAATCAGCGTACGTTGAGGCGATGTCCGTTTTTGCCCGTTCTATCCTTTCGGTGATTATTTCTATGTCCGCTGTGGTGTCGGTAGAAGGGCAGGGTTTTGATTTGTTTAGCCATTCTTGTACGTTAAATGTTTTCTTTTCCATGGTATTTGATTTTTAATAGGCGGATTTCAAATCCCGCCCGTACATTAATAATTGTTAGGATTGATGTATGCCGTTGGGTCGTTCGGTAGAAAGCAGGCTCGTGATATGTCTCTGCCCGATTTGTCAGGCTCTATGGCATACTTCTTTTTTATGTAGTATGATAGGGCTGCAAAGTAGTCGCCGTGCGTGACGGTGTCAGTGTCTATTGATACGAGCCATTTTATGCCGTTGCCCGAAGGACTTGTAAATAGTAGTTGTGTCTCAAAGTACTCATCAGACAGTAAAGCCGTGCGGATGGTTTCGAGGTTTATGAGGTGGTCGAAGTCAAGACATAATAAGCCTGAATGTTTTACCAGTTCGCTGTCCTTGCGTGAGGTGAAAACTCCTGAAAAGGTGCAGTAGTCGAAGTTAGAGGCTTTGTATTGCCTCGCCTGCTGTGGGTCTATTAGGGTGCGCAGGTGGTCGGTCTTGTCCTTGTAGGCGTTTCCCCGAATTAGGTCGTAAATCTGTGAGATGGTCGCCGCCCTGTTCGGCTTTGTGTTCGTAATCGGTGATTTGTAGAATGAAAATAAGGTATTGTTATTTGTTTCCATGACTTTGTATTTTTTGCATTATGTAGTTGTCGTTCAAGATGTCCGTTATGTCCCGCTCCCGGTAGTAGATTTTGTTTTCCAAGCGCGTGTAAGGTATCGTGCCATTTGTCCGCAAGGTGAATAGTTGGCGCGGTGATATGTGGAGGGCTAACATGACGTTCTGGTTGTCTATCCACTTTTCAATGTTTGGCTCCCTGTTCCAATTGTTTGCTGCAGCAGGGCGGGCTGACCCCGCCCCTACGGTGGTGGTGATGATAGGTTTATTCATGTCGCACTCCTTTCATTTTTTCTAAGGCAATCTTTGCCTTCCTTATATCTTCGGACTGCTGCGCTTCTGAATCAATTTCTTGTTGCGTTTTGCGTAGGTTACTCCTAAACCACCTGTCAATTTCACTTTTTAGGAACATTAGCTTTTTGTTCGGCTTGTGAGATGGTAGTTGACGTTCCTTTTTCCATACGTAAATGGCTGCGCGCGAGGGATGGTCGGGAAGATAGTCGCGCAGTGCTTCCATGTCAAACCACCTATCAACGTCCTCCGCTTGCGGTTGTTCTGTCCTTAGCATGGTTTCGATGTTGCCCACCATGCCAATTAATAACGTCATTGCTTCAGGCATGTCGTTAAATGTCATTTCTGTTGTACTCATAATTTTTCTTTTTTCTCCGTTAATTTTGTTATTTATTTGGGGCTTTCAGTCTTTGGAGTGAAAAAAAGAAAGCCGCAAATCTCACAGCGAGATTTACGACTGCAAAAGTGTAAAAAATGATTCCTCACCCCCCGGGGTACACCCCTGGGGGTGAATTAATATTGTTTATTGATTTCGATTGATATAGAGATGTTTAGAGCCTGAAAATAATCGTTCATTTTTTTGACTGCTTCGGCGTGATAAGAAGTTAATCGTATTTCTTCTAGCATTTGTTTGTATAATTTTTTATAACTTTGACCTGTCATAAATGAAATAAAACGCGCCATAGCAGAAATGTCATTTATATTTTTTCCCTTCTCCATGAGACGGAATAATTCTATATAGACAACAGTTTTGAGTTTGTCGGGAATGTCGCTATCCTCATTATATTTAGTTTCTACGCTCTCAGTGGGTGCGATTAGTCCCTTTTGTGTTTTGATAAGTTCTACCTCGCTGTCTATCTGTGTAATAATATCTCCCGTGTTCTGTGCCTGTTTGTACCTTGTGACGTGTTCCTGATAATATAGTTCTCTCTCGTTGAGGTCGTCGATTTTATCTGCCCGCTTTTTAAGGTATGCAAAGTCGGCAGGCAAAGTACGGTCTTCCGCATACGCATTGGCACTGTGCAATATTGATTCAAAAGGTTCAAAATAGTTGTCGTCTATTTTGGTTTTTATCCTCTGCAAGCAATGGGACAGATACTCATTTGGTCCCCCTTCGAGAGCTAATACAATGTAGGCCGCCGATAAGATGATGCTCGCTTCGTAGTTTTCGTACTTCAGTATGAGGTCTTCCCAGTAATTGGGGACATATTGCTCGGGATGCTTTTCACTGTTTATGGTGTTGCAAATTTTATATATTATACTGAATATGAGTATAATATCAAGTGTCAATTTTTTTCGCAAATGCGATCCGTCTTGTAACTCAAGAAGTACCCTGTAAAGTTGACTGTTCAATTCGTTGTCATTGAGAAAGTCGTCTAACGTTGATTGTGGCGTGTATTTTTTCATGATTACCTTGTATTTGTAAATGGTAAAGGTAATCAAAAGAAAGCAATAAACATTATTAAAGACTTATTTTAGTATTTTCATTTACGTGGTATTTTATGGGCTTCTGTGGGCTTCTTTAACCGTTGTTGTTTTCCTACATATTATAAGGTGTTTAATTGGATGGCTTGCGATGCCTTGTTTTTCTTGGCGTCCACGACTTTTGCGTAGATTTGGGTTGTTTTGACGTCGGTGTGTCCTAACATTTTGCTGACGGTGTAAATATCTGTACCATTGGCTAATTGCAGGGTTGCAAAGGTGTGACGGAAACAATGGAAGGTGATTTTCTTTGTTATTCCTGCCTCTTTTATCCACCGTTGTAGCGGCTCGGAAATCCATGAAGGGGATGGTAAGTCTTCAAACACGAGTTGGTCAGGATTGCGCCGTGTTCCGCAAAATTGCAATGTCTGTGCCGAGATGGGCATGTATTCAACACCTTTTGTTTTTTGTTGCGTAAAGTTTAAGCGTGCCTGTTCGCCGTCCATTTGTATCTCTTTCCATAGTAATTTATGGATGTCACAATGCCGTAAGCCTGTGAGGGCAGAGAAAAGCGCAGCATTTTTTAATGTGGAGTAGTCACAAGGTGTGGCTGCAAGGGCGTTGAGTTCATCGAGTGTAAGGCACTCGCGACGGGTTTCCTGTTTCTGTATGCCTTTGACTTTGGCTGATAAATCTATTGTTAAATAATTGTCCACAAATGCTTGATGTAATGCGGCTTTGAAAATGGAAAAGTATGTTGCTGCGGTGTTACGGGCGATTGTCCCACTTTTCGTGCCATTGCAAGAAGCGGATAGTAGAAATATTTTAAATTCTTCTGCTAAACGATTTTCAATTTTTGAAAACGGCAATGTGTCTCCTGCAAACAGTTTTAACAAGTCGTACGTTCGCCCCCAAGTTACGATGCTAGATTTAGAACTGTTGGCATGACGCTTTTTGGGTATTTCGGCGAAGTATTCCATAAAATCCTGCCCGGAACGCTCTTTTTGTTCGGCTTGGGCGGTTTCGGTGTCGCTATATAAATCAGCATTATTGTATTCGTTTTGACGAAGTTTGCGAACACCATCCGCATAAAGTACGCTTTCACGGTCAAGGTCACTTTGGCAGATGATTAAGCCATTGTCATCACGCCGTGGCTTGTAGGTTTTGACACCATCAGTATCAGTTCGGGCGGTACGCTTTTTGTCCCATTCCACCGTTGAAACGGTGCGGTTGAGGTATTCGCGCACTCGTTGAGCTTGGTTTTTTCTTGGCACATATACAGGATAACTCTCTATATATAAGTACCATTCTTTGCGGTCTTCAACCTTACGAAGTCGGACGGTTGCTTTTGTTTTTACTAATTCTTTCATGCTATTTTTTTGCTAAAATTTTATCAATCTGCTCTTTGGGTACATATACAAATTTCCCTACTTGCCTTTTGGGTATGCTGTTTCGCCGTATTATGCTGCTGATGGTGGACGGCGAAACCTCGTATTTTTCGGATACTTCGTTTATAGTATAACACTCACTTGGGTCGTATTGAAGTTTAATCGGTTGCTGTCCCTGTGGCTTTTTTTCCGGCACCGCAACGGTGGTAAACATTGCTTCAATGTGGGTGCGGCTTATGCGTGTGAGACGTTCACCTAAATTGAGTGCGGGGATTTTGCCCGCTTTTATCAGTCTATGAATGGTGTTTCTTGAAATGCCAAACAACACAACCGCCTCAGGAATAGAAATGTAAGGGCGCGTTTGAATGGTGGCAATGGTCGCCGCGCTTTCTTGCAAAATATGCTGTTTGTGTTCTTCCTCTAACGCTTGCTTTTTACGTTTCCGACTCGCAGCTAAGATACACGCATCGCTGCAAAAACGAGTTATTACGCTTTTTGCCTCAAAGGCTTTTCCACAATGCTCGCAAACTTTCGGCAATTTTAATTTACTGATTCCCATATCTCGTTTTTTTATCTCGTTTTATACTGAATAAGTACTAATAAAAAACTATAAGGTATTTTTAGGTGC
>BNXR01000100.1 GCA_025999735.1 Bacteroidia bacterium | reverse complement strand
GAAATCGCAAATAGAGGTCGGCGGTCTTGAAAACGCCGTAGAAACCGCTCAATACTTCTCTGATTTTTTCGTGCAGTTCGGGATTGCCTAAGGTGCTGGTGAGTGGCTTATCGTATTCATCAATAAGTACCACCACTCGTTTTTTTGTTTTTTTAGATGCACGGCGCATTAAACCTGCTAAACGGGTAGGAAATGAGTCTTCGGCACTGTCTGTTCCCCACTTTTCCTCCAAGTGCGACAAGAGTACATTGAGAGCAATCTCAAGGTCTTCAAATTTGGTGTAATTGGAAATATTCAAATCCAGATGAAACACCGGATATTTCACCCAATCTTTTTCCAAATCGGCAATGGCAAGCCCCTTAAACAGTTCCTTCTTACCCTCAAAATAGGCTTTCAGGGTGGAGAGAAAAAGACTTTTCCCAAACCTGCGCGGACGACCCAAAAAGTAGGGACGTCCTTCGTTGACTACGCGATAAAGATAGTCGGTCTTGTCCACATATAGGAAACCATCCTGACGCAAGCTCTCAAAATCCTGAATGCCAATCGGCAATTTTCTGCTGAAATCCATATTGTTTATTTTTTTAGAAACGGTAAAGGTAAGTCATTTTTATCAAATAGGCAATAGTCTAACATCGAAACGAAAATCGAATATAAAAGATGACTTCATTTATCAACCAAAAGTAAATTTCTATCAATACACCCCTTATTATCACGATACCAGCCATATAACTCTTGTATGGCATCACGAATGGGTGTTAATCGCAACTCTTTAAATTCACTTTTTAACCGCGAATTGTCGCCGCTATATTCCAAACCCACGCCATCTTGATCCACTTGAACAGGCAGTTCCGGTTCATCGGCGACTTCTTTCACAATGCCGGCGAGTTCATAACTTTTATCATGTTTTGCACGTAAAATTATTGTAATGCTTGCCCGCAAGTCTTGCACTCATCGCAAAATTTATGTTGCAATTTTCTATCCACTATTGTTTGCAGCGGTGTACGCAAGTAATCAATATCAAACGTATTTATATCATCATAGGTTTGGCAACATAATTGTACCTTGCCGTTGCAATCAATCGCAACCTGCTTGCTTTGATAAAAACAGGGCAATTTTACTCGCTCCGGTGTACTGTTTACATCTAAAACCGCTTTGTTTATAAATAAATTTTGTAATTCCTCCAAATGCTTCACCAGCTTATGGTTATAGTGGTCTATTTTTCGTTCAATGGGCATAAAATAAGCCTCTACATCATGCAAAATAAAATCAAGCTCTTGGCACAAATCTTTCATTTTTTGCCAATCTTCACCCAAATTATTTAAATATTTGTGGTAATTTACTTCCACTTTGGTTGTTAATTTATATTTATCAATGAGATATTTTATGCGATACAGATTTGATTTTACAAGATTACTATTTCCGCCCGTGTGAGTTGTGGCGTATGTAGCTTGATAGTAGCCGGATAACGATATTTTGAGCCAATCCGGATTGGCACGCAAGGCGGCATCTATGCTTTTTTCTAAACTCATATTGCTCGACAAGACGGTGTAAATATTTTTTTCTTTCAAATGCCTAATAAAATCAGCTAAATTCGGATGTAAAAAAGGCTCCCCCCAATTGTATAACGCCAAGGGCATCAAATTTTTTTCTTCACTTTGTATTTTTTCAACAATAGCCTTAAACAGAGCAATATCCATAAATCCCTTTATGGCATTCTGTGGCGAATTGCCACGCGGACAACTCGGACAAACCAAGTTACACGTTCCCGAAATATCAATAAAATACTCTATATTATTTGATGTTGAATAAAAATCGGCATCTTTGATAAAGCCCTGTTTAAGCAAATAGGATTCCATTTTGTTTACAGACGTGGGTGCTCCCAACATCACAAACGGCTTTTTGTCGATGTATTGTTCCAATACAGAGGGGTTGGAAATGGGTAATCCTTTCAATTGTGTACCTTCCAATTGCGGGTTTTTGTCCAAAAAACCTTTTACGGCAATGCCCTGATCGCAGCATTTTTTGTGCACACAATCCCCGTAATAACCGGCACCCCAAATATACACATCCCGATCCTTAATCACACTTTGCAACTCGCTGAAAACCAATCTATTCATAACTTAACATTGTTTTGTGAAATCCTGAATGCCTATCGGCAATTTTCTACTGAAATCCATATTGTTTATTTTTTTAGAAACGGTAAAGGTAAGTCATTTTTATCAAATGAGCAATAGTCTAACATCGAAACGAAAATCGAATATAAAAGATGATTTTCATTTATCAACCAAAAGTAAATTTCTATCAATACACCCCTTATTATCACGATACCAGCCATATAACTCTTGTATGGCATCGCGAATGGGTGTTAATCGCAACTCTTTAAATTCACTTTTTAACCGCGAATTGTCGCCGCTATATTCCAAACCCACGCCATCTTGAGCCACTTGAACAGGCAGTTCCGGTTCATCGGCGACTTCTTTCACAATGCCGGCGAGTTCATACAATGAGATGGCATTATCCGGTGTAATATTGTAAGAAGCATATTGTGGGTCATGCTCTATAAACCAATCCAAAACCGGCATCAAATCATTCACATACAAATAATCGAATTTGCGATTTTGCTTGATGGTGATGGGCAAATCAAACAGTGCCTTACAGATAGCATTGGATATAAATCGGATGGCATAGTCTTCATATTTTCCAAAAATGCCAAAAATGCGTAAATCGTAGATATTTGAACTGTGTTCTATCACTTTTTCGCATACATATTTGCAAAAGCCATGGTCATCTACCGGGATACATTTTGTCCATTCTTCTTCTTTCATTTTGGGGCGATAATGCTGCATATCATAAATCGCTCCCGAACCTAAAACCAGCATTTTTTCATAGTCCTGTTTGTGCCGTTCCAAATTGAAAAACATGCGCGTGTTCGTTTGAAAAATAGCCGATAAATCTTTGGCATTGCGATGACCGGGCTTCACGGCGGCATGAATGACGAAGTCTATTTTGTTTTGTTTGAAAAACGCATCCACCGCTTCCGTGTCGACAAGATTCAACTCTTTACTGCTTGGCGCAAGTAGCTGATATTTCTCCGACAAATAGGATTCTTTGACGTTCCGTCCAATAAATCCGCTACCGCCTGTTAAAAGTACTTTCTTCATCAGGCAGCCAGATTATAAGGAAGAATACTAAATGTTAATTTACCAACCCATTTATTAAAGAATATTAAATTATCAGTATGGCTTAGTATTGTTCTGCGAAATCCCTCGTCAATATCAATGGTCGGATTCCAATTCAAAGACTGTATTTTTTTAATCACTAACGAAGCATGGGTACTTGGAGATACCAAATAATCATCTCCAACTCGCGCTTGCCTGACCACTTTCAACTGTTTCTCAGGAAACAAAGACACCAACATCTCTGCTAATTCGAGAATGCTAACTTCCTGAGACGGATTAGCCATATTATAGGCTTCGCCATTTTTCCCGTCAAGCAGGATTTTAAAGAAAGCAATCGTGGCATCACTCAAATAACAAAAAGCACGCGAGGCACTGCCATCACTCTTCATCACAATATCTTTATCCTCAACAATATCCCGCACAAAATCCGCAAACACGCGCCCGTCATTCAAATCCATTCCCGGTCCGTACGTATGGGCCGGGCGAACTACTTTAACCGGAGTGTCATATTGGTGCATATAAGAAACACAAATATTTTCACCCATCCGCTTACCTTCAAACCGCTGCCAATCAATGTCAGTAGCAACGATGCGTTCTAAATCCTGATGTATAATTTTGCTGGGATGCATAAAACTTAAAATTATCAATAAATTAGTATAATGTAATTATTTCAACATCCACATTGGCTTTTTCAATAGCAGCCTTTATTGCGTCTTGAGCAGCGTATGCACTAATTAAAATGGCTTCAACAGCCCCAGATTCAATATCATACCGTTCAAATTTCTCTACTTTTTTCCCGAGTACCCGGTAATTGTATTTCTTATTATCGGAATCATAGAATTTAATGATATTCTTTTCAGCTAAAGAAGTGGCTCCTAATAGTCTGGACGTATGATTACCGGTTCCCCAAACTGCCAATCTCGTTGAAGGAGAAATAGAATCTATGAGTTTTTTTATTCGCGAAATGGTTTGTGCGTTACTGTTCATGTAATTTTCCAGCAATACTCTACTACTACTGACAGGTTTGTAGATAGAGGTTGTGTTGTTCATCTGCTAACACCCATAGAGTGACGAGTGCCGGCACTCCTGCCGCTATTTTGACTTGAATGCCCAAAGGCATTTCTGCCTCCACGATAGTATATCCACACGAATTCATCAAGTTTGACAAGCTTTCAAATGTAAAATAGTTGATATGTTCATCTGAAAACATGCCTAAAAATTCATTTTCAAATTTATAATCAAACGTGGGGACTTCGATAAAGATATATTTATTGTTTATCGTTTTACACTGTTCAATAAAATCTCTTGGATTAACAATATGTTCCAAAACATGGGAGAAAAATATTAAGTCAAATTTTTGACTTGAATTTTTATCAATATATTCGCTAAATAAGCCATTAAAAAGCTGAATGTCATAATTTTTTTGAGCTAATTTGCAATTCACACCGGATGGTTCTATTCCCATCACTGCCACAGAATGTCCAATTTTCTGTTCGTCCTTATACAAACTAAGGTTATAGCCGGAAGCCGCACCTACCTCCAAAATAGAATCAAACGAATCAACATTTTCAAGGATAAAATCAAATTGACGTTTACAACGTTTCATGTACGGAACGTCCGCGCCTATTTGATAATCACCGGAGTCAAATTCGTACTTGGATAAATTTTTATACCTGTCCGCCAACACATCATCCATAAACGGATTAGCCGCAAAAATAAATCCACAAGAATCGCAAATAGCAACTTCTTCCTGCCAATCACCTAATCCTGTCAATCCCTTGAAAAGGACTTCATGTGCTTTTCGAACAGTAGCACCACAAATATTACATGTGGTAATTTTTTCATTTTTCATAACTCTGAATTGTTTTATATAATTTATCACTTTAAATTTAATATTTTGTCCACTGTTCCACATACAAAGCATAAACAACATCCCGATTTTTCTTAGCAAAACAATCGAAATACAAATTCAAATATTCTATCGCTTTATTCACGAATGTGGGTTCGGGCAAGCCTAACTTCAAACATTTTTTTACAATATCTTCAATTCCTGTTCCCATTCTTTCTATGTAATGGGCATAGTACAAAGCATCTGCAATGAGCGGATTGCGCGGGTAAGAGCCATGATTGTTTTTTAGTGTTTCTATGGATAATTCCGGTGGTAAAGTGCCCGGATTCCAAACTTCCAAACGGTCTTTGAAAAGCATTACCTGCACACTTGCCGTGCTGTCGTAATTGCGGTGGGCAACAGCATTTACAATGGCTTCCTTAACCAATTGAACGCTGCTTATAAAAATTTTTCTCCTCTGCATCATTCGTTCTATTAAACAAGTTCAGATTCATCAAAGTTAATGCGCTCTTCTTCTATCACCAAGGGTCTATTCATAATTCGTGCGTTCATTGCCATGACATATTCGCCGATGAAACCGATAAAAAACAACTGCAAAGCACCCATAAAAAAGACACCAATGACAATCGGCGCACTCCCCGCCGAAAATGAATCCCACGCAACTAATTTATAGACAAGGTAAAACAGAGCCACACATAACGATATGGCGGACATTGCGAAGCCGGCAAGAGTGGCAATACGCAGTCCTATTTTGGTATAAGAAGTGAAACTTAACATTGCCAGATCGTAGAGAGAATACCAGTTGTTTTTTGTTTTCCCTGCCCGCCGCTTGGCTTGCCGGTATTCGATGTTTTTCCTTTTGAAGCCCAACTCCGCCACAATACCACGCAAAAATGGTGTTGGGTCGTGCAAATTGCGAAGGACATCTACAAAAGATTTATCATACAATCCAAAACCGGTAAAATGTTCTATTTGCTCAACAGCAGACATCTTTTTGATGGTCTTGTAATAACATGTCCGAAAAAAGCGAATAATTTTATTTTCATCACTTGTCGTCTTTATGCCCGACACAATCATGGCACCCTTCTCCCATTCGGCAACAAAAGAGGGAATCAACTCTACCGGATCTTGAAAATCACAGCACAAGCAGATGGTACAATCGCCGGTTGTCTGGTAAAGTCCCTGAACAGGTGAATTGTTTGGCCCAAAGTTTTTGGCGTTAAATATCGCTTTAATACGCCGGTTCCTTTTGCAGATTTCTCGTAAAAGAGGACGTGTGTTATCCGTAGAATTGTTGTCGATAAAAACCAACTCATAATCATAATCGGACAAATCCTTTTCGAGAACATCAACGACCGCCTTACTAATGGGGACTACATTT
>BNXR01000099.1 GCA_025999735.1 Bacteroidia bacterium | reverse complement strand
CGACTTAAAAACAGCATATGACCTTTCGCAGGAACTCAAGAGGTGGTACGACCTTGAGAATGCGCAAAAGAAACACCGAATATACATCGAAAGAGACCTGCAAGGATGGTATTATAAAGTAGAAGATACAAAAATAGAGGAGCTACAGGGGGTCGTAAAGATGATAGATAAACATGAAACAGAGATTATTAACTTCTTTGACAGGGGACATACCAATGCAAAAGCGGAAAGACTAAACGGAAAAATTCAACGATTTGTTACAAATAATTATGGCATGAAAGACAAAGATTTTGCACTGTACAGAATTGCGGGATATTTTTCATAGCACCGGAAAAAAATAATTAACCGTCTTTGGTGGTCTTGAATTACACCGTTTGAGTATGTTTTTTCTGGAAAATATCTATACTCAAAAAAATGTTTTAATTTAAAAATACTATCATTGCTAAGGCTGAGAATTGTTTCAGAAAACTTTTTTGGATTAAGCTTTGCTAGCATTGGTGTATATTCAATAATATTGCCTAAATTTTCATTGTAATTTCGTGTTTTCTGATACAGTTCATCAACATTGTCGTTTGTAATATCGTAGAATATATCTTCAACAATCTCCGTTGATTTATTGTGCTTTATCTCTTGTAAAATATCTTGTGTATATTTTATAAGAGATTTAAACTCTTCTGTTTTATCCGATGCATAAGCTTTTTGCCAAGAACCCCAAGTTAGCATTGAAAAACCTATTTCATCTTTAAATTCTGACAAGTTTGTTTTTTTTATTAGTTGTTTTGCTCTATTTACAACCTGTGATTTGTTTTTTTTCTTGTATAATTTTGTGTCTATAAGTGAAAATAAAATGCCTGAAATATGTAATATCTCTGTTATGTGAAATTTCTCTGTCGTGAAAAAACTAATGCTTACACTATCTAACAAAGATAAAAAGTCATCATCATCTAATAATTGCCAATACCATAGTTTTTCCCAATCTTTTTCTACCTTGCCCTTTGCATAGATTGCAGAATTATTAATTTCAGAGACTAGCCCTGTATAGTCTCCATTTTTTATAAAATCTATTAGTCTGAATGATGTAAATAATTTGGTAGAATGAAAAAGAGAATATGTTGCAACAATTTCTTCGTATTGCGTGTATTTCTTTTCACTTTTATCATCAGAAAAAAGCTGTGTTTCTTGGAATGAAGATATATCTTCATTCCCCGTTTTAAATTCAAGGAAATAAATCAAAAAATAACTCAAAAAATTTTTGATTAAAACTTTATATTTTTCATCATCCTTCGATAATTCTCTATCAGTAAATTTGAATAATCTTTCAAAATCATAAATAGCTCTCTGTAAAACTCTGAGATTTTCTTTTTTAGAAATGTTAAAAATTTTAATGATTAAGTCTCTTAATTCAATTAAGTTTGGCTTTATATCGCTTGTAACTGAATCTAAAAAGAAATCAATAGCTTGTTCAGTGTCTGGTTTTATTTCAAATGTTTGTCCAATAATTTTTTCTTTGAATACATGGTATTTGTATTTACTATCTTTTGTATGTTCTTCATCTATTTTATCTTCATCAGAAATCAAAATCACTTTGCATTGTGAATGTTCTACAAAGTCGTTAATAAAACCATATAGTTCATCAATTGGGATTTTGCAACGCTCAACATCATCAAATATGAGAATACGATTCCCTTTAATTTTATCATTTGAAGATTTGAAAATAGAAATTGGGTTAAAATTTATATTAACACGACCATCACCTTTACCATCACCGTCAAAGTCAAAGTCAAAGTCAAAGTCAAAGTCAAAGTCAAAGTCAAAGTCAAAGTCAAAGTCAAAGTCAAAGTCAAAGTCAATTTTTAATGTTGATTTGATAAATCCTTTAAGGATGTCTGCCGCAAATTTTGTGCCTTTGGAATAAAGGAATGGCGATATTTTAGCTCTTAGCGATTCTATTATTTCATTTTTTTTAGAAATGCCATTAAGAGAAATATAAATGGGTCTTAAATCTATTTCATTTTCGGAAATTACGTGCTTATTATCCCATTCTTCAATAATTCCTCTAATGAAATATGTCTTTCCCGCACCCCATTTCCCTTTTAACATTACAGCAAAATTTGGATTTTGAGATGTTACAAAATAATCTAAATATTCTTTTGTTGCTTTATTTGTCATAATTACTCTGTATTTGTCGTAATATTGCTGCTAACTCATAAATATACGCAAAAATAAAACCTTATTTTCAAATAGCCAAACATTTTTGAAAAAAACGTCAACTTTTTACCGTCAGAACTTTAAAAGAATTTTTTTTATTGCGTATTACTTGTATTGTCGAAAAATATTCGTAATTTTCCCCTATAAATTCTTTCTTTCAAAGAGCGTTGAGAAGTTCATTGTTTCGCCTAATGCTTGCGATTTTCCCCTGCGAGTTTGGTTTATCCGTATATTAGGATACACATTAACTCATGTTTGTGTGCTTATGCCCATTGCAGGCAAGTAACATTGGCCACTTTGCTAACGGGGTTTTGTTTGATTGCTCAAACACATTGCCACCACAAAATTACCCGGCCTTTACGCTAAATGTGTTTTTTTCAGGCAATTATTTTCTTTGCCCGTTCAATTTCTCTTTCGTGATACTTGATTTTGTGTTCCACTTTCACAGGGTCGTAAATATGAACAAGATTCGGGTTAATAATATCTCCATAACCGTAGGTAAGCGTAGCGTAGCCTACGGCTTTCGATAACCCCGCCCCTACCCAACCGTCATTGCGGGCTTGACCCGCAACCTCCGTATTCTTACGTAGAACGCCCACCGCAACAAAGGTGAACATTATTTGGTTAGTACAATACCTTATATTATCTTTGCACCGTATATTTAATACAGTAGTAATCATTTAATTACTTATGACAAAGGCAAGTTATGTAAAAGCCGCCTTAATGGGCGCAATGGTAGCAATCGCAAGCGGAGTGTTTACCTCTTGCGGTACTACCGACCCAATAACGTGGACATTGAATAGTGGAGTGCTTACAATTAGCGGGAAGGATACTATGCCGAATTATGAATGGGAGGTGGTCTCTGACCACGTTGTGGTAAATACTCCTTGGTACACGCAGAGAGGTGACATCACGTCTGTTATCATAGAAGACCTTAAGTTATCGAAATCCTACCCCATTCGGGGTAGAAGGTAGAAGGTCACCGTAACACCCAGCGGGGACACGGCTTGCAAAGCCGCGCCAGCGAAAAGAATGCGGTTAGACAGAAATGACCCACTTGGAAATAACGGAGAGGACAGAGGAGAACAAAGGGGGATGTCCCAGTCCTTTTGTCCTTTTGTCCCTAAATGAGGCGGTTAGACGTTGTATGTAGTTGTTTTTCAAGTAGTCCCATTTTTGTGATTGCTAAGGACAAGCCCTTTACTTAGGGACAAATTTAGTTGAAAGTTGAAGAAAGTGAGTGTCTCATTTTGTTTTTTTGTATTTGTCGTGGGCCGGATGCTCTATTAGACCGGATTGCGTGAATCTTACTATGTAACGCTTTGCTGTGCGCTCTTGTATCGACATGGTGGCTGCCGTTGATATGAATATTTTGTATGTAAATTCGTCCGGTAAGGCCTCTAAGAAGTGCTGACGAGGGTTTGGTTTCGCCGTTGCCGCTATTTCTGCGGGTAGACGTTGGTAGATTTGTGCAGCGTGCTGTATGAGTAGCTTGACAATGTTTATCGCTATGTCAAAGTCATTGTCTGTACAAGTGATGTTTATTGTAAAGTTTCCTGTCTCCATGATGCGTAGTGTCGATAATATCATGGCGATACGGAAGGTGATTAAGCCGAGACGACGGACAGTGGCTATGTAGTCCGTTCCGCAGAGGTACATATATTGGTCTTGTGCCTGAGTGAAATGTTTGTGGAAGGATTGCTGCTGCTTGGTTGTGAGCGTAAATTTTATTTTTGTTGGGTGCTGCTGCAGTATTTTGTATAGGTCGTAGAATTCGTTGCCAAGGTTTTCAAAATATTCATCAAGTGGCTGCTTGTCGCTGTTTGCGAAAACGTCTATCCATACCGGCTTGAGGTTGATGTAGTAAAACATAAATCTTGAAAATAAGCCGTTTTCGGTATTTGGGATTAATGAGGCTACCTGTTGGGGCGTTCCTGATAGTAAGGCAGATACTTTTGGTTGTTCAAGTTCAACATATTCGCGGTTTTTACGGCGGTTGTAGGAAATGCTCTCGTGATGCCAGCTTTTGCGTAGCCCGTCGGAGTAGTTACCGTGCTCTGATTTGAATGATTGTGCGAGTGTGTCTCCCTCAGTTTCAAAAATCAGCCCCACTCCCTTGTTGTCGTTAAGGATTTGGAAAAGCCCGGTAGCCGATGTATTTGCGGGGATGATGAACATGAGCATGGGCGGCTCTTCGGGTCGTTGTAGTTCTGATTTGTCTTTCTGGGACAGGTAGTCGGCGAGTTTGTTTTTGTAGTCGAGTTGTTGTATGCGGTCTTTTTCTCGTAGTGCTTTGTGTATCGGCTCTGCCAGTTTTCGACATAGTGTCAGTCTGCCTTTTCCTGCCGATGCTTGCGCTGTTACGAATAGAAATAAGTTAGGAAAGACAAATCTTTCGGAATACATTCCATATATGTTTGGTAAGCATGCTGAAAGGACTGTGATTGAGCCTAATAAGAGTACGTCGCGGTCTTCCGGTGATGTGGCTTTGAGTACTATCTTTTTTAAGAAATCAGGGATATTTTCGTAAATAACATTCGGTAATGTCGGTATAGGGACATTTTTCACGTCTTCATTTGTGTCCTCACTTGTGTCCTCACCTTCAGCGTCGTCTTTTTTGCTGCTATTATCTTGATTTTCAGTATTATCTATTATTGTTTTAGGGACAGAAGGACAAAAGGACAGGGACAAGCCACTTTGTTGTTTCTCTTTTTTTTCGTTGGAGCGGTTTTCAAACCCGCCCGTATGGATGTTGATGCCTGCGGTTTTTGCCAGTTGGTAGAATGTTCTAATTGTGATGCCGTGTCCGCGTGCATTTATGCAGGCATCGTATTGTTTTTCAGTGCTGGGGTAGTCGTATTTGGGGTAGTAACGGCTTATACGGTGGTAGTACGTTCGTCCCGCTTCGCCCAGTTCATCCGATAGCGCAAAGCCTAAATCCCGCCAATCGGCGTACGTCGAGGCAATGTCCGTTCGTGCCCGTTCTATTCTTTCGGTGATTATTTCTATGTCCGCTGTGGTGTCGATAGAAGGGCAACCGCAAGGGATTGTCCGTACAGGTGTTCGCAGGGTGTTTTCTGCCAGATATTCTGTTGGGTTGAATTTTTTCATGGTGTTTTGTTTTGTCCGTAGGCTGAAGCGTACGGTTAATAAAGTGTCGTCCCTGTGGGACTTGTTTGTCCGTAGGTCGCTGACCTACGGTTATTTACATTATTGGATGTTTGGGTTTATGTATGCGTTGGGGTCGCTGGGGATGAAACAAGCTCGCGAGATGTCTTTGCCCGATTTGTCCGGCTCATTGGCATATTTTCTTTTGGTGTATAGACACAGAGCCTGAAAATATTCTTCGTGCTTGAACGCCTCAGGGTCGATGGCGATGAGCCACTTCAACCCGTCCCCCGAGGGACTTGTAAATAGTAACTGCGTTTCAAACTGTTCATCCTCAATGAGTGCCATTTTTAACGAGTTTAAATTATTAAGGTGGTCGAAGTCAAGACATAGTAAGCCTGAATGTTTTACTAAGTCGCTGTCCTTGCGTGAGGTGAAAACACCTGAAAATGTGCAGTAATCGAAGCTATAGGCTTTGTATTGCCTCGCCAGTTCGGGTTGTGCTACATTTATTTGGCGTAGTTGCTCTGTGCAGTATTTGTATTCATCGCTTTTGAGGATGTGGTAGATTTGTAACAAGGTCATTGCCTTTAAAGGCTTTGTGTTGTAGATTGGTGCTTTGTAGAATGAAAATAAGGTGTCGTTGTTTGTGTTCATGGTTTTTGGATTTTTTGCATGATGTAGTTGTCGTTCAAGATGTCCGTTATGTCCCGCTCCCGGTAGTAGATTTTGTTTTCTAAGCGCGTGTAAGGTATCGTGCCATTCGTCCGCAAAGTGAATAGTTGGCGCGGTGATATGTGAAGTGCCAACATGACGTTCTGGTTGTCTATCCACTTTTCAATGTTTGGCTCCCTGTTCCAATTGTTTGCTGCAGCAGGGCGGGCTGACCCCGCCCCTACGGTGGTGGTGATGATAGGTTTATTCATGGTGTGCTCCTTTCTTTCTGCTACAATATTCAGATGCTTTGGCTTGCAGTTCGTCATCACTAGTTCTTTTATCGGTGGCTAACCACTTGTCAATTTCCGATTTTAGGAAACGTAGCTTTTTAGGACCTTTGTGATTCGGAATCTTTTTCTCAGATACCCAATCGTAAATCGTCGATTTCGCAGGATGGTCGGGTAAATAATCCATCAACTCTGTTAAGGATAACCATCGGTCAATCGCTGCC
>BNXR01000098.1 GCA_025999735.1 Bacteroidia bacterium | reverse complement strand
CTGCGGCAGCGTGAAACAGGGATACTCGCACGTCACTTTCGGAGAAAATCCGGTATGTCCCCACATTCACAAGTTCCACAGATGTCACTCCCTCTATCTTCCGGAGCCACTCCTCGTGTGGAGCACTTTGCATATCTTTTTGCATATCTGGGGCAAAACAAACTTCTACCACCATTTTTCCCGTCAGATTTCGACGAAACTCCTCTTTGGGTTTGTCAGCCACTATCTGTCCCTTGTTAATGACAATGATGCGGTTGCAAATAGCATCCACCTCCTGCATGATATGCGTAGAAAATAATACCGTTTTGTCCCGTCCGACCTCTACGAGCAAATTCCGAATATCCTCCAACTGATTGGGGTCCAAGCCGGTTAGCGGCTCATCCAAAATCAAGATTTGTGGCTCATGTACCAAAGCCTGTGCCAGACCGACCCTCTGGCGATAACCCTTTGACAGACGACCTATTTTCTTTCCCAATTCCGGCGATAATCCTGTGAGGTCTATTATTTCGTCCACTCGCTTCTCGTACAAATTGTTGCGACCCTGCCCGCGTAGAGACGCAAGATTTTGCGTCTCTACAATATGGCTGTCAGCGCGACTTTGCAACCCGTGTCCATACAATCGCGCCACATAAAGCAGATATTCTTTAATATACATCTCTGGATACAAAGGATTATGCTCCGGCAAATAACCCACCAAGGCTTTTGCTTTTACAATATCCTTGCGTACATTGATATCATTGACATACACCTCCCCTTCATACTCCTCCATAAAGCCGGTAATAATTTTCATCATCGTGGACTTCCCTGCCCCATTGGGTCCTAGGAAACCACATATCTCTCCCTTTTGAAGGGTAAAACTAACCCCATCCAAGGCCTTCTGCTGAGCGTACTGCTTGCTAATGTTCTGTACTGTTACTGACATATATTGATATGAGCTGATATAAGTTGATATGAGACTATTTAAACCATCGATTAACCTCTTCCAACTCCAACGTGTGAATGATGGTTTTCCCGTCGGCTGTAAAATTGTGAAGAGCACAGGCAAACAGACTGTCCACTAAATCGTTCATCTCTTGTGCTGAAAGTGGCGTGTTATAAGGAATAGCAGCCGCTTTCGCTAATGCCAAGGCGATACGCTCCTTCGCTTTCCCCTTTATATCACCCTCTGTATTCTTATAATACTCAAGCAATTGCAGCAATAACTCCCGACCATGCGCATACGTTTCTCCGGGTGGTGTGGCGTACAGCGCGAAACTGTCTTTTCCAAATTCGCAAAGCTCAAAACCCAAAAACTCCAAATCTGCGTGTATTTCTTGTATCAAAGCAAAATCACCTGCTTGTAGCTCTACTGTTTCAGGGAATAGGCATTTTTGCCCACAGACACGCTGATGAGCTAAAGCGTTCATATTCTTATCAAACAGAATTCGCTCGGATGCCCGCTTTTGGTTTATAAATAACAATCCTGAATGAATGGTTGTGATGATATAACGACCCTTCATTTGCAAAAATTGTGGGGACAAGGCGCGCCTTGTCCCTACATAGGCATTGGTGTTAATATTGCCGCCAATATTGGTGGCACCGTTGGTGCCACTGGATGCACCAATGCCTATGCTGCTGTCAGGGTCAGTGTCATTCTCGTTCTCGCTTCCCATGGACAGACCTGACAGCACCAATTGTTTGTCAGGTTCTTTCTCCTTCAAGCCCTCAAACAGAGATTCCCATTGTGAGGGTACCTGTTCCCGCCACTCCTGTGGGCGCGATAAATCACCGCTGCGTTCTTCAAAACTCTTGTGTTCTCCACCATTCTTCTGTTCTTCAAAATTTGAATCCGCCGGCGTGATACGACTCTCACTGTTAAAAGGGTTGTAAGAGGGATTATAATTGACACGAGGAACGGATGGGAAATCCTTACTCGTCCTATTGCCAACATATCCGGGGTCGCCCTCGTGGTCAAAATCCATCGGCGGTGTGACATTGAATTTCCCTAATGCTTCCTTGATACCGGCCATCAATATCTGAAAGAAATCCGTTTCATTCTGAAACTTAATTTCTGTTTTTGTAGGATGGATGTTTACATCTATCAGCGAGGGATTGACCGTAAAATATAGAAAATACGAAGGGACACAATCCGACGATATCAAGCCTGAAAAAGCCTCCTGCACCGCCCGATGAAAATAGCTATGCTTCATAAAACGGTTATTTACAAAGAAGTATTGCTCTCCGTAAGTCCGCCTTGCAAATTGGGGATGAAGTACAAAACCCTTTATCTTCAACAAGGCAGTATCGCAATCAACAGCGAGCAACTTGCCATTCATCTGTTTCCCAAAGACACTCGCTATTCGTGGTCGCAAACCGGCTATCGGCAGATTGTACAATTCTTTCTCATCGTCAGTCAATGAAAAGGCAATCTCCGGATAGGCTAAGGCCACCCGTTGAAACTCCGTAACGATATTTTTCAATTCCGTAGCGTCCGATTTCAAGAACTTACGTCGCACGGGTATGTTAAAAAAGAGGTTTTTGACACCGATATTCGTCCCTTGTGGCATGTTCACCACCGACTGCTCTTTCAATTCCGAGGCAACGATATTCACATAAGTCCCCAATTCGTCCTCGTTCCGCCTGGATTTCAACTCCACCTCTGCCACCGAAGCGATTGATGGCAAGGCTTCTCCGCGAAATCCCAAGGTATGAATATTAAAAAGGTCGGTGGCAGCGGCAATTTTAGAAGTAGCATGTCGCTCAAAGGCCATCCGGGCATCCATCGGCGACATTCCCTTCCCATCATCCACCACCTGTATCAAGGTCTTACCCACATTTTTAAGGAGCACCTGCACGACTGAAGCACCCGCATCCACCGCATTTTCCATCAACTCCTTCACCACAGAAGCAGGTCGCTGAACAACCTCTCCCGCAGCTATCTGGTTGGCTACCGAATCAGGTAATAATTGTATTATATCCATTTTGAAACAAACTTATATCTCTGTGTCATAGGGGCGTATTGAAATACGCCCTATTGCTTTTTTCCAATACGCCCACTCATGTACGCCTATGTGAATGACTTAAAAATCGTCTCATCGTATTTGGAGAGCAAATAAAATGCCAACAGTAGCACTGTCATCAAGATGAGAAACATCTTCACTGCATACCGTCCGTTCACCCCCCTGCGAGCTTCCTTCCGCTCTTTCAACATGTTCCTGAACTTCCCTTCAATGTTCGGCACATAAATATCAGAAACGTCCTGACTGACCTGATTAACAAGGCCTAACTCCTCTTTAATCCTCTTTTCTCGCTCTTCGCGTTCTTCTTTTTCCGGGTCATAATACAAGGGTTTGTAATCAAACTTGCCCGCCTCTTTCCGCTGAAATCTTCGTTTTATCATTTTTTCCTATCAGTAAAAATAGTTGGTATCACATTCTTAGTCAGCTTTAGTCAGCCTTAGTCAGCACTTATCTAAGTGCAAATTTATATAAAAATCGAGTAATTCCAATCTTTTTTGCTATATTTTCAATTTATTCCTGCAGGCTTGCCTTGAGTACAGTCTGTTACGTTCGTATGTTTTTTTTCTTGTTTATTTCAAATAATATTTAGTTGTTATTTATTTTTTTATTAATTTCGCCACTTTATTTGAGAAATAAATTTTGGTTTCTCGTTATTTTTTTGTAACAAAGTAAAAATGAACATGAAAAGAGGCTTTATTTTTTTAGCTCTTGTATTCCTTTCAACTGCGCTATCTGCACAGAATTACTTCCTCGGCAACTTATTTAAGGCACGTCGCTCCCTATCTTGTGACTGGTTAGATACTAAACATGAGTTTGGGATTTATGGGCTGGGTGGGGTGCTCTCTTTACCATTTGATAGTAAGGGTATTACGACGATGACCAACAAGAAAACATCGGGTTATCTTGGTGGTGGTGTGGGTTTTTCTTACACCTACTTTCTGGATAATCCGCGTCAGGTGATAGTGAACAACCGGTGGGCCATTAACGCGGGGGTGGAGATTGCCTTTTATGGCTTGACAGTCGATATCGACAATATAGACCGTTATACAAGTTTAGATTATGTGGACGTAAAACAGCAAGCAATCTTCCAAAGGCATGAAATTCATGATAATTTTCATGAATCCAAGCGTGCGACTTATGTGAACGTACCTATCATGCTCACTTACCTGCGGCCTGCTTTTACGAATCATAAATTTTACGTTTCCGGTGGGGTGAAAGTGGGTGCTCTTATGAGCGGTACCTTTGTTAAGAAGTCTGATAAAATGGTTGTATATGGGCATTTTCCGAAGACACAGACAACCCTTCCCGATCATATAGGAGACGATATGAAAGACATCGGTATTGGTACATGGGATGGAGGAATATCAGATGATGGTAAATTGCCATTCGACATCAATACAGCCCTCGCCTTTGAGACAGGGTTTCGCTGGCGAAATGTCAATCCACCGGTATGGTACACCGGGGTGTACGCCGATTATGGCACCTCAAAGATATGGACAGCCGGATTGAAATTTAAGGTTACATTCTGGTAGAAGGATAAACACACGTAGAGACGCAATCACGTGGAGAAGCGACCACGTAGAGACGCGATTAATCGCGTCTCTACAAGATTTTGTACAATTGGGGGAAATGAAAAGTTTAGGCATCCTCATATTATTTTTTTTCCTTTCAACTGCACCCATTTCGGCGCAATTGAACACTCAAAATATATTACAACGGGGCAAAAATGCGATTTTCTTTGATGATTATGTGAGTGCTATCGACAATTTCAATAGCATCATACGTATCAAGCCCTATCTTTCTGAACCTTACTTTTTCCGGGGAGTTGCCAAAATGAGTTTGGAAGACTATGATGGTGCTATCCACGATTATGACCAGGCTATTGAACTGAATCCGAACTATTTCCTTGCTTATATGTACCGCGGCATTGCCTATAATGGACTGAAAAAGCACGACATTGCCTTGAAAGATTTTAATACGGCGATAGCTATTGACCCTCGAAACCCTTATGTGTACGCAAATCGCGGTATTACGAAAGCCACAAGTGCTGACTATAAAGGGGCGGAGAAAGATTATTCCAAGGCTTTACTTATAGAGCCGGCTTTGGAATCGGCCTACCTGAACAGAGCAATCATGCGAGAGAAATTAGACGACCTGAAAGGGGCGATGTCGGATTGTAACTCTGCCATTAAATTGAATATGTTTTCCGATGATGCCTACAGTCTGCGGGGGTACTTGTGGTATAAACAGAAAGATTATCACAGTGCTATTGAGGACTTTAACCGTGCAGAAAAAGCAAACCCCAAGAATATCAACGTGTTGATGAACAGAGCTTTGGTCTATTATGAGATGAAAAAATTCCAAGAGACAATGGACGATTTTTCCAAGGCTATCGCTGTGGATAGCTTGTATATTTATGCGTATTACAATCGTGCGATGCTCAGGGCGGAAATTGGCGATAACAATCGTGCGATAGCCGATTTGGATAAAGTGGTGGACATGAATCCGAACAATATCCTCATCTTTTTTAATCGAGGCTTGCTGAAATATGAAACCAATGATTTGGAAGGGGCGTACAACGACTTTTCGGAGAGTATTCGCTTATACCCTGATTTTGTGAAGGCTTATATGGTCAGATCCGCCGTGAACAGTGCCTTGAACCGGTATGCGGCGGCTGATATGGACCGTTTTAAGGCAAATGAAATCATGCAGAAATATAAAAAGATGAAGGGTGGTGACAAGAATGCGCTGATTGATACGAATGAAAATTTCAGGCGATTGATAGATTTCAGTGCCAAGGGGGACAGAATCAGAGATGTTGTCAATGGTCGCGTACAAGATAGGAATGTCATTGTGTCCTTGAAGGACATTTTTCAGGTACAATACCTTCATTTAGATTCTTTGCGACAGGGGAAAGTGCAATATTACAGTTCTTGGGTGATGGAGTATAATCAGGCTCAGAATTATGCTTCTTCCCTAACGATAAGCAATAAGCGAGATGGGAATATCGATTTTGCAAACGAAAAAATCGCTGAGCAAACGGCTTTGATTGCAAATGGCGGAACGGTGCATGACTATTTTCTACGTGGAATTTTTTACATGACGAAGTCTGATTACCCTGCTGCCATCAATGATTTTGGCACAATACTGAAAAAGGAACAGGGAAATTTGTTAGCTACTTTTAATGAAGCGAACGCGCGGATGTTTATGTATGATTATATAGAGTCAATAGATGATAAAACGTCTAAGATTATTGGTGATATTGAGAAACAGGATGCAGAAATCAAGACGGAAACGAAGCGGATGGTGGATTTTTCCAAGGTGTTAGAGGGATATAATAGGTGTCTTGAGTTAGACCCGCATTTTGTTTTTGCAGCTTTCAATATAGCGAATGTGTATGTCAAGAACGAGCAAATAGAGGAGGCGATAGAGGCATATTCAAAGGTTATAGAGATGGATGCTAATATTGCAGAGGCGTATTTTAATCGTGGCATTTTGTATATTTACATAGGTAAAAAA
>BNXR01000097.1 GCA_025999735.1 Bacteroidia bacterium | reverse complement strand
TATGCTTTACTATTGCATACATGTGAGCAATAACGCACCGTTATTTGTCGTTGTAATTCAATGCTTTACCATTGTTTACAACGATTTGTTCGTTTTTATACGTTTTTTGTTGGGAGTGGTTACTTTCAACACAAAATGTAACTTGCCTTGATTATCTGCGACTTACAAATTTGTGCTACAAATATGCTACAAATATTTCATTTGCAGTAATAATTCTTATGGAGTATACTCAAACTGCCTATAATATATACATCAGGGATTAATCTCCCCCCATGATATTTGGTTTTTAGGTTTTGAAAAAGGGCAGGTTTTACACCTGCCCTTACATTAGCAATAACGCCGATTGTGGTTAGGCAATAATCACAATCGGGCCTTTGTGGACACTGTTCGCTACCTGTTTTCTGTCTTCGGAAATAAATGTGAAATAGGTTTCTACGGTGTTGCCAATCCATGCCGAGGGAACGATGAGTGAGAGTGTCTGCTCACTTCTCATCGCTTCGCCCATATAGTAGTCCACTGCGTTTTTGGTAGTATTGAGCATTACTACTTGTGCATAGTCGTTCGGCATCGCTGCGTTCATGGATTGCTCAAATTCCCAATCAAATTTCACTTTCCCATCTGTAATCGCTACCGCTGTCAGGGCATCAGCATTTGGCAGCGAGCCTCGCGCGACCAATATTTTCTCTACGTCAATGGTGTAATCGGGGTAAACGCCGGCGATACCATTTTTTACGTTGTACTGCATTGCTGCATTAATGGGCGACTGCTTTTTGGCTTGCAGTTTGAAACCAGCATTTAAAAACCCATTGAGCGGTTGTAGAAAAGCCATCATTAACTTGAACTTTGCTCGCTGCTCAAGCTGTTTTTGAGTTTTAGGATTGTGCATGTGAGAAGGCAAAGACCGCATGTAGTCTATCTGTTTCCAGTTCGCACCAACGACTGTTCCGGTCTTTCCCGAAAAGCCTCCAAGAATTCCTTTCTTAATTTTTCCCATGATTTCTATTTTTTAGGGTTAATAATCTATCGTTTGAGAAGGCTTTAACCTGCCCCTACGAATTGTTGTAAAGTTACGCTATAATATTGGTTTGTGGATGAAATAGTATCGGCAAACGGCTCTGCACGAGATGAATATGCCTATTAAATGAATACAGTTCCTAAGCACATACTATTTGAGATGTCTTTTTCGTCTTCAGCCCTGAAGGCTAAAAATATGGATACTCCGCAACCTACCCAATCACTCGGCACTTCAATAATTGCCTCAAGATTAGACCTTTTTTTAGCACCAAATTGGAAAACGCATTTATTTTGGAGATAATTCACCGCCACAATCATAGCCGTATCGTTGCCATTTTCAGTACTCGCATTAAATCTCCATGTAATAGTAATTGCAGTGTGGATAGCACTAATGTGAGCATAATCAGTTCCTTTGGTAGAGCCATGAGAAAGCAATATGTAAGCGAGGTCAAGTTGTATATTCGGATAGTCACCATAAAAGGCATTAGCAAAGTTGTATTTGAAGGCTGCATTGAAAGGTGATGTGTTATTTTGGTTGTTTTTAAACCCAATGTCAACAAAGGGTAGCATGATTTTTAAGTATTCTGAGAGTAGGGCTAATTTAAGTCTTTGCTCCATTTGCTTGGGTGTTTTAGCATCGTGGTGGTGGGATGGCATGGAGCGTATGTAGTCAATTTGTTTCCAATGTGAACCAACGACTGTCCCCACCTTGCCTGAAAAGCTTCCGAGTATTCCTTTTTTTATTTGTCCCATGATTTCTATTTTTTTTAGGGTTAATAATCTATCTGTTGGATGAGGTTTCAAACCTGCCTTTGAAATGTAAATTTTTGTATCTTTATGGCTCTTTGGTACGAACAAGGTACGGCTAAGGTATAGAGTTGGTATTTTTAGAATTTAGTTGATAACTTTAGCAATATTTATGTGCTCACTGTTTGATACTTCTGCTTCGTTTTGCGAGATGAACGATATATATAGTTCTGCGCTGTCGCCTACCCAATCGTGCGGCATTTGTATAGACATTTGTTCGTGAGCGCGTGTCATTCCGTGCGTAGTGAATATGGCTTGTGCTTTGATGGCGTTGATGATGGCAATCATTGAGAAGTCGGCAGAACTGAGAGCAGGGTCGAGGCGGTCACATTCCCATCTGATGATGACTATTCTATTGGCTTCTACTCTGATGGTGATGTTCTTTGCATTGGGAAGTAGTCCGCGCGATGTGAGTACTTTGTCGTATTTGATGGCAAAGTTGGGGTATGTTCCGGTGATTGCGTTTTTGATGTTGTATTGGATGGCTGCATTCAAAGGGGTTTGATTTTCGATGAATAGTTTGTAGCCTGTGCGTAAGTATTCATTGATGGGTAGTAGAAATAGCATCATTATTCTGAATTTACTTTGCTGTTTGAGTTGCCCCAGTGTGGATGGGTTATGATTTTTTCGGGGCAATGAGCGCATGTAGTCCGTTTGTTTCCATTTTGCACCGATTACGGGGCCAATTTTTCCTGAAAATGATCCCTTGATACCGTCTTTATATGTACCCATGTCGTTTGTTTTAATAGGTTATTACCTTGTTTTGTAAAGATACTGCTAATAGTTGTTATTTGTGGCTGTATGTATCGGCAAACGGTTGCTGTTGCCTCAATTTCTTTCCCTTCGGTGGTGGTTATTCTACCTATGAATCTTGACACTACACATCATTATAAACCAAATTCCACGAGAAATTGCTGCTTCAGCAATTTTCGTAAGGAGTTCTGAAATTCTGTAAATCAGCGTTGGACAGGTCAACCCTCTGCGAAGCACCTTAGTTTATGTCTGTAAATCAATTCTGATGAGGTTTGGCGCGCGTTTTTGACCCTTCATTACGACCAACCCTGTAATGACGCCCTTTTCAAAAACCGTGACAAACCGTTTAGCAACGTAGCCGTGTGCGGACGTAGCGGTGGCTTTGGTTTTATGATGATGATGAATTTTGCGGGAAATAACTCAAAATCTTCATTGATTTTGAGTTATTCTCGCCCCTGGGCAGAAAAAGCTCGCCTTTAGCGAGATACTTTCTGCCCACTGCCCGAAGGGTAGTTCGCCCTTCACGACAAAAAAATAAATTTCCCTTTTTCGCCATTATCCCAAAGTGGAATATACTCCCCCAAAAAAGGGAAAGGATTTTTCTTTTTTTTCGTGGAGGGCGTTTCTTAAAAATGCGCGTCCCGCGCTCCCCTTTCCTCTATACACTGCAAGTTGCCATGAACGTCGGTAGTTGCAACGACCGGCACGACAAATGCCAAAAAAAAATCCGGCTTTACGAGATTTTAAGACTTTTTGGCTTTTTCGTGTCGGGCGTATCTAAAACTGTGAGCCTCGAACACCCATCTCTATTAGGGGTGGCGGTCGGGGACGTGGTTGAAGTTTCAAATTACTGTTATTCTTGGCAGTAGGATTAAAGCGGTGACCGCGCGAGAGCTCGCTGGTGTGTGGGCAAAGAAAAAATACAACGTGAGCGCAACGGAGTTGTTTTTTTCTGTGCGGTAGCACGCGTGGGTTGGCGTGTGTGAGCGGTATTCGTGTGGTTGGCTCTTTTTTGATTGGCACAATCAAAAATATGCCGGTTGATTTGCGCCTTAGATTTTAGAGCGTAGCGGACATTTAACATAATGTAGTTATAGGACTGACCGCTTCGGGCTGTTCTATAACAGAACATTATGTTATTTGTCGGCGCGGAGCAAGTTATAAAAAAATGCGACCGCGCGAGCTGGGGGGAAGGGGAGTACCTTATAATTGATACGGCGTAGCCTTAACAAAATTTAGTCCTTTCCAAGGTTTGGCGCGCGTTTTTGACTATTCTTTATGCTCAAATTATTATGATGTTTTTTGAAAACCGTGCCAAACCGTTTAGCGCGTAGCCAAAGGCGGAACGCTTTTATGAAAATTTAGTCCCATTAAGGTCGGGTGGGTGGATTAGATAAGATTTAGTCCATTGATTTTTGCTGTGATTTGATTAGCAATTTTCGCGTGTGTGTGCCTCAATGGGGTAGTTGAGCGGAATTTGCTCTGCGAGCGACTGTAGATATTGTATTTCTTCCTTATTGGCAAGATCCACTTGATTTTATCGTAAAAAAGAAGCGAATTATTTTTCAAGCCGGATACAAATTTTGAAGCGGCTTTTAGCCTCTATAAATTCGACCGTGAGCTACGTCAATTAATCATTTCAGAGTTAGAGAAAGTAGAAATAGTTGTTCGCTCTAAAATGGCTTTTGTGCTGTCTATGGGTAATGATGCGTTTTGGATAGAAAATGATAGTTTATTTGTTGATTTAACAAAACATCATGCTACACTTACTAAAATTAATGACGAGTTATCAAGGAGTGATGACGAATTTATTCTTTCCTTCAAGTCAAAATATTCAAATCATTTTCCACCTTCTTTTATCTTGTTGGAGATTACATCATTTGGGGCACTTTCGCGTTTGTATGATAATTTAAAATCGGGAAAAGCAAAAAAAATGCAGCTAACACATGGTTTGAAAATAAAACCGCCAGTAACAACCGTATGTATTATGCGCTCTCGATGATTATCTACTAAAGTTTCCCACCTTCTAAATCGTTGAAAATAGGGCAAAAAAAAATTGAAAAAAGTGGTGTTAATTGGATATAAATTACTATCTTTGAGACAGTTAATTCATAAAAGACACGTAATAAATATCACCACCACTTATGAGCACAAAATTAGACAATTTAAACGAGATTACATCACTTGTGAGCACAAAAGAAAAAATGAATGAAGGGGTACTCGGTATGATAAAACAATTCAAGGCTTGGTCAGTATTGAAGCCGTTCGCATCCGCCAAAACACAAGGAATAGGCTTGATGCAGGTGCTAACAGACCTCATTCTACAACGCTTAGGTGGCATTAGCGTAAATGTCGCTCAAAAAACAGGACTGTCAGAAATGGATGACAATACAGATTATCGACTGATGAACAATGAATTTGTTAATTGGCGTGGCATACTTTTGAGCTTTGCCAAGCAATTTGTGCGATGCGCTAAAGAAAAGGGAGACAATAATGGGGGTGTAAAATGTTTCGTTGTGGACGATACAGATCTACCCAAAGCAGGCAAAACCATAGAATGTATCAGTAAAATATTTAGTCATCGTTTACACGGCTATATACTTGGTATAAAACTACTTGTGTTGTCGTATTGTGATACAAAAAGTCACATAGCTTGCGATTGTTCTCTGCATCGGGAGAGCAAAAAAAACGGGTACGGGTTGACAGCAAAAGAAACAAAAGAGCAATTTCACAAGCATAGAAGTGAGAACAGTTATGGTGCACAGCGATATGCCGAATTGGATGCCGAAAAACCAAGCATCGTCCTATCGATGCTAAAACGCGCTTGCCGCCACGGTATGTTAGCTTCTTATGTGCTGATGGACAGTTGGTTTATAACCGATGGCATGATCAAAGGCATCCGTAAAATACGCAAAGGCATGATGCACGTGATAGGAATATGCAAAATGGACAAGCGCAAATTCGAGGTTGGTGGCAAGGAAATGAACTCGCAAACTATCACTAAAATGAATGAAGTAAAAAAAGACAAGGTGCATACATCTCGAAAGTTTCATTCAGACTATATGATCGTAAATGCTTTGTATAAGGGCGTTTCGGTTCGTCTATTTTACATCAAATATAAGCATGCAACATCTTGGACTCTATTATTGACGACCGATGTATCGCTCTCCTTCGCAAAAGCGATGGAACTTTATCAAATCCGCTGGAGTATTGAGGTTATGTTTAAGGAATGTAAGCAATATTTGCGTTTGGGGAAGGCACAAAACACCGATTTTGATGGACAGGTTGCCGATGTCACATTGGCTTTGATAACCCATACGATTTTAACTTTAAAGAAGCGATTCCAGTCGTACGAAACAATGGGGGTGCTGTTTAGAGAAATACAATCTAAACTATTGGAGGCGACCATTTATGAACGGATATATAAACTGTTTTTGAAACTTGTTGCCGAGTTATTGGAATATTTTGGCACAGATGTCAATGAGACTATCGGTAGAATAATCAATGATGATAAGACCTCTAAAAGAGTTTTAGTCATGTTAGAGGCTGTAAATCAATTGGATACAGAAGAACGTGAAAGCGAAAATGTCGTATAATCTAAATGCTTGAATGTTAGAGCAATGGCGAGTTTTACATCTGCCGGAAATAGTCATTACGTGGGGTGGGAAACTTTAGTTATCTATTTACTGAACACAATAAATCCAAAGCATACCTTTAAGCAAAAGTACATGAAAATTGCAGGATTTCCAAGCGCATGAATAAAAATCAAGACCTCGCATCTTTTTCTGGCATACAACCTACCGTACTCGAAGTACAAATGCTATCTTTGTAGCGTGTTAATTAACCAAATGTTAAACAATTAATTTTGTATGCTTATGGATAGATGTTGTGGTCTTGATGTGCACAAAGATAGTGTTTTCTCGTGTATATTGGACGAAAATGGTAAAATTATTTTAGAGAATCGTTATGGGACCCTCACCCCCGATCTCATCAAGATGCGTGATGAGCTGATGAGACATGGTTGTGGTCGTGTAGTCATGGAAAGTACTAGTATTTATTGGAAACCGATTTGGCGGGTATTGGAAGCCGATTTTTCCCTCAAAGTGGCTAATCCGTACTTTATCAAACAGTTGCCCGGTCGCAAGAGCGATGTGAAGGATGCTCGTTGGATAGCCGAGTGTTTGCAAAAAGAGCTGATACGGGGTAGTTTTGTACCCGATGATA
>BNXR01000096.1 GCA_025999735.1 Bacteroidia bacterium | reverse complement strand
GCCACCGTCATTCTGAGCGTAGCGAAGAATCTGCTACGTTGCAGATTCCTCAGTCGCTATCGCTCCTTCGGAATGACATTCACTCCTGTGGATGGGAAGAGGGAGAGGCAGCGAAGCCACCGTCATTGCGGGCTTGACCCGCAACCTCCTCAATTTCTACATCCCTACATTTCTACATTCCTACATTTCTACATTGGGCGACCGCAAGGGTCGCCCCTACATTGGGCGGGCAAACCCCGCCCCTATTTATTCTTTCAAGAACTTGGCCGTTTTTGTTCCGGTGCGTAAAATATACAGACCTTGATGCAAATCGGACACGTCGATGTCGGTTTTTTCGCTCGTAGGTTCAAATTCCTTCAATAACAGACCGTTTACATTGAACAACTCTATACGGCCATCCGTATCCCAATCCGAATTTTCAATAGTGGACTGCTCATTCGCAGGATTCGGATAAACCTTCAAATTCATTTTGAACGTCTGAAGTACTTTGTCCGACATCAAGTGCTCAAACATTTTAGATTGACACAACGGTAATGGGTCGTCTATACCATCGGCGGTAAGGAGCACATTGTAGTTTCCGTCTGTTGGCTCGCCGGTTGGAATATACAGATATGGAAGCGTAGCTCCGTCTATTGGTTGCTTTCCCTTCGTCCATTGGAAGTGCGTAAAGTTATAGTCCCCATTGTCATCGCCTCTATCTACGGCCAAGACATTATTATAATATTGAACGACGGTAGGCATATCAAAGTTGCGTCTGAGTATCACCTGTGCCTCACGGTGTTTTTGTCCTTTTTCGCCGGCTTCCACTCTAAATGGGAACCGATGTACTCCGGCACGCGAAACATCAACGGTGAAGGTTGAATCCGGAATTGGGACGTCACTATCTATAGGATAGAATATCTTGGCCTCTGGCGATTCAAGCTGTACCGTAATGGTGACCGTACTTACATCACAGCCCATTGTATAAACCCATGCCGTATCTATCGGTTCGCGAACTCCATAAGGCTCCGGAATAACGTTGATAATTCTGACATTCGATATGGACCAAGTCCACCTAATGGTATCTGATGGCGCATAGAGTGCATCTCCCGGTTGATAAGCCATGATAGGGATACGCCCGACACCGGGGAAGTCCATTCGTTTGTTGCCTGTTATAAAGGCACTCCTGGGGTCTGTCGATTCGTAAGTTATTAGCTTACTGCTATTTGGACTAGCAACAGCGGCTTCGAAATCACGACCTATCACTAGGGAATCGCCGGTGACAACTTGAAGTTTCGTCTGGGGATTTGGCCATGTGATAAACTGTGGAGCCCTCAAAATCAAGAGTTTATATCTTGCCGTAGACTCGGCATAATTGGGCAGAAGGGCCGCTTGAATGGCTTCAACGATAAGGGTGTCAGCCTTAACAATATTGGTGATTTCACCGGTTGCCGAATTGACACTTGCTGCTCCCGTAATGCCAGGTCCCGTAATTGATCGGTAGCTAATAGGTGCCCCTGTAATCTTACCGAGCAATGGGTTGGTATAAGCAAAATCCGGAGAGTAAGGCATCGGTGCTGGTGTCGGATCTGCAAAATAGATGTTGGGCGTAGCTTGCGTTATTTCCAATTTCCCATAATAGTATTCAAATCTATAGTTCCCTTCCTCTCTGACGGTCTCATCAGGTCTAAGTTCATATATGCCCACGTTGGTACTGCGGTCTATCGTTACTTCCGTGCCACCTGGAACATAGGCTTTGATGGGGTTTGGTGGCATAGACGTAAGGGTTGCTTCCGAATCGGTACCTATCCATCCTTCATAGAGAACCTTCCAAGGCTCGTCCGGTTCATCATAAGGCCGTGTATAGTTCCGGACTGTCACTTTGAGGGTGGCTTTATCTACCGTAAGCCAACCATCCTCATATTTAACATCGTAATTCCTTGACAGTCCAGGGTTCACTTTTATCCGATAAGGATTATATCTTCCGTCTGTCAACTGATCAACCACTCCGGTAGCGACTCCACCGATAGGGCGAATGCTGTCATAGTAAGCCTGCGGCAGAATAGAGAATGCCCCAAGACTGTCACTTTTATAAACAAAACCGGTGTATGTGAGCGTAGGTGACTCCAACGCGGCACCAAAAAGTTTAAATATGTCATTGGCTGTTACGGTGAGCGGAGCACGCCGTATAATCAACAAGCTGGCTGCATCACCATGGAACTCATAGTTGGGTGAGTAACCGGGAGTTATATGGATGATATAAGTGCCCGCATTACTCATGGAATCCACAGTTGAAGCGTTAAATGCTTTCGGTTGGATACAGGGAGGAGTGTCAAAAAGTCCAGGACCCTCTCCGTTTTTAAACGTTGGCCAAGGGGCTGTCCTATATTTGACATCATAGTCAGGACTGGTGGTGTCGCCAATACTACGGTCACCATATACCTTTTCGATGGTATCAACGTAATAATAGATAGGAGCCTTTTTGATGGTCAGCGAATCTATAATATACTTAAAGGCGTAGTTATTGTCACGCGAAACGGCATCAGAATATCTCACTATCGGGTATTTGCCTACCGTTGTTCTATTGTTTACTTCGGTGCTACTTGTTTCGTAAGCCTTAAAGATAGGCTTCGTCGTGAGCACGCTTGAATTGTCCCAAGGCCGGAGGTTGGTGATAGTATATTTCAAGGCCAGCGTATCTCCATATTCTCTTTCGTGTGGTAAGACTGTCAGCGTGAGGGTGTCTGCATAGATGGTCAAGGCATTGGTCCCATAAATTACATTGTAATTGCCGTTTATCGCCGTGCCGGGTTTTAATTGCATCGCAACAGGATATCTTCCTACACTTGCTGTATAAGGAGGCAAAGAAGCCGTGTCAAGCTCTGGTACTGGATTAAATACCGAATTCCGAGTGCCTAAGTTTGCAAACTTCGCTTCGTCATTGCAACGCCACCCTTTGTACGTAGGCACAGGCTTGGGATCAAGATAATCACCATACATCCTGCGTGCACTGTCAATGTCCACCCACAACTGTGACGGTACGACAGTCATCTGTGCACCGGATTGATGAGTAATGGTGTAATTTAAGGAAGCACCCGGATTATCAAACGTAATTTCATAAGGACCCGCAGACACCGGAGAACATGAATCCACAGAAGCTGCCACAAACTTTAAAGTAGGCATAGGGCTCAGAACATTGAGCGTCTGTCCCAGTATAAAATCCGGACTGGTCTCAAAGGTCAGAGTCGGAATAGTGTCGCCATAATTTTTATTAAAACTGTTTGCTTTCAGGCGAAGTGGACGAGGTGTTATCGTCAAGGTGTCTGTGAAATGACTAAGAGTATAGTTATTTAAGTCGCCAGCAGCCGAGGTAAAGGTAATGGGGTATTTGCCCACATTACTGTTCGCTGTTGCAGTAGTGGTTAAAGTCGGCTTGGGACTGATGACAGTGCTGTCTTCATTCATTATAAAACCACTATAATGGAAAGTCAGGTCAGGAAGAGGATCGCCATAAACCTTCGTCTTCTTGTCAACAATCACGTCAAGCGGCTTGCGTCTCACCTCTAAATCACCATAATCGTAAGTGACGAGGTAGTTACTACTCGATCCGCCACCTGTCACTTTAAGAGAATCCGAATAAGTTGTGGCTGGCGCGTTTGCTGCTACATTGCAAATCGGTATTATGTTTGGCACAAGTGCATCTCCGGTGGGCAGTGACGGTGAGGGGGCTTGTAAGAGATACGGAGGCAGCACTATTGACGGAGTGGTTGTTTTAAAATACCTGATTCGTGGCTCAGGATTGTTCGAAGCGCCGTAAACCCTAAATGTATCCACAACCTGCACTGTGACAGGGTATGGACTTGTCGTCAGTGTACCTTGTTGATAGGAGATAACGTAATTTTTTGAGCTAGCTCCACTGACGATAATAGGTTGTGGTCCAGCGTTTATAAATTGAGTAACAGGTGTAGATGCCGTAGGTGGAGTAAGCAAATCTGCTTCCGTTTCGCCGTTTACAAAACCAGAATAATGCAAAGGGTAATCATATCCACCCGCAGGGATTGGATCTCCATACGTTCTAGCCATATTCTGTGACGCAATAAGAAGGTCGCGAGGGAGTATTTCCAGCGTGTCGACAACAGGGATGAGATGGTAGTTGCCGTTAGACGACGTCCCTACTGGGTCAAAATAAATCGGATATTTCCCCGCTGCGCTGTCAACCGTTGCATCTGTTTTAGGTACAGGAAGGGTTGCTATAGCACTGGCAGCATTATCACCGGACACAAAATTAGAGTAGCTGAAGGTCAATGGAGGATTTGGGTCGCCATAGAGACGTGTTTTCCCGCTCGCGTAAACATAGAGGTTGTAGGCTTTGACGTTCACAATGGAGTCAACAGCATAGGCCGCCTCGTAGTTATCTGTCTCTTCTTGTATGGCTCTTATGAGCACAGGACCTCCGACACCTATGATGCACAAGGTGTCTTGTTTCATATCTATCACCCCGCGGTCGCTACTCGTGTATATAACTGACTGAGCGTTGGTAGCATCAGCACGAATCCTCGTCGGGAGGTCACCATACGTATAGGTATTGGAAGGAGGAGTTACCCAAGAAATGACATTCGTATTGTTCTTACGCACAAGCAGGTCGTAACTAATCGTCCTACTGCTATATTCAGCCGCTTCTCCAATGGTAGCCTCTACTGTTATCCAGCCGGCTTTTTTCACCTCTATAGTAGGACCCGAGCCAACAAGAATAGCGACGCCTTGTGGTAAATTTGCACTTGTCCCAACACGGTAACTGATGGGTCCAGAGCTGTTATTACTTCTGGCAGTATCGGAATATGTAAATCCGGAATACCAACGATAACCTCCATAAATGTCGACAGTGGCGGTATCAAAAGCCAAATGCGGAGAGGCTTTCTTAACCTCGACCTGATATGAAGCCGTCGCACTGTTATAAATATCTGTTTCTGCTTGATTGGCGGTGACCGTAATGGTGCCTGCTGCTGTGAAGTGTAGCGTGTCTGAAGGCACTGGAGACACTGAGGGCACTGAAGACATATATCCGTTGGCATCAGCTTTGTAAGTTATGACTCCCGTACTTA
Organism: Bacteroidia bacterium; assembly: GCA_025999735.1. Taxonomy (GTDB): domain Bacteria; phylum Bacteroidota; class Bacteroidia; order Bacteroidales; family Marinifilaceae; genus JAISHE01. The sequence goes on along the minus strand of BNXR01000096.1, from coordinate 1,733 downwards.
CATCAGGAGACACATCGTAAGCTTTATTTACGTAGATATAAGGACTTACAAAATCTAACTCCAAGAGCGGGCTCGCTGTCGGTGTCGTAAATCGAAGTACCGGTTGCCCCTTGTTTATGAGCAAACTATAGGGTACTAGCGTTTTACATGGATAGTGGTTGGTATCGCCAGCTTGACGCGCCTCTACTTGCAGAGTCCCTGCTTTTGTGACATTCGACACTATACCCGTAGTCAGCCCTATACTCGCATCTGCTGCCGAGGGATCGGTGAGGGGATCAGAAACAATATGATACGTAATCAACCCACTGTTCGTGGTATCACTATTGTGAGCTTCATTTTTAAAGGTAAAACCATCGCTGTAAACAACAGAATTAGGATTGGGGTTGTCAAATGTAAGGTAGTGTGAGGGTGAGGATGATTTGTAAATATAAAGCGTATAGAAAGCCTCAGCTTCTTCATAATTCGAAGTAGCTGGCTGCCATGCCCTTACTTTGATGGTATCCGATATGATGACCTTATGGATTGTGCCGCCCGCATCTACGGATGCTGCGCCCTTACTCGTCGGAAGAATGGAATAGAATATAGCACCATCGCTAATACTTGAGGCCGAATTTGTAAAACTGAAAGAAGGAGAATACTCCATGTCAGAGGGAGCTGACGTAGTGAACTGAAGCACCGGTGTCGCTTTTTTGACGGTGAGCGCCATATCTACGGGAGTGGCTTCTGCATAGTTATTGTTACCTGCTTTGGTGGCCGTTATGGTGCACGTACCTACACCCACAATGTTGAGCTGAGCACCCGCACCGCTGCCTGTCACTGTGGCCACGCTAGTGTTATTGGATGTGTAAACAATATCGGTAGTGGTTAGCTTCGGCGTCGGCGTTGTCACATCGGTGCATAGCGACGAAAGGGTAATCGGGGTCATACCATAATCGACCTGCTTAGTTGAATTTGTTCCCCATGATATGGTTTGAGGCTTCTTGTTAATAGTAAAGGTTGCCGAATCATAGATGAAATAATATTTGTCGTTCACCGTTGTAGGAGCTTGCAGTATGATGGCCTTAGGATAAGTCCCTGCATCATCGCTGGTCGCCGCATCCTTGTATGCCGTGGGTATGTCTGTTCCAGTGATGCTCCCGGCATTATCGCTATACTTAAAGTCTGTTGCCTCAAAGGTGAACCCAAAAGGAGTTGGGTCTGACTCGCCGTAGGTTTTGGTAGCAGCGGTAGCGTGCACATGCAAGGGAGCCTTCGCTATGTACAGCCAGCCGGATTGAGGAGTAATATCATAATTGGAGGCCATTACAGCAGTTGTCACTACTGTAATGGGATAGTTTCCAGGCACATTGGCTGCCGCTGTGGCAGTAGTAGTATATGTCGGAGAACCGCTCACAGCTCCCGTCAGCAGCCCATCGCTCAACTTAAACCCACTGTAAGTGGATGTATAAGCGTATGCGGCAGGGGTTGGGTCTGTGCCATAAGTAAGGTGCTGATCGTCTGCGGTAATGGTAAGCGTTGCCTTCTGCAAATCAAGCTCCTGTGCCGTTGAAGCAGCGGCAGCGTAGTTACCACCTCCTGACTGCTTAGCAGTGAGTTTTACCGCCGACGGGGTGTTAACCGTTGATCTGACGATGGCTGTCGCTCCTACTATTTCTACCCTAGCATCACTTGACTCGTAATAAACCGGTAGCCCGTTATCGGAAATAGCAGCCGGAAGATGAACTCCGTCAAAT
>BNXR01000095.1 GCA_025999735.1 Bacteroidia bacterium | reverse complement strand
GTGGTCTATTGCTTGCTCGTAGAAAAAGAGGTAGGCTTCTTTAAAGGTTGCCTCTGTTACCTCTTGAATGTCACTAATTTCCTTGATTGCCTGCAACTTTTTTAATAGTTCGCCAGCACGAGCATCATAAAATGCAAAAAAGAAGGATAAGAGTAAGAAAAATTGTTTCATTCGGGTCTATTTTAGTGCCTCTTTTATCAGTTGATATCCTTTTTCTTTGTCGCCAAAATACACGGTATGGATACCGAGTGTTGCCGCCGCCCTCACATTCGATTCTAAATCATCAATAAAAAGGGTCTCTTCGGGCTGTAAATGATGGCGTGATAAGGCGAGTTTAAAAATGGCAGGATCCGGTTTTACGAGCAACTCCAAGGCAGAAATAATTTTTCCCTCAAAATAATTAAACACCTCTCTACCTTTTAAATAGTCATAGAAAGAAGCTGGCATATTGGACAAGCAAAACAAGCGATAACCTTCTGCGTACAATTCCTTTATCAAGTCAATTGTTTTTGGGATATTTGTAAGCGTTGTCTTCACATACTCAATCACGTCTATGCACAGTTGCTCGGAAATACCGGTCACAGAGATAATATACGCTCTAATTTCCTCATCGGACAAAGCTCCTCTATCAAATTCGCTCCATTGTTTATGTAATTCCACATCCTCCACCATGTAACTTGCCAACTGCTGGTCACCGGTATATTCTCTTTTAATTTTCTCCGGATTCCAATCCACCACAACGCCACCTAGGTCAAATACAATATTTTTAATCATAAATAATAAACGGTTTAAAATTCTGTGCAAATATCCCACTTTTTTTGCATATTATCACTAAAAACGAAGAAAAAAAAGTTTCAAGCCTTTGTAAGTATTTGAAAAAACTGTACCTTTGCGTTCGAATTTCATGCCCGGGTGGCGGAATTGGTAGACGCGCTGGACTCAAAATCCAGTGATAGCAATATCGTGTGGGTTCGATTCCCACCTCGGGTACGTTAATAGCCCTCTAAAATATTGATTTAGAGGGCTATTGCTTTCTATAATGTGTACTAAATAAGACACTCTTTTAGGGAAGACATTCCCGCATTTTTACCAACATCTCATTTACCGCCACCTCATTGGGACGGTCGGGCAAATCGCTTTTTGCGTACAATCCTTCTATTTTCATTATTTTTTCATTCGCCGTGTTTACTAAACTTCAAAGCCACCACCTTTGGTGGCGGATAGCCGATTTAAGCAATTTCTATTTACTGTCAGGATATTCTCTTTGGAAACACCACCTTAGAGGTTGCACACCTACGGTGTACCGTGCTATTTGATTTCCTCGTAGTCAATCCCCTGCTTTTTCCAATCTTTCAGAAAATAGTCCAACGCTTTGAGGAAACGACTATAATCTTTTTTGTCGGGCGCAGTCCATCCCACTTCGGCGTAAGCTGCGATGCGGGGATAGACCTTCTTGTTCATGTTCTGTTCGTTAGGCACCCATTCCGTCCACATCTGACAGCTCAAGCCCAGTACTTTCTTTTGTTGCTCTGCCGTCAGACCTTCGGGTACGGGTTGGAAAGAGTGGGCTTTTTGCAAAGTAATATACCGCTCTTCGTGGAAGTCGCGGGAGTAGTCAAGATAGGTCATTCTACTAAATGAGTTGACAATATCGCAACCATCTTGCATATTTCCCTGAGTGGTGGCAAGATTGTCACAATGACTGTGCACAATGACATTGGGCGAAAGCGGTTGTTTGAGAATGTGGTCTTCGGGAAGCATCGGACGCCAATAATCAGGAATTAATTTGCCTGTTACCTCGCTCCAACCCATTATACGACGGTTTTTGGAGGCAAGCCAATCGGCTATCTTGTTCGTAAAACTAACTTGGAGGTCGGCAGGCGACAGGATGTTGTTTTCTTGCATATATTGCACAATGGAAGGCGTAGTTTTCCAGTATTTAAAATCCACTTCATCGCCACCTATGTGAATCACATTGCCGGGAAACAAAGCGACTACGTCTTCCAATACGTCTTTGAGGAAGTCTTCTACTGCCGGATTGGTCAAATTCAATGCATCGCCGGACCCTAACCAGGGATAAGAGGCTATGGCTGCATTGGAATGTCCGGGGAACTCTATTTCGGGCACAACGGTAATGTGCCGTGCGGAAGCATAAGCGACAATGTCTCTGATTTCTTCCTGCGTGTAAAAACTCGCGAATGATTTATTGGGTACAGAGAAATCGCGGGCAGCACCTGTTTTTGTCAGTTCGGGATATTTGGGGATTTCAATACGCCAGCCATGATTATCGACAATATGCCAGTGGAAAACATTCATCTTCAGGCGCGACATATTATCCAGCAATTTTAACACGACCTCTTTTCCGAAAAAATGGCGGGATTCATCAAGCATAAAGGCACGCCAACCCAAGGTCGGATAATCGGTAATCGTACCGGTTTGTAGAGACGGGGCATGCCCCGTCTGTCCCGTTTGTTTCGATGTCGCCGCCGATGATGTCGATGATGTCGATGATGTCGATGATGTCGATGATGTCGATGTCGACGATGATGTCGACGTCGTCGATGTCGTCCCGAGCAATTGCCGCAAGGTTTGTATTCCATGCAGAATCCCGGCAGGCGCATTGGCTTTAATGTTAATTCGCTTCTTTTGAATCTCCAAAACATATCCTTCTGAATGTTCCGGCAAAACCGAAGCATCCAATACGAGAGTAATGTCGCCCGATTTTTTACCTTCCTTCAAAATAGGGGTGACGGTAGAAACGCGAATCATTGCGTCTCTGCAATATGCCGCTTTGTTTGCCAACTCCGGCGGGAACGCGATTGTCAGTTTATCTTTCAGTTTGAAAGAACCGTTGCTGTATTCCACTTGCTGCGGTTCGGGCAAAACGCTATACTGTGCACTCACACTCAGTGTTGCAAACAACGCGACTGCTGCATATACTACTTTGAAAATCTTTTCTTTTAACATATTGAACATAATAAATTTTCTTTTATGATTACGGACTCTTTTTTTTAATTAATTGCTTTGTAATATCAGTGTAGCCTTTTTCAGACCTTTGGCTTCTGCCTCGAATTGAATTTTTCCGGGTTGTTCTGCCGATTGCACGATGGCTACCAGCATGCCTTTGAATACACTCATCGCTGGAAGGTGGAACTGTTCAAGATTGGTGGCATCGCCATTGGCGGCAGCACGATAGGTTCCGGCTCCGGCAACCTTGAAACGGATGGAATTGGCGGCATCGGGGCACAGATTACCGTCCTTGTCAACTACTTTGACCGTGATGAACGATAAATCTTTCCCGTTAGCATCAAGGACGGTCCGGTCGGCGGTCAGTTCCAGATGATGTGGTTTGCCTGCCGTATGCCGTTCGGTTTCGGCTACGGATTTACCGTTGGCATCATAAGCAACCACTTTCAGGGTTCCCGGTTCGTATTTCACGTCCGGCCACATCAGGCGGTAACGGCGTTGGCTCAAGAGTTGTTGACGGGCTTCGTCGTTGTTGGTTTTAGCCTCGGTCATGCTTTCGTCTTTCGTTACTCGCCCCTGACTTTTTCCATTCACAAACAATTCAGCCGAAGGATAATTGGTATAAACGAATACCGGCGTAGTCTCGCCTTCTCTTCCCGGCCACGTCCAGTGCGGGAGGATATGCAAAGTTTCTTCCGTTGGGTTCCAATGACTGCGGTAGAGGTAATAGCGGTCTTTGGGTATCCCCGCCAAATCAATAATTCCAAACATGGAACTGTGGTTTGGCCATCTGTCGCGATAGGGCGTCGGTTCGCCCAGGTAGTCGAAGCCTGCCCATACAAATTCGCCGATGCACCATGGATAATCATCGTGCGGTACAAAAATGTCGTCTGGCAAGTACGACCAGCCCATATCTCCCAAATCATAACTCGAACACTGACCGTCGTCGTATTTTTTGTATGCAGTCCTTACAGCGGGAAAATGATAAACGCCGCGTGAACTGATTGTAGCGGCTGTTTCGCTGCCCAAAACAATCCGTTGCGGCAGTTCTTCGTAGCCCTTTTGATAGAATTGCAGGCGATAGTTGAAACCCGGCACGTCTAAAGTGGATGCCACATGGCTTTTTATAGCCCCTTCCACCTTGTCGAGACCCATCGTACAGGGTCGTGTAGGGTCTTCGCGGTGACAAATATCCTGTAGGAAACGAGCCACTCTTAGACCTGCGGGCGTATCTTGCTCCGGTATCTCATTGCCGAGGCTCCATATCACTACGGAAGCATTGTTGCGGTAGTTGTGCAACATATTTACCATATCTTTTTCCGCCCAATCCTTGAAATACAGGCTGTATCCGCTTCTGGATTTACCCCGCTCCCATTCGTCAAAAGCTTCTACCATCATCATGAAACCCATTTCGTCACAGAGTGCTACCAATTCGGGAGCCGGCATATTGTGCGAGGTACGGATGGCATTACATCCCATGTCTTTGAGAATTGTCAGCTGCCGGCGCAAAGCACTTGTGTTAATTGCCGAACCGAGCGGACCCAAGTCGTGGTGATTGCATACACCCTTGAATTTGATAATATCGCCGTTAAGAAACATCCCCTTGTCAGGAATGATTTCAAGTTTGCGGATACCGAAACGGGTGGTGTAGGTATCTTTCAGTTTGCCGTCGGCATACAGTTTCGATTCGGCAATATATAAATCAGGCGTGGCGGGCGACCATAAGCGGGGCGTTTCTACCACTAAATCCTGTTCAAATGTACGGTTGTCGTATTTTGTTAATACGGTTTCACTGCGGCTCACCACCTTTTGTTGCCCGTCTTTTATTTCTGTTACCAGCGAAAGTTTTGTCGGTAAAGCACCCGGATATTCCACCTTTGTTTTCAGTTTCACTTTGGCAAAATCACGTCCCACCACCGGAGTGGTCAATTGCGTACCCCACACGGGAATATGTACGTCTTGCGTGATGACGAGATGTACATTCCGGTAAATGCCTCCCCCCGGATACCAGCCCGAGATTGATTCGACATTTTCCAAACGCACAGCCAGTACATTGTCTTTTTCTTTCAGATAAGGGGAAATGTCGAAATGGAAACTGTTGTAGCCATAAGGCCAATAGCCCACTTCCTGTCCGTTGAGATATACGCGAGCATGACTCATAGCTCCATCGAAGAGAATGGAGGCTTTCTTTCCACTACCAAAACCGGGTACTTGAAATTTAACGCGGTACCATCCCACGCCAATAAAAGGAAGTCCGGCGGGTCCGACTTTCTCTCCGGCTTTTTTGTCGAAAGGACCATAAATAGCCCAGTCGTGAGGCACGGTTACGGTTTGCCACTTGTTGTCGTCAAACTCCGGCCGGACAGCCTCCACAGCGTCGGTACGCGAAAATTTCCAATTCTTTTCCAACAGGACTTCCGTCCTCGTTTGAGCCGTCCCAAGCAGGGAAACGCCCAGCAACAGCACTAATAATTTAATTTTCATATTTTATCATCCTAATTTTAAATTTATAATTTATAACAAAAAATCAACTAATACGTATGATGCTATAGACTTCTATTTCAAACAAACGTACTCTGTTGTCCGTATAGGCAGGAACATAAAACCTGACCTTATCGGTTGAAATGCTCTCAAACTCCTTATAGTACTCTGCTGCCTCATTGTTATCTTCTGTAACGATGTTCACCCATGCTCCGCCAACATTTGCCTGCAACCGGAACTGTTTTGTATGTTGTACGGCATTGGTATTCACATCGCACCATATTTGAAACGCATTGATGGCGTGTGTTCCCTGCAAATCAATTTCAATCCAGTGTTCTTTATTTGAATTATCCGAAACCCACCTTGTCGGGTTGCCGGTTTTCACGCCGTCAACAGCCATTTTCCCACTGTTTTCGGTAGGGTCGGCATCGCTGTGGGTTACCCGTTTATTCTTAGCAACATTGACAATTGGTGTGGGCACTCCTGCTTTCATCAGCGTCTTTAAATCGGCCAATTGTTCCGTATATACCTGTCGTGGCATGATATTATATTTTTTGCAAACCGATGCTGCCATACCGACTACTTCGCCCATCATTCCGCCGGTTCTCATCAATCGAATTGTTCCAAAAGCCACATGGGTTACACTGATGTCCCGTCCGGCCATGAACAAATTGTTGATGTTCCGCGAATACAGGCAACGATAGGGAACATGGTACGGATAAATATGTGTCCACGTACCATAGCTAAAAAATTCTTCGCCGGGGAAATATTGACTGTTTTTCGGATCGGGATAGTGTAAATCCAGAGGCCATGTAGTGGTAAAACTTGCATCAGTGTATTTGATTTGATTTAGTATGTCATTTTGGTTTAAAATGACGTCTCCCAATAATCGGCGTGAGTCTCTTTTCCCTGCAATATATGCCAGCCATATCATCCGCATGTTAGCCCATTCCGGATTGTTATTTTTCAAATAAGACCAATTTCCGAGAATAGCCCGGAAATTTTGGTCTCTGATATTTTCGGCGTCAGTAATGGTATTTTTAGTAAAGCCGCCTTCCCATCTCCAATCAGGTTCCTTCTGTCTAATATAATATTTCGGTGTAAATTGGCATGCCCAATCCAAAACCGGAAAAGTTGAAGCAGTGTCGGATGTGGCTAACGAAAATAACTGGGATGTACCGGTCAATAATTTATCGGCAAAAAGAGGCGCTAACGATTCAAAAGCCTCATAAGCGCTTTCTCTGCCCATCCGGTAGTCTGCCCCCGCCAGATAACCGACCGTAGCATCGCCAGTACAATCGGCAAAATAGTTTCCTGTAAAACGCAATTCACTACTGTTTTCGATATGACGGGCGACAACGGCTTTTATCGTATTTTGATTCATTTCTGTTTTGAAGACGTGCATGTTCAGAAATAAATCCAGATTGGGAGTGTTCTTTACCAGTGCTGCTTTTTCGCTGTCGGTATATGCCTCCGCAGGACCACCATTAAAATGTTTCTTCATGAGAATTTTCTTCAATACATTTCCAATATTCGGATAAAGATTGGCATCTGCTCCTCCTGATATTCCTACA
>BNXR01000094.1 GCA_025999735.1 Bacteroidia bacterium | reverse complement strand
TATTGGAAACAACCAAAATGGAACTCAACAGGAAAGCCAGGCAAATGGAAAAATATCCGGACATGAAAATAATCATTGAGGGGCACACTTGCAATTTAGGTGTGACGGAAACGAATCTCGTTATCGGGCAGATGCGAGCGGACGTGGCGAAGAATTACCTCGTCAATCAAGGCATTGCGCCCGAACGCATCAAAACAGTCAGCAAAGCCGAAACCGAGCCACTCCTCCCCAATACAAGTGAAGACAATCGCCGGAAAAATAGACGCATAGAATTTGTGGTAGAACATTGAAAAATGTAGAAATTAAGAAATTGAGAAATTGAGAAATTGAGAAAGGAGGTTGCGGGTCAAGCCCGCAATGACGGACGGGGAGCAAGGAATTAGCCCTCTGGGCAAATGAGAAATTGAAAAATGTAGAAATTAATTAATTCCTACATTCCTACATTTCTAAATTTCTACATTAATAAAGATAGTAATGGATGAAGCAAACGAAAACATATAAACTAATATTGACACTGCTCTTGCTGTGTGCAAGTCTAAGCACTTTTGGGCAGGGCAATAGTGTCACGGTGGCAGTCTCACTCACTCCGCCTTATTCGCTTGTGCTATCGGATTATGCAAAACCGGCATCGCAGCAATTGGTGACCACTATTATGGTGAACGATATGCGCATAGTGAACATGCCGGTACGACTGCATATCAAAATGGAAACGGCTACCGGCGTGACCATAGAGACCGCACCAAACATCCTCGTGAATGCGCTCTACCTGAGCGGTGGAATGACGCACCTGCTTTTTGGACGTGATTTAGCACCCTATTTTGACATTAACAACCTAAACTTCAAGGGTTACAGCAAAGAAGACTACCGCCGAACGGGACAGTTACCCGAAGGCTTTTATCGCTTTTCGGTAGAACTGCGACACTTTATCACCGGTCGTCCGGTAGGCAATCCCGGCAAGGCGATGGCATGGATTGCCATTGGAAAACCACCCACGCTGAAATCACCCGAAGACAAAGCCGAACTGGGACAAATTCAGGGAGCGGCTCTCACTTTCTCATGGATACCCACTATTGTAGGAGTACCTAACGGAGGGGCACAGTACAAATTTGAACTTTGGGAACTGCGTATTCCCGGCATCAACCCGAATGTAATCGTACAATCCATGCCTGCCAAATACACGGCTACGCAGATGAACAGTACCTTAATCGTCCATCCGACGGAAATGTTCTTGGAGCCGGGCATGAACTATGCGTGGCGGGTGACGGCATCCGACATTGCGGGAATGCTTCCTTACGCACAAGACGGTCACAGCGAAGTACGCACATTCACCTATCAATGCAAATGCGACAGTGTCACCAACTTTACAGTGAAAAGAGTAGGCAAACAAGCCACCTTTAAGTGGGAGCCCGCTGCAAATCACACTTCTTTCAATGTGGAAATGGATAACCCCGGCTCCGATTGGACAAGAAAAGAGCAAACCTTTAACAGTCAGGCGACTTTAAATTTTGCCGAGGGAAAGACCTATCGGATGCGGATACAATCCATTTGCAACGGCAATGCTGAAAATGCAAGCCCTTTTACTAATTGGCTATCAGTCACTATACCTGTACCGAAACCAATAGCAGAAGATTGTCCTAATTGTGCGTGTGAAAACCCGGTACCAGAGCCTAAGGTGACGAACTGGGAATTAAGACAGGACTTGAAACCCGGCGACACCATTCACACTCCGTCGGGCAAAACGCGCTTTATCCTGAAATCGGTGAACTTACAGCCCGATGGCAGCTATAAAGGTTTGTTGCTGGTATGGATAGAAATATGGCGAATTAAAATACTGTGTGAGTACTGGGATTTACGGGTGAACACCGACAACCAAAAAGTGATGGGGAAATATGAGAGTGTATATGACCCAACACTCTTAGTAGATGTGGACGCTACAGAGAAATATGTTGACGATTTGGCGGATGCCATCGCCGCCATCAGTACCAACACCAAAATCAGGGATTCAATAAAAATAGGTGCTCCTTTGGAAGGTGCATATATCAACAAAGACAACCAAATAGTCCTCATAACACGGAGTACTGACGGCACATTAACGGAAACCGTGTCACAATCAACAGCAAAGATGCGGGCAACGCTCGTAAAAGGCTCTGACGGCGAGGAATATGTGGTCACTGATGATGGAAAGATGATGGGCAGAGAGGAATTTGCAGCCACCGGTGGCGACTCCCGCCTAATGAACAACCACAACGAAGAAAAAGAATCCACCGCCGACCCATCCGTCACCTTCACAGCAGCAGAAGGTCAACAGTATGGCTTTGACAGCTACACAGAAACGAAAGTAGCCATACAAAATGAGTATCCCGAACTGAAACCGGGTTACAGACCGGCTTTTAAGAGCATTGAAAGCTACAAGACGGACAAAGTGCAGGCGCGAACGACGAAAAACGTGAGTTTCCGCACTGAACTGGGCGTATCGCCGATGAGTAGCGGTAACGACTTGATTGTACGAGGTGGGACGAACGGTGAAGAAATAGCCTTGTATGCTTACAGTAAAGACGGCGAGAAAGAAGTAGTAGCTGGAAAACTAACGGTACTAAGTTTTGACGAAAATAAAAAGACCGTCTATTTAGTGAGTGTAAACGGTGCAACGCTGCCGAATGAAACGACCTTAAAGCAAGAATTAGACAAAATATACGCCCCTGCCATTGTCAAGTGGACGGTCAATAAGGGCAAAGCATTGAATAACGTAGTATTCCCCAACGGAAAAATGACTCACGGTGGAAGCAATGCCATTTCGGTGTATAATACCGACCAAAAGAAAATCATAAAGGCGTTTGGAAGCATGGATAAAGATGCTCTGTATCTGTTCTTTGTGAACAATGTGCAGGGAAAAGACGGCAGCACAAAGGGATACATGCCGATGCAGCATCAGAGCGGCTTCATTTACGACAACACCGATGCCGTCACCGTAGCGCACGAATTGGCGCACGGTGCTTTTAACTTGGCCCATACATTTGACAACAAGAAATTTATATCTGCACAAGGAACTACCGATAACCTGTTAGACTACACCGGTGGTACTCAACTGTGGAAACATCAGTGGAAACTGATTAACAACCCGAAAAACCTGCTGTTCAGCTTCTTGCAGGATGAAGAAGATGCGGAAATGTCAGGAAAGAAAAGTACTGCAACTCTGTCACAGATAATAGAAACTTTAAAAATTGTCGGGAATAATGGATGTGCTTTTGTCCGCAAACAAGTTGATGTTACAAACAACAAGCAAGTTAGCACATCAACGGAACTCCCTTTAGCCAAGGAAACAAATGAGACGATACAAACGACTAACATTGAATATTTGATAGGGAAATACGAAAATGAAAATGTATCTTTTGACATTTCTGTTGGAAGCGAGGAGACGAAGGAAACCATAAATGCAATTGCATCTTTACTCCAAAATGAAAACAAAGAATGGATATTGTATATTGAAAATGGTCAATTAGCATACTGTGAGGCAAAAGAAGACTATACGGCATTTACATCTTTAGCAAATGCTAAAAAGGATTCTGTCTTTTTGGCTACCTATAAAAAAGATTTGCTCCATTGTAAAAGCAGCAATACTATTTACATTAGCGAAATTTTAAAGCAATTACAGTCAGATGCTCGTTCCACTCAGCAAAATGAATTTTCGCACAACGGAAATAATTATGCTTTAGTCAACGATAAAATCCAATTAGTTGGACTATCGGATGAAGATATAAATACCGGTAACTGGTCAGAAACAAATATAGACACAAGAATACGCTATTTTGTAAATGATAACGGTATTGTTCAAATAAAATCTTTTGGCTTTAGAGATAATCTGCCTTTGAATAATGGGGAGCAAAAAAGTTTACCGGCTTTGGCAAAGCACATAAAAGAAAAGTCCAACAACTTTTTAGTAGAAAATACGGTAACTGATTTTAAGGCTCAAGCCCCTCGTTTTGTTAATGATGCCGAAACGTTTGCCGATGGGGGCAAAATAGAAATAGGGGGAAACAATTCGACCTTTATTAAAATTATTTCCGAAGGTGTCGGTTTGACCACTACGTTGCTCAAAACAGGAGAAATAGAGGAAAAAACTTACCTCAATAGCACCGAACAAGAAGCGATTATTCATGCGCCGGGATTAGTTACCGGAACAGTAGAGGCAGTAGTTAAGACCTTGACAGACATTACTCAACCGGTGATGATGGTTTATGATTTGGTTGTAGATAAGCAAGCCCGCACGGAAGCCTATACCGGTTTAGTTAAAATCAAAGACCAAGTCAAAGACAATCCGACACAATTGTTCCCGATATTGGGGGAAATCATTTTGGACGAGGTCTCAGGAAATACTACCGAAGAGTGGCAGGAAGCCACTGATAGTCAAACTGATGGGGGAAGGAGGGGACACTTACTGACAAAGGGAACGGTGAGAAGTGTTGCTACTATTTTTGCTTCGGGCACATTTATAGCCAAACTGCCAACCATGGCAGATGATTTGGCTAAAAAAATGGGTAAAATTGTTGAAAAACGCAATGCTATTTCATTTACAGCAAAACAAATAGATGACTATGTTAAACTTGCAACAAAAAATCCTGATGCGAAGAAAGTAATGTTGGGAATGTGGGATGGTGGTGCACCGACCTCTTATGTCGCTAAAGCAGGAAAAGAATATACGCATTTTACCATGGGTGATAAATGGGATGAGGTTTTTAATCTTGTAAATAAGAATGAAGATGAAATGTGGAAAATAAATAAACATTTCATTGATGAACAAAAATTAAAGAATAGCGAATTTTGGTGTTCTCATGATCCTTTTTTGCCTAAGGATGATAAGTTTTTTGCAAGGGAAATTAAATATTTAATTGATTTAGGAGCAAAAGATTTTGTTAAAGAAGGTGATTTATGGAAAATAATATGGTAACAAATAATTATGCAGAAAATAATTGTAATATTGTAGAAAAATTTTTTTCTACAAATTTTTCAAACTTTTCAGTATCATACAAATATATGTATAGCCCCTATTGGCACATTATATTAGAATATCAATATGTAAAAATAGAGGTAGATGGAGATATAGGGTTTACAATAGATATCAGTATTGATAATTCTAAATATCCTCTTTGGCAATATGATAGAAGCATCGTAGGTAAGACGAAAACAACAGATGAAAATATTTTATATCAATTAAGTGTATTAAAACGATTTTTAGATGAAGTTGGGTATTCAGAATAGAAGATTTGCGAGCATATAAAAGTGTAGATGAAATAGTAGAAAATTTGGCTTTAGAATATCGTCCCACTAAAATTGCAATTGTTGAAGTTCCAGAAGGTACAATATTGGGAATTTAATCTAACAAAAAAATGAAAAAGGGAATGAAGAATTTTCTAATCAAAGGGGTGGTTGACATAATATTTTCAATATCATCATTTTTTTTATTCGCAATTTTATTTTTGATAATGATAAAAATATGGGATAAAATTGAAGGAAATACCAATAAATATTCTGCCATGTTGTGGTTAGTATTATGTTTGTTTCATTTAGTTGGTTTGGGTATAAATATGCTAGTTCAATTTTTTCTTAATGTAGTTAACGTAAATGATAAAATAAAATTTTATGCGTTTTGGCTAACTTCAATACAAGGTATTTATTATATAGAGCTACGAGAAGGTGGTGAGGATTTTTTTTTCAGTCAAAAAGGGATGCTTTTTAATGTTTTTTTGTTGTTATTGAATTTTTTTATTGCTAAATTTTATGATACAATATTAAAAAAAATGATTAGAAAATATGAATAATACCCCACTGACGCGGCTTTGCAAGCCGTTTCTGTATGGGTGCATTAAGTTGATTAAGTGCTCATTATGATAAAAAAAAGATAATGGGATTATTTGTAGCATTTTATCTTGCAAATCTTGTAAATCTTATTAAAATCATGGTTCAGACACCGTTCGCGAAAATAGCACCTGAAAAAAATAATTAACCGTTCAGACAAAAAAGTAATAGATGAAGCAAACGAAAACATACAAACTATTATTAACGCTACTCGTGCTGTGTGCAAGTCTGACCGCAAACGGGCAGAACAATGCGGACGGCGGCGTAATGCTTCTCTGTCGCCCCTGTCAGCGAGATTCTATCCTATTGCGTTGGGCACCAACGGACAAACAAACATGGGATTTAGGCAACCAATACGGCTATGTGGTAGAACGTTACACCCTGCTACGCAAAGACAAACTACCCGAAGACAGAATTTACCAACTGCTTACACCTGCCCCTTTAAAGCCCGCTACCATTGCAGAATGGGAACGATACGAAGACAACAAATATGTAAACATTGCAGCAGAATGTATCTTCGGTGAATCGGTGACACCACCGCTTATGATGCCCTCTGTTATCGCCCAAAAGCACCAGGAAGAACA
Source organism: Bacteroidia bacterium (assembly GCA_025999735.1). Lineage (GTDB taxonomy): Bacteria > Bacteroidota > Bacteroidia > Bacteroidales > Marinifilaceae > JAISHE01. The sequence goes on along the minus strand of BNXR01000094.1, from coordinate 747 downwards.
AAACCGCTTTTCGATGGCTCTCTTCGCTGCCGACCAATCCGTAGTGGTAGCGCGTTTATCGGGCTTGTTCGCTGTGGATAAAACCGCAAAAAACGATGAAAAATACTTGTACAAAATCTATATTCCGGCACCCGACAGCATCCCGATTGACACGGCTGTAGCCTTTACCGGCTTATCCGAATACCAAACCTTACCCAAACCGATAGACTTTTCCGCCCATTGGGAAGGTCAAAAAGTGCAACTATCGTGGAACATCCAATACCTAAACCACATCTATAACAGTTATATTGTAGAGAAATCGCAAGACGGGAAAAAGTACAACCCCATAGACGACAACGCCACCGTGCAGGTCGCCGATGAAGACGTGAGACCCGACTACGCCTACCGCTCTGACTCACTACCCGACAACCGCTCTACGTGGTATTATCGCGTAAGGGGAGTGAGTGCGTTCGGTGAATTAGGACCGCCGAGTGATTCCATCGTAGGACACGGACACATTCCCATCGTTTCCGCACCGGTGATTACAAACAAGGAAGTACTTGACAACAAGAAAGTACGCCTAATATGGGAGTACCCGAACGACATGAACGAATCAATCACCGGCTTTCGCCTCTACCGCTCAAACAAACCTACCGGCACAAAAGACAAAATCTACGAAAGCAAATCCCCCACAGAGCGCACGTACATTGACATTCAACCCGACATCACAAACTATTACGCCCTATCAGTCTATGATGATGAAACGGA
>BNXR01000093.1 GCA_025999735.1 Bacteroidia bacterium | reverse complement strand
TTAAAGGCGATAGAATGGGGCAACGCTAACGGCGGGATAACCGTAGGTTTGACAGGATATAATGGTGGAAAATTGAAGGAATTAGCTATGCATCATGTTCACATCAACATTGATGATATGCAAATTACAGAAGATTTGCACATGATTCTTGACCATTGTATGATGTCCATATTGTATAAATTTTTACACTAAAATAATTAACCTGAAAACAACAAAAAATTGCTATATTTGCAAAGTCTAAACGGAGTAAAAACCTAAAAAAAAAGAAAATCATGTCAAATGAAGAACAGGAAGGAATCAAACAGCGCGCTTACGCTGAGTCTATGCGGTATATGAACAACGCGAAAGAGACCTTGCAAAAAGCAAACAAGGAAGACAATTTTTATACAGATAAAAAGTACGTGCGCACCGCTTGTGGGACCGCCTACAATGGGGTTTTACTCGCCCTGGACGCCTATTTTGAACTCAAAGGAGTGACAATGCCCCCCAAGAAGAAGCATAAATCTATTGAGTTTTATACGATCGAAGCGGGTAAATTAGATGGGAAACTCTCAAAGGAACTCCATTCTGCTTATCGCATTCTGCATATTGATGGGTATTATGAGGGCGTACAAAAAGCAGATGTAATAAAAAGTGGCTTTGATTCTGCTTACGACATTATAGCGCGGATTAAGCCCATTCATGTAATAGAATTGCCACCGGCGAAGTCCTCTGTTCTAAATAAAATGTTTACGCTATTCTTTTAATGCAAAAGGTAAAAACTTATGGCGAATATTAAATCTCCAATAACAGGTGGTAAGACAAAAAAGGTGGGTGAAATTCCCACAAAACTCATTTTAGGAAATATAAAAAAGCAATTCAAACTTGATATGCCTGAACTATTTGAAGGTTTGTCTTTTATATCAATCATGGAATGTGAAGATACCGGCTATAGATTTTATGCGCCCATCTTAAAGTTAGACGAAGAATCTTTTTATAATCGTATTGGGAGAAACGAGGGATATTATTCATCCTCACGTTGGGAGTTTGAACTATCTCTGAATTTCATAAAACCGCAAGATAAAATATGCGAAATTGGTTCCGGATATGGAGCTTACCTTGATATGCTGAAAGAAAAAGGGTTTGATTGTTATGGAATTGAATTGAATAGTAACGCGGTTGATGTTTTACGGAGGAAAGGACATCAAGCCTCCAATACGCTAATCCAAGATTTTTGTAAAACTCACGAAGAAGAATTTGATGTAGTCTGCTTTTACCAAGTTTTAGAGCATATTAGTGATGTAGATTTATTTATGCAAAATACGTTAAAAATAGTTAAATGGGGGGGGCAAATTTTAATATCTGTGCCTAACAATGATGCTTTTGTCATGAAATACAATTATCACAAGGAAGCTGGAAATGTACCTCCTCATCATGTTGGACTATGGGGGAAGCAAAGTTTGATAAATTTAGGGAATCACTATGGATTGAAATTATTGAATATCGTTGAGCAGCCACTTCCTAAATCTTATGCAGGTTATTATTACTCGCTTAAGGTCATAAATAAATTTGGAAAACTTGCTTCGATCATTGTACCATTGACAAGATGGCTTGCAAAAATATTTTTAAAGCGGAGGACTCATAAAATATTGGGTCCCTATGTCTTTGTTGCATTTGAAAAAATAGGAAATGGAAAATAAACCAAAATTAGATATTGCAGTTACAACGGCATCAGATTATATATTGCCGGTAGTTGTTCTTTTAAAATCATTATTTGCGAACAATACGAATATATGCATTACAGTTAATCTGCTCTATTTAACTTCTTCTATCAAAGAAGATGATATTAGCTTTTTAGAGGATTTCATACATGAACATGGACAATTATGCAGGAGGGTCGGAGTGACTGACGAGCAATTGAAGGAAGTTCCTGATTGTAGGCAAGGCAAAGACACTTTTCTTCGTTTACTTCTTCCTAAACTTTTACCCGAAGTGACTAATATACTCTATTTGGATGGCGATATTATTGTTAATGATTCCTTGTCGTTTTTCTGCTCTATAAATATAAATGATAAATATCTAATCTGTGCAAAAGATTCTGCGAATTTCTTCATGCAAGAACATTGTAAGAACTTAGGATTACCTGAAAATGTTAGCTATTTTAATGCGGGTGTTTTATTTATGAATTTGGAGTTGATGCGCAGAGATAATATTACTTCTAAATTACTTGATTATATGGTGGTGAATAAAGATATAATATTATTCAATGATCAGGATATTTTAAATGGGGTCTTGTGGGAGAAGATAGTCTATTTTCCGCCAAAATATAATATGAATTGGCTTTTGGAGCCTGATGTTAGTCAATCAATATGGACTAAAGAAGACATTAGAGAGGCAAAATCTAATCCTGCCATAGTTCACTATATAGGACCGGTTAAACCGTGGAATTATTTGTCGTATCATCCCCAAACAAAACTTTGGTGGAAATATTTGAGAATGACACCATTTAAGGATTATAGACCGGCTAACAAAACGTTTAAAAATTTCTTTCGCAAAATCTATTTATCATTTATTATGCTACTTACTTATCGTTTAACTGTATCATTCAAACGAAAAATAGGTAAATTACTTCCCGATTCCATAAAACAAAAGATAAAAAAGACGAGATGATAGATGATTAGTTGTATCTTTGCGGCGAGGAAGTATCCATAATAAAGGAAAATCAACATGAACAACGATTACAGAACAGGCGGTCGCCGCAAGATGCCAATAGGCATACAGAATTTTGAGGAAATGGGAGCAGGAGAGTGGGTCTATGTAGATAAAACGGCTCTTGTCTATGAGTTAGCTCATGATGCAAAGCATAATTTTCTTTCCCGTCCACGTCGTTTCGGGAAAAGTTTACTCATTTCTACACTTGCCGCCTATTTTCGCGCTGACAAGGAACTCTTTAAAGGGATGGCGGTAGAAAAATTGGAGACGGAATGGATAGAATACCCGGTGTTTATTTTTGATTTTGTAATTGCTACCTACGAAGAAAATATCTCTCAGTTAGAATCCTTCCTCAACCTAAAACTCTCCGAGTTGGAAAAAGTATGGGGTAAAGCTAAAGAAGAGGACGCACTAGGATTGCGTTTTGCCGGCTTAGTAAAGCGTGCTGCCGAGAAAACTGGCAAAAATGTAGTCATCCTGATTGATGAATACGACCGTGCACTTACGCAGACAATGGATAATCCGGAGCTAAATCAGCAAGTTAAGGCCACCTTGAAAGGTTTTTTCTCCGTGCTGAAAGGCTCTGATAAAAATATTCGCTTTTCTTTGCTTACGGGCGTGACTAAATTCTCAAAAATCAGTGTTTTTTCTGACCTTAACCAATTATGTGACATATCTTTAAGCGAAAAATACACAACCATTTGTGGTATCACACAAGAAGAATTAGAAACTAATTTTACACCTGAAATTGAGACTTTAGCCCGGAAAACCGGTCGTTCACGTGTCGAAATGATAGAAAAATTGAAAGATGAATATAACGGATACTACTTCTTTTATGATGGACCGAGCGTTTACAATCCTTACAGTACCGTGAGTGTGTTGTCAAAAGAGAGATTAGGTGATTATTGGTATGAAACAGGTACTCCCACCTTTCTGGTGGAAGAATTGCTGCAGAACAAGTTTGACATTCTAGACTTTGAAAAGGGTATTACCACTTCTGCTGAAGGCATAAATGATTATCGTCGCGAAGCCGGAAATCCCATCCCGCTGCTTTTTCAAACCGGCTACCTCACCATAAAGAATTACAACAGCCAATTCGATTTATATACCTTGGGTTTTCCGAATGGGGAAGTCAAACGGGGCTTTTTAAACTCTTTGCTTCAATCATATTCGGTGCAGGCAGGCTCAGGATATACGTATAATTATGCACAGTTCGGTACAGATTTATTAGAGGGTAATCTAGAAAATTTCTTCAACCGCCTTACCTCGTTCTTTGCTGCTCTTCCCTACGACCTGCATAGTAACCTCCACAACGAGCGTGATTATGAGTACGCATTTTATGTTTTGATGACCCTGCTTGGGCAATTGACCTTCACCGAAGTACACGGAAATATTGGCAGAGCGGATGCTATCATCAAATTAGATGAGCGAGTTTATATATTTGAATTTAAAGTGACATCAGGTGGTACGGTTGAAGAAGCTCTGGCGCAAATTGAAGAAAAAGGGTATGCTAAGCCCTTTGAGACCGATCCGAACGATAAGCGAGAAATCATCAAAATCGGTGTTGTCTTTGATACGGAAAAGCGAAACATCAAGGAGTGGCGCAAAGGTGGCGAATAATATTGAATATGGATATAAAAATGTCTTGCCATTGTGGACGTTTGGATTAAATCAGTAAAAAAATAGGAGGAATAAACATGAACAACGATTACAGAATAGGCGGTCGCCGCAAGATGCCGATAGGCATACAGAGTTTTGACAAGATAGTATCGGGTGAGTGGGTCTATGTCGATAAGACTGCCCTTGTGTATGAACTGTCAAATGATGCCACTCACAATTTTCTTTCCCGTCCACGTCGCTTCGGGAAAAGTTTACTCATTTCTACACTTGCCGCCTATTTTCGCGCTGACAAAGAGCTCTTTAAAGGGTTGGCGTTAGAAAAATTGGAGACGGAATGGGTAGAATATCCTGTGTTTATTTTTGATTTTGTGGCTGGTACTTATACAAATGACATTTTGCAGTTGGATGCTTTTCTGAATGAGAAGTTGTCTAAATTGGAAGACATTTGGGGAAAATCTAAATATGAGACTACTTATGGTGCGCGCTTTGCAGGGTTAATAGATAGGGCAGTAGCCAAAACCGGCAAAAATGTAGTCGTCCTGATAGACGAGTACGACCGTGCACTGACTCAGACCATGTACAATCCCGAATTGAATACGCAAATGAGAGAAATGCTAAAAGGTTTTTTCTCTGTACTGAAAGGCTCAGATAAAAATATTCGATTTTCCTTGCTTACGGGTGTGACAAAATTCTCCAAAGTCAGTGTTTTTTCTGACCTTAATCAGTTATGTGACATATCTTTAAGCAAAAAATATACAACCATTTGTGGCATCACACAAGAAGAATTAGAAACTAATTTTACACCTGAAATTGAGACTTTGGCTGCGGAAACCGGTCGTTCACGTGTCGAAATGATAGAAAAATTGAAAGATGAATATAACGGGTACTACTTCTTTTATGATGGACCGAGCGTTTACAATCCTTTCAGTACCGTGAGTGTGTTGTCAAACAGTCGATTAGGTGATTATTGGTACGAAACAGGCACTCCCACCTTTCTGGTGGAAGAATTGCTACAGAACAAGTTTGACATTATAGACTTTGAAAAGGGTGTTACCATTTCTGCTGCCGATATAAATGACTATCGTCGCGAAGCCAAAAACCCCGTCCCGTTGCTTTTTCAAACCGGCTACCTCACGATAAAAAAATACAACAGCCAATTCGATTTATATACCTTGGGTTTTCCGAATGGAGAAGTCAAACGGGGCTTTTTAAATTCTTTACTTCAGTCATATTCGGTGCAGGCAGGCTCAGGAAGCACATATAGTTATGCACAGTTCGGTACAGATTTATTAGAGGGCAATCTGGAAGATTTCTTCAACCGCCTTACCTCGTTCTTTGCTGCTCTACCCTACGACCTGCATAGCAACCTTCACAACGAGCGTGATTATGAATACGCATTTTATGTTTTGATGACCCTTCTTGGCGAATTGACCTTCACCGAAGTACACGGGAATATCGGCAGAGCGGATGCTATCATCAAATTAGATGAGAGAGTTTATATATTTGAATTTAAAGTGGCATCAGGCGGTACGGTTGAAGAAGCTCTGGCGCAAATTGAAGAAAAAGGGTATGCTAAGCCCTTTGAGACCGATCCGAACGATAAGCGAGAAATCATCAAAATCGGTGTTGTCTTTGATACGGAAAAGCGAAACATCAAAGAGTGGCGCAAAGGGGGCGAATAATATTGAATATGGATATAAAAATGTCTTGCCATTGTGGACGTTTGGATTAAATCAATAAAGAAAATAGGAGGAATAAACATGAACAACGATTACAGAACAGGCGGTCGCCGCAAGATGCCGATTGGCATTCAGAATTTTAAGGAAATGGGAGCAGGAGAGTGGGTCTATGTAGATAAAACGGCTCTTGTCTATGAGTTAGCTCATGATGCAAAGCATAATTTTCTTTCCCGTCCACGTCGCTTCGGGAAAAGTTTACTCATTTCTACACTTGCCGCCTATTTTCGCGCTGACAAAGAGCTTTTTAAAGGGCTGGCGATGGAAAAATTGGAGACGGAATGGATAGAATATCCGGTGTTTTTATTCGATTTTGTGGCTGGTACTTACACAAATGACATTTTGCAGTTGGATGCTTTTCTGAATGAGAAGTTGTCTAAATTGGAAGACATTTGGGGAAAATCTAAATATGAGACTACTTATGGTGCGCGCTTTGCAGGGTTAATAGATAGGGCAGTAGCCAAAACCGGCAAAAATGTAGTCGTTCTGATAGACGAGTACGACCGTGCACTGACTCAGACCATGTACAATCCCGAATTGAATGCGCAAATGAGAGAAATGCTAAAAGGTTTTTTCTCTGTACTGAAAGGCTCAGATCAAAATATTCGCTTTTCCTTGCTCACGGGCGTGACAAAATTCTCAAAAGTCAGTGTTTTTTCTGACCTTAATCAATTATGTGACATATCTTTAAGCGAAAAATATACAACCATTTGTGGTATCACACAAGAAGAATTAGAAACTAATTTTACACCTGAAATTGAGACTTTAGCCCGGAAAACCGGTCGCTCACGTGTCGAAATGATAGAAAAATTGAAAGATGAATATAACGGATACTACTTCTTTTATGATGGACCGAGCGTTTACAATCCTTTCAGTACCGTGAGTGTGTTGTCAAAAGAGCGATTAGGTGATTATTGGTACGAAACAGGTACTCCCACTTTTCTAGTGGAAGAATTGCTGCAGAACAAGTTTGACATTATAGATTTTGAAAAGGGTGTTACCATTTCTGCTGTCGGTATAAATGATTATCGTCGCGAAGCCAGAAACCCCATCCCGTTGCTTTTTCAAACCGGCTACCTCACGATAAAAAAATACAACAGCCAATTCGATTTATATACCTTGGGTTTTCCGAATGGAGAAGTCAAACGGGGCTTTTTAAATTCTTTACTTCAGTCATA
>BNXR01000092.1 GCA_025999735.1 Bacteroidia bacterium | reverse complement strand
ACCCAAAGAACAACAAAAAATCGCTTCTTGTCTTTCTTCGTTAGATGCTTTAATCACGGCGCAGACAGAGAAAATAGAACAATTAAGACAGTATAAAAAAGGACTAATGCAGGGCTTGTTTCCAAAAATGAATGAATAGAATGAGTAGCAAAAAGAAACTATACAAGTATACAACATTGAAAAATGTGGCAGTTCGATTAAGAGATGATTTGAATAATCACTACGTTGTCTTATTGTATGCGTACAATGGAACAGGAAAAACTCGTCTTTCAATGGAATTTAAAGACATCAGCAAAAAACGAAAAAAAAATCCTGTAACAGATACTCTTTATTACAATGCTTATACAGAAGATCTTTTTCATTGGAACAATGACCTTGAAAACGATACACAAAGACATTTAATCATTAATAGAAATTCGCAGTTTTTTGAAGGATTCAAGGAATTAGCATTGGAAGAAAAGATTTTCAGCTTTCTTGAACGGTACGCAGATTTCGATTTTAGAATTGATTACGATAATTGGACAATAACTTTCAATAAAGGAGAGGATAACAACCATATAAAAATTTCAAGAGGTGAAGAAAATATATTTATCTGGTGTATTTTTTTAGCGATAGCTGAACTCGCAATAGATGATGATGGAAGCGGTTCTCATAATTGGGTGAAATTCATTTATATAGACGACCCCATTTCATCACTTGACGACAATAATGCCATTGGTATAGCAAGCGATTTAGCTAAACTTCTGAAAAAAGGGAAAGACAAAATAAAAGTGGTTATTTCATCACATCATTCGTTGTTTTACAATGTGATGTATAACGAACTGAAAATGATAGAACATAAAAGCCACTTCTTGCATAAAAACGGAACCGAGGGCTATATTTTAATGGCAACAAATGAGACCCCGTTTTTTCATCATGTCGCCTTGTTAAGCGAATTAAAAAAAGCATCAGAAAGTGGTAAAGTAAACACATATCACTTTAATATGCTGAGGAGTATTTTAGAAAAAACATCAACTTTCTTTGGATATGATGATTTTTCAGATTGTATTAGCGATATTGAAGATGAAGTGCTTTTTTCCCGTGCCTTAAACATATTGAGTCATGGCAAATACTCCATTTATCAACCCGTGGAAATGAATCAGGACAACAAAGACTTATTCAACAAAATATTAACGACATTTTTGGGAAAATATGAATTCCAGTTACCTGAAGTATTCGCATAAAAAGAAAAAAAACGATGACAGATAAAGAGCAAAAACAGTTAGGCGATACACTTTGGAATATTGCCAATGATTTAAGAGGAGCAATGAATGCGGATGATTTCCGTGATTATATGCTTTCATTTCTATTCCTTCGATATTTATCCTTTAATTACGAAGAAGCCGCCAAAAAGGAACTAGGAAAAGATTACCCCAAAAGTTCGTCAAAAGAAACAAAACCGGATTTTGTTGTTCCGCCTGCTTTAGAAATCTGGTATAAAGACAACAAAGATGATGTTGAAGAGTTTGAGAGACAAATGCGTAGAAAAGTGCATTATGTGATTAAGCCAAAATATTTGTGGAGTAATATCACAGAGTTTGCTCGTACGCAAAACGGGGAATTATTGAAAACACTCCAAAACGGATTCCGTTACATAGAAAACGAGTCGTTCGAAAGCACGTTTAGGGGTTTGTTTTCTGAAATCAATCTTAATTCGGAAAAACTCGGAAAAACACCAAAAGAAAAGAATGATAAACTTTGTAAGGTAATCACTAAAATAGCCGAAGGTATTGCCGATTTTTCTACCGATACCGATACGCTTGGCGATGCCTATGAGTATTTGATTGGACAATTTGCTGCTGGTTCAGGAAAAAAAGCGGGAGAATTTTATACACCCCAACAAATTTCAACCATCCTTTCCCGAATTGTCATCTTAGACTCTCAAAATCCGACAACAGGTATAAAACCTAAATTAGATAAAGTATTGGATTTTGCTTGTGGTTCGGGTTCATTGCTTCTGAATGTAAGAAAGCAAATGAAAGACGACGATGGAAATATCGGCAAAATTTATGGGCAGGAAAAAAACGTCACCACCTACAACCTTGCACGAATGAATATGCTCCTGCATGGAATGAAAGATACCGAATTTGAAATATTTCATGGAGACACATTGTTGAACCAATGGGATTTATTAAACGAAATGAATCCGGCTAAAAAGATAGAGTTTGATGCTATTGTTGCTAATCCTCCGTTTAGTTTGCGTTGGGAGCCAAACGATACTCAGGCAGAAGATTTTCGTTTCAAAAGTTACGGTTTAGCCCCAACATCAGCCGCCGACTTTGCTTTTTTATTACACGGATTTCACTTCTTAGGGAAAGAAGGTACGATGGCAATCATATTGCCTCACGGTGTCTTATTCCGTGGTGGTGCAGAAGAACGAATACGAACTAAACTTTTAAAAGACAATCATATTGATACAGTCATCGGTTTGCCTTCTAATTTATTCTATTCGACAGGTATTCCTGTTTGTATTTTGGTTTTGAAAAAATGTAAAAAGCAAGAAGATGTATTATTCATCAATGCTGCCGAACATTCTACTCCCGGGAAAAGGCAAAACAGTTTGAGTGATCAACATATCAATAAAATAGTTGATACCTATCAGTCCAGACCTGAGCATATCGAACGGTATGCGCGTAGGGTTTCGATGGCGGAAATCGAAAAGAATGGTTATAACCTAAACATTTCGAGATATGTCAGCACATCAAAGGATGAAGTGCAAATTGATTTAAAAGAGGTAAATGAAAAATTGACTTCAATTAACGAAAGTATAAAAACGAATACAGATAAACACAATGATTTTTTGAGAGAGTTGGGGCTACCAACGATTTAAAATTTTAAAAATATATACGTATGAAAACAATTTATTTTATTCTTTTTCCGGTATTTATGTTACTTACTTCATGTAGCGAAGAAAAAACGGTTTATCTCTTTTCTTATTTCAATAATAACGGAGAAGATGGACTTCATTTGGCTTATAGTAGCGACGGTTACCATTGGGAGGCGTTAAATAACGACCAATCCCTTTTAAAACCGGAACTAAGTAAGGATAAGTTGATGCGCGACCCTTGTATAATACAAGGCGGGGACGGGCTTTACCATCTAGTTTGGACAATTAGCTGGACGGAGAAAGGAATCGGATATGCCTCTTCAAAAGACCTGATTTCGTGGTCGGAACAAAAACTTATTCCGGTAATGGCGCATGAAAAGGGAGCAAAGAATAGTTGGGATTGTTACTGTCCAACGGTAGAGGAACTTTTATTCTGACGTACTAAGTTTGTTTCATTCAAAAATTTATCTACTTTTGTTGTGTTAAAAAAAGATTTATGGCTTCACATTTAAAGAACAGGCATTTTTTGAAATTATTGGACTTCACTCCCACCGATATTACCTTTTTATTGACCTTGTCAGCAAGCCTGAAATATGCCAAACGGATAGGAACGGAACAAAAAAGGTTGAAGGATAAAAATATAGCTCTCATCTTTGAGAAAGATTCCACGCGAACCCGCTGTGCCTTTGAGGTGGCTGCGCACGACCAAGGTGCTTTCGTCACGTATCTCGGTCCTTATGGTTCGCAAATTGGCAACAAAGAATCCATAAAAGATACCGCCAGAGTCTTAGGACGGATGTTTGACGGCATCGAATATCGCGGTTTTGAACAAGCTATCGTAGAAGAATTGGCGCAGTATGCAGGCGTACCGGTTTGGAACGGTCTGACGAACGAGTCTCACCCAACACAAGTATTAGCAGATTTTCTCACCATGAGCGAACATACGATAGACAAACCTTTTAACAAGGTGAAATTCGCTTACTTAGGTGATGCCCGCTACAATATGGGCAATTCCTTACTGGTAGGTGCTGCCAAAATGGGGATGGATGTGAGAATTGTTTCACCCCCAATCTTACAGCCCAACGAAGAATTAGTTGCCACCTGCTCAGAGATTGCCAAAGAAACCGGTGCTTGTATTACAGTTACCGATGACCTCTACAAGGGCGTGAAGGGTTGCGATTTCATCTATACGGATGTGTGGGTGTCTATGGGCGAGCCACAAGACGTATGGAAAAAACGCATCCAACTTTTACGTCCCTATCAAGTGAATGCTAAAACGATGGAACTTACAGGCAACAAAAATTGTAAGTTTATGCACTGCCTGCCCGCTTTCCACAACTTAGAAACCGCTGTCGGTCGCGATATTCACAAACAATTTGGATTAAAAGCCTTAGAGGTAACGGATGAAGTCTTTGAATCTCCACAATCAATAGTGTTTGATGAGGCTGAAAACCGAATGCACACGATAAAGGCTGTGATGGTGGCTACCTTGGGAACGTAATTTGAATGGGGCGCGTTCAATCGTTAACCCGTACCATTATATTATAGTATGAACATATTAATACAATGACAAATGAAAAAAGGATTATTAAAAACAGTCAGTCTTCTTTCTAGTATCTTGGGGACATCTTTATTACTTTCAGTACTAGGAGGTGGATTAAGCGGATGCAGTTCTAACAGTGAGGTTTCAATTGTCGCTCGACCGTCCGTTGAAACACAAAACAGTTATTACAAAGGCAATCTGCGACCGCTCCTACCCGACTATTTCATTAAACTGCCTGTCGGGAAAGTGAAGCCGGACGGCTGGCTGAAGCGTTATCTAGAATTGCAGCGTGACGGCTTGGCGGGGCAACTCGGCGAAATCAGCATATGGTTGCAAAAAGATAAAAATGCCTGGCTAAGTCCAGATGGAAAAGGAGAATACGGATGGGAAGAAGTGCCTTACTGGCTGAAAGGCTTCGCCAATATGGGGTATATCCTCGACGACCCGAAAATCATTGCCGAATCCAAGGTTTGGATAGAAGGCGTGTTGAACAGCCAGCGTGCAGACGGTTATTTCGGTCCATGGATTGAAAAGAGAGGCAAACCAGACCTCTGGGGCAATATGATTATGCTGTGGTGCTTGCAGTCGTACTACGAATACTCCGGCGATGAACGTGTCATCCCTTTTATGAGCAAGTATTTCGAGTGGGAATTGGCTTTGCCCGATGAACTCTTTCTAAAAGATTATTGGGAAAACAGTCGCGGAGGCGACAATCTATACAGCGTTTACTGGCTCTATAACCGTACCGGCAATGCGCAACTGCTCAAATTAGCCGAAAAGGTACACCGCAACACGGCTAACTGGCGACAAAGCGCACGATTGCCCAACTGGCACAATGTGAATATCGCACAGTGCTTCCGCGAACCGGCGACATGGTGGTTGCAAAGCAAAGACTCGGCGGATTTGAAAGCCACATACAACGACTTCTGGCTGGTTCGCCGCGCCTTCGGACAAGTATCCGGCGGAATGTTCGGAGCCGATGAAAACGCACGGCAGGGGCACATCGACCCACACCAGGGAACGGAAACTTGTGGCTTCGTGGAACAGATGTCATCCGACGAAATGCTGCTGCGCTACACCGGTGACCCGATGTGGGCGGAACATTGCGAAAACGTGGCGTTCAACTCCTATCCGGCTGCGGTGATGCCCGATTTCAAATCATTGCGTTATATCACCTGCCCCAATCACGTCATCAGCGATTCAGAAAACCATCGCCCAGGTATTGATAACGGAGGTCCTTTTTTGTCTATGAATCCGTTTAGTAGCCGTTGCTGTCAGCACAATCACACGCAGGGCTGGCCCTATTTCATCGAAAATCTACTGTTGGCAACTCCCGATAACGGCATTGCCGCCGCTATCTATAGCGCCTGCGAGGCAACGGTAAAGGTGGGCAACGGCACAGAGATAACGGTGAGAGAGGATACGCACTATCCGTTTAACGACCAGATACGATTTGCGGTCCATACGCCTGCGCCCGTACAATTCCCGTTCTACCTGCGCATCCCGTCGTGGACAAAGAACGCCCGACTGGCAATCAACGGCAAAGCGATACGTGTCACCCTGGAAGCCGGCAAATACGCCTGCATTCAACGAGAATGGGCAAACGGGGATGTGGTGACGCTTACAGTCCCCATGGATTTTTCTTTGCAAACATGGCAGGTCAATCAAAATAGCGTAAGCGTGAATTACGGACCACTGACATTATCCTTAAACATTAAGGAAGAATACAAAAAAGTCGACAGCAAAAAATCTGCTATCTGGGATTCCAAATGGCAAGAAACCGCCGATCCGGAGAAATGGCCCACATACGAAATTTATCCTGCAAGCACGTGGAATTACGCCTTAGTGTTGAACGAAAAGCAACCGTCTCAGTATTTGCAGGTAGAAAAGAGGGCATGGCCGGCGGATGATTTTCCGTTCACGCAACAAAATTCACCCCTCGTGGTAAAAGCCAAAGGTCGGCAAGTGCCTGAATGGAAGATAGATGAACACGGATTATGTGGCGTTTTGCCGACACCCGATTGTGTCAAGTCGTCAAAGGTCGAAGATATTGAGCTTGTGCCGATGGGGACTGCCCGCTTACGTATCACCTCTTTCCCGTTGGCAAAAATGGAAACAGCGGAGTAAAGGTGTGCGTGTTGTTTTGAAAATAAAGTGTACCTTTGCGTTTGTAATTTTATATACATCATAATATGCATACATATAAGTTTGACACAAGAATTTCAGAGGATGGGGTTATAACCCTTCCTTTTGAGCCGCAACTGTTTAATATGGAAGTGGAAATTATCATTGTTCCCAAACCGCAACCAATCATAAAGGAGCAAACGGCGGTAGATAAATTCCTTGAAACTTGGTCTGGGGCTTTCAAAAGCCTGACCGATGAGGAATTAGATAATGCAAAATATGAATACCTAATGGAAAAACACAAATGACGAAAGCACTGATAGACACCAATGTCATCATAGACATTGCGCTAAAAAGACAACCGTTTTATCAAGATGCTGTTAATGTTTTCAAACAAATAAGCGAGCAAAAACTACTGGGGTATATCTCGGCAACTATTGTTACAGATGTATTTTATCTGCTGCGAAAAGCTTCAGGCCAAGAAAAGGCATTGGCTTTCTTGCACGAGTTAATAACGATAGTAGATGTTATCGGAGTTGATAAACGCACAATTATCAATGCTTTATCTCTCAATTGGGCTGATTTTGAAGATGCCGTTCAGGCTCAAACAGCAATAGAAAATGAATTAGATGTTATTATCACAAGAAATACAAAAGATTATCAGCCCCTTAGTAAAATACAGATTGTGTCCCCTTCCAATTATTCGGGGCTGACAAAACTAGTATAAGGGCGCTCTAAAATACCTTTCAAGATACGTTCAAGCCGTTTTTTTTGTAGTCAGGGGCGACCGCAAGGGTCGCCCCTACTTTATATC
>BNXR01000091.1 GCA_025999735.1 Bacteroidia bacterium | reverse complement strand
GCGGTGGGTGATAGAAATGAAGAACTTACACAATAATGGCTATTCTCTCATGGTGCTTGCAAAATAAAATCAGGCGTAACGGACAAATTTTAAGATGTAAAAAAACGAACGAATGGAAAAATTATTAAACGTAGGATGTGGTACCAAAATTCATCCCGATTGGGTGAATATAGACATGGTGTCCTATTCCCCAAAAGTGAAAGTAGTCAATTTACTCAAAGGGATACCCTTCCCTGATAATTTCTTTGATGTAGTATATCACTCGCAGGTTTTAGAACATATTCCCAAAGAAAAGGCGGCAGCATTTATTAAAGAATGTCACAGAGTATTGAAACCCAATGGAATACTCCGTGTTGTAGTGCCTGATTTAGAAGATATTGTGAACGAATACAAAAAAACATTAAATGAAAATCTTGAAAACCCAACCGAGAAGTCGAAAAGTAATTACGATTGGATCATGCTCGAATTGTTAGACCAGATGACCCGTCATTACAATGGTGGGTTAATGGCTACATATTTACAACAGCCCAAGATTGTCAATGAAGAATATGTCATGTCGCGGATGGGCTATGTGGGACGCAATTTCAAGAAGGGAAACCTTAAAATGGCTCTTTCTTCTGTCACTATGTTTAGAAAAGCTGTCAGGTTTGTTCTGCACAAAGGATTTTCAAAACTCTTTTGGAGCAAAGCGACGGATGTTGGAAATTTTAGATTAGGAGGAGAGGTTCATCTATGGATGTATGATAGATACTCGCTTGCTCAGTTATTGTCATCTTGTGGATTTACAGAAATTGCGATAAAAAATCCAGTTGAAAGTGAAATCCCTGAGTGGCAGAAATACGAATTAGATGTGAAGGATGGCATCGTTTATGACCCGACCTCCTTGTTTATGGAAGCAAAAAAATGTAAACCTAACACGTTAGGCTAAACATGAAGTAAAATTCAGACTTTGTATTTATTTTTGGCTCGTTAGTACACATTTTTGTGTATCTTCGCACAAGTTTTAAAGATACTGACAAAATAGTAGTTCATATCTGATGGAAGGTATTGTTATTAAATCAACAGGTAGTTTTTATGTTGTGCGAATAGGGGGTGTTGGCGAGGCAATATGTAGTATTCGCGGGAAGCTCAGATTAAAGGGTTTTCGTACTACAAACCCCGTGACAGTAGGTGATATTGTCGATGTAGATATGGAAAATGAAGCGAAAGGCGACTTCGTTATTACCCATATCCACGAACGGAAAAATTACCTCATCCGAAAGTCCACCAACCTGTCCAAAGAATCACATATTTTAGCAGCAAACATTGACCAAGTGCTTGTCTTAGTCACTCTCTCGCAACCGGAAACCTCCACCGTCTTTATCGACCGTTTTTTAGTCACAGCAGAGGCCTACAATATCACCGCCATCCTCTGTTTCAATAAAATAGACCTTTACTCTGACGAGGAACTGACAGCCTTGAAGTCATTAAAGCGCAGCTATCAAAAGGCAGGCTACGATTGCTACGAGATTTCTGTCACTGAAAATAGAAATCTAAATGAATTATCATGCGTTTTGAAAGATAAAACGACGGTACTGGCGGGACTTTCAGGCGTCGGGAAGTCCTCACTCATCAACAAACTTGAACCGACTTTAAACCTGAAAACCGATGACATCTCCGAA
This sequence comes from Bacteroidia bacterium, assembly GCA_025999735.1. Classification (GTDB taxonomy): domain Bacteria; phylum Bacteroidota; class Bacteroidia; order Bacteroidales; family Marinifilaceae; genus JAISHE01. The sequence continues at coordinate 5,738 of BNXR01000091.1, read as the reverse complement.
GCACATAATACCGGCAAGCACACTACGACTTTTGCAGAAATGTTTCCCTTGCACGGCGGTGGATACATCATTGACACTCCCGGTATCCGAAGTTTCGGCCTAATAGACATGAAAAAGGAAGAACTATCGCATTATTTCCCCGAAATATTCAAAGCCTCCGAAGATTGCCGCTTCTATAATTGCACCCACATACACGAACCGGGATGTGCCGTCCTCAAAGCCGTCAAAGAGGGTGGTATTAGTGAAAGTCGCTATTTAAGCTACTGTAGCCTCATGGAGGATGAAGGGGGGAAATATCGGTAGTCGCTATTGCCCGTAAAAAAACTTTTACTACTTTTGCATCCGAAAGAATGGAATTTTTTAGCGGGGGCGGAGCCTCACGGCAATGGTTAAAACAAGCAAAATGAACAAAATACAACTATTTCAAAATCAGCAAATTCGTTCTGTTTGGAATGAAGAATTTGAAGAATGGTATTTTTCGTTGGTAGATGTTATACAGGCACTTACGGACAGCGTTAACCCGACAGATTATCTAAAAAAGTTGCGAAAACGCGATACAATTTTAGGCGACTATCTAGGGACAAATTGTCCCCAGGTAGCAATGCTTACCGAAACGGGAAAATTTCGCAAAACACTTGCAGCCACACCAAAACAACTATTTAGAATTGTTCAATCTATTCCAAGCAAAAAAGCCGAGCCTTTTAAACTTTGGCTTGCCGAAGTTGCCAACGACCGTTTGAATGAAATACAAAACCCCGAATTGACAATAGATAGGGCAATGCTCGCCTATCGTGCACTTGGGTATTCGGAAGAATGGATAAATGCACGCCTGCAATCTATTCAATTTCGCAAAGAATTGACTGACCAATGGAGAAAGGCGGGCGTGAAAGAGGGTATGGAATATGCCATCCTTACCAATTTGATGACAAAAGAATCATCCCAGGGTGTTGCATTGGAAGGCGCACAAGTTGCCAAACAAGCCCGCCGAAATATAGAAAATAGAACGGGCAAATCAGCCATCAGTCCGCTCAATGCAAAAGAATTGCCAGACAGAATGAAAAATAATATTTTACAGGAAGCAACCCGGAAAACACTAGACAATGAATAATAGAACAAAAACTACCAAATGCGTTGCAATAAAAAACTTTTACTACTTTTGCATCCGAAACGCATCCCTTTTTTGACCACTCATCACACATGGATAGCGGAATGGTTGGTGGGATGTGGTAATTGTTTGGGAACTATGAACTTTTGAACGTGTAAATTTGATATGATGGAAACAAAATTAGATAAACAGACGAGTGACAAAATAAGTTTCATTACTTTTATTGTCCCCCAATTTGCGAGTGCTTACAAAATGAACATTCAAGATGCCTTTTTTTATTTGAAGAAGTACGGTGGTTGGGAGTTTTTAAACAGACATTGGTGGGCACTGCATACCGACAACGAAATTTGGGCGGTACACGATATTTTTGAAATTTGTCGTAAAAACGGAGGAATGCGCTAATGAAAGTTTATCACGGAAGTTACACGCACATAGAGTATATAGATTTGTCGAAATGCCAACCTTACAAAGATTTCGGTAAAGGTTTTTATGTAACTAAATTTCGCCGTCACGCTGAAACGTGGGCTGAGATTATCGGCGAAAAACACGATGTGAAAGGGGTTGTAACCGAATTTGATTTTACGGCCGGAGAATTTGCCGAAAGTATTTGCTTAATCAAACGTTTTGCGAGTTATAACGGTGAATGGCTTGATTTTATAGTGGCAAACAGAAACAGAAAAAGTAAAATGCCTGCGCACGAATACGACATTGTCGAAGGTCCTGTTGCCGACGATAAAGTGCAACACACATTACGTTTGTATTTGAAAGGAAAAATTGCAAAGGAAAAATTTCTCAAAATGCTTGCGCACCACGAAGAAACGCACCAAATTTGTTTTTGTACGGCACATTCGCTACAGTTGCTTGATTACAAATCGCAAATCGACATGATTTTTTCTATTGAAGACATAAGCGAGCCAATTGTAGAACAGTTAATGCTTGATTTACAAATAGACGAAGAAAAAGCCGCCGACCTATTTTATTCTTCGGCGACATTCACACAACTTGCCAATTCCGACACCAAGCTCTATGAAAAAGAGTGGCAGGAAATCTACCAAATGCTGATGATTGACAAGAAGTAGGAGCAAGGACAAATATCTAAAAGACGATTTTTCATTCATGTGCTTGGAAATCCCGCAATTTTCATGTACTTTTGCAGTCCCTTTTTGTTAGTTCCTGAATTTATGTACCATTAAAATGAATATCAAATGAAAAAAATGTCCATTCTTTTTGTGACCCTTCTTTTGTATTTCTTTCTATGGTCTGCGCACACCCTTGTTGCTCAGGATTTTCTTTGGAAAGCCGGTGTTCATTCATTTTTTGACAACACCGAGTTTGGTCATTCTAAGGTCCAGATGCCTCAAAGTATGTCCGGCATGCATTTGGCACCCGAATTGGGGATAGGCTGGGGAGAAAAACACCGTGTTTTTGCAGGCATCGACGCTATGCATGAATATGGGAGTGATAAAACGGTCGACTTTTACGACCCTATTGCTTACTATCAATTCACGGGGGAGACCCCTTTTCGCTTTTACATGGGTGCTTTTCCCCGCCAAATCGCGTTGGATAAATACCCACGTATGTTTTTTCAAGATTCTATAAAGAACTATCGCCCGATAGTAAACGGTCTTTTCTGGGAGTACGATAACGAAAAACTTAACTTCAATCTCTGGTTGGACTGGGCTACACGACAAACACGTACCCGACACGAATCCTTTTTTATGGGGTGGTCGGGACGCTATAATTACTCTCTGTTTTATGTCCAACATTTTGGCTATATGTTCCATTTTGCCGGTACACAAAATCCGGAAGTGATTGAATCTGTACATGATAATGGGCTGATATTAACTTCTATAGGGCTTGATTTAGCACAAAAAACAGGTTTTGAGAAATTGGAAGCCAACATCGGCTGGTCTAAGGGCTATGACAGGGAACGGGATCGCAAATTTTGGAATTACCCACAAGGAATCTTGGCAGAAGTAAAGGCAGAATACAAGGGACTGGGCGTTTTTAACTCCTACTATAGAGGCGACAGTCAGCAAGTTTATCATGGCGACCACGGCAACGAACTCTATTGGGGCGACCCGATTTATCGTTCCAAAGAATATGACCGCTGTGATGCGTATATCAACTTTATTAAAACTAATGCTTTCAAAATCAAGTTTATGTGGACATTCCACCTCACAGAGCAGCACATCTACCATGAACAGTCCCTCTATGTGACCTTCGATTTGGACAATTTTACACGGTCAAAAGATGAAAAGAAGTACGAATATTTGTGGGATAATTGGTTCTAACTGGCGGTGGCTGTTTGCGATTTTCCTGCTCGCTTGGTTTGTGGTAAACTTTATCCAAGCGATGGTCACGGAAGTAATGAGCGATGAGGCCTACTACTTTTTGTACGGTGAGCAGTTGGCTTGGGGCTATTACGACCATCCCCCGATGGTGGCTCTGATGACCGCCTTTTCTAATTTGCTGTTTGGAGGAAATCTGTCCGTCCGTTTTGCAACCCTTATCCTTCAAGTCTTTACGCTCATCTTGATTTGGAAAATCATCGAAGAGAAAGGTCCCGATACCCGAAAAGTGGTACTGTTTTTCCTCCTTGCTACCTCTTTCATTATGTTTCAGGTGTACGGGTTTGTAGCCACACCGGATGCTCCGTTCCTGTTTTTTACCGCCTGCTTTCTATTATCCTACAAAAAGTTCTTGAAAGAGGAGTCGTGGGACCACACGCTTTGGCTTTCCCTCTCAATGACGGGCATGGTTTACAGCAAATATCACGCGGTCTTGGTCGTCGGGCTCATCCTTTTATCCAATATTCGCCTCCTTTCCCGACCCAAATTTTGGTTGGCAGGACTGGCGACACTTTTATGCCTCCTCCCCCATTTTCAGTGGCAATTTGTCAATGATTTTCCCAGTTTCAAATACCATTTGAGCGATAGGAGTCGCAGTTTCAGATGGAGTTATTTTTTTGAATATCTGCCCAACCAATTGGCTGTATTTAACCCTTTTACCTTTGGGGCTGTGGTTTACGTTCTCATAAAGTATAAAGCACGGGCTATTTTTGAACGGGGTTTGTATTTCCTCATCATCGGTTTTCTGACTTTCTTTTGGATAATGTCGTTTCGGGGACATGTGGAGCCTCATTGGACGGTTATTTGTTCCATTCCGATGCTTCTTTTACTTTATTCGCGAAGCATGGAAAATTCAAAGTTGTTGCATTACGTAAGGCACTGGGTGACTTGGTCACTACTTTTAATAGTCATTGCCCGCATTCTTTTGCCGACACCTATTTTGCCCGAAAGATTGGATTTTAGCGGTAAGAAGGAAAAAAATGCTGAACTTGAAGCCCTTGCCGGTGATTTGCCGGTAGTTTTTACCGGTTCTTTTCAAGGTGCCTCAAAATATCATTTCTTTACGGGAAAAGAGGCATTTGTATTGAGTGCCATCGACCGCCGACAAACCCAATTCGACATTTGGCAGAAGGAATTACAATTTCAAGGGAAGCCCGTTTTTGTACCTCAATGGGGTCGTGCGGTCGAAAGTTTTCAATCCGTAAATCGAGTGAAAATCAACTATACCCTGCCACGAACAGAAGTGCAAGCAGGTGACACGCTCATGATACCGTTTGAAATACACAACCCTAGCACCCATGCCATTGACTTCGGGCACCCTGAGTTTCCGGTCACTTTAAAGGCAGCCTATATTCTAAAAAGGGAAATTGACCTTGCCGATTGTCTGCTCAGCAACCCTATTTCTTATATTATTGCAAATCAGACGATTAATAAGTGTCAATTGATGACTATCGTACCGGACTTGTCATCGGGAGAATACCAATTTACGCTTACATTGGTTGATCCCTTGTCTGCCGCCAGAAATAGTGCCTACCTTCCTTTGAAAATAAATGCAGATAGCCGCACACCACTCAAACAAAGCCCCCTTGCCGACACGGATTAATAACCTGTACCCTTTTTAGCACGAAATACGCACCGATTGAAAATATGAATACCATTGTCCTATTAAAATTTTTGAAATTCTGTACGGTAGGATTTTCCGGCATGCTTCTTGACTTCGGTACCACTTGGCTGTTGAAAGAAAAAGTCAAAATAAACAAGTACCTTGCCAATTCCTGTGGTTTTATTTTGGCTGCTGTCTCCAATTATATTTGGAATCGGCTTTGGACTTTTCAAAGTCATTCCGGACAAGTAGGGGTTGAATTTTTATCGTTTTTTGCGATTTCCCTATTAGGACTTGGCATAAACAATTTTGCCCTGTGGGTGCTTTCGGATAAGGGAAAATTAAATTTCTACCTTTCAAAAATTCTGTCTATCGGTGTCGTTACCATCTGGAATTTCGGGATGAATTTTCTTTTCACCTTCACCGATTAGCACGTATTGTTCACAGTACCGCCCCAACACTAATAGGGCAGACACGCAGGTCTGCCCCTACGTGTACGCTTATACAAACTTTTTGCGTTAGAAAAATACTACAAATTCCCCTCTATTTTTATGGCTAACTCTTTTTTTGAGGTGCTATGAAAAATATCCGGCAGTACGATATAGGAAAAAATCCTTGTCTTTGAGTCCATAGTTCGCGGAGACAAATCGTTGTAATTTACCATTGAGATTTTCTGCTT
>BNXR01000090.1 GCA_025999735.1 Bacteroidia bacterium | reverse complement strand
GCTTTCGACAGTTACGATCCGGATGCACTTGATGATGTGCCTTTATTATTTCAGACAGGCTATCTGACTGTCAAAAACAAAGAAATGACTGATGGTAATTATCTATACACCCTTGAAGTTCCCAATCAGGAAGTGAGAGTGTCGTTGATGAGGCACCTGTTAAGTGCCTATACCAATTATCCCCGTTCAACCATGTCGGTACTTGGACGTGAAATGTTGCAACAAATTCTTGATTTCGATGAGGATGGTTTTACAACTAATATGCGCAAAATGTTTGCCGATGTTCCCTACACTTTAAAGCCATCCAAGGCGAAAAACAAAGCCAAAGCGGAAGCGGAAAATTTAGAAAATGAAGCCCGTTATCACATCATCTTTCAATTGTGGATGACCATGCTGGGTTTCAATATTCAAAGCGAAAAGATAACCAACCGTGGACGTATGGATGCGGTATTGCTGCAAGACGGAGTGGCGGTAGTGGTAGAACTGAAATATCATGCCAAAAAGAAATTGAAAACCTTGCTTAAGCAAGCCATCGCGCAAATTTATGATAAACGGTATTACGAACAATTTCTTGACCGAAAAATCATTCTGTTGGGCATCGCATTCAGTGGAAAAGAGGCCGGTTGCAGGATAGAATGTAGGAATGTAGGAATGTAGGGGCGTATTGCAATACGCCCAATGTAGGATTGAACAATTGACCGCTGAAAATTAAATAATAGAAATTTAAATAATTGAAATGAATAATCGTAGAGAATTTTTAAAAACGGCAGGATTAGCCACTGTGGCTGTTGCTATGGGACAGAATGTGATGGCAGCCGGAACGAAGTCGGCAGTTGAAAAATCAACTGGGAAATCACTCACTTTATCGAAGAAAAAAATATCCGTTGACGACCAATGGGATGTGATAGTGGTTGGCGGTGGTCCCGGAGGCTGCACAGCGGCCATATCAGCAGCACGCGAAGGTGCAAAAACACTGCTGATAGAAGCCATGGGGCAATTGGGCGGCATGGGAACGTCAGGAATGATACCTGCCTGGTGTCCGTTTTCTGACAAAGAGAAAATCATCTACCGCGGCTTGGCGGAGAAAATATTCACTGAATCCAAGAAAGGCGTGCCTCACGAGAGGGCAAACAAATTGGATTGGGTATGCATCAATCCCGAACATTTGATGTCGGTTTATGATAAATTTGTGACGGAATCTGGAGTAAAAGTACTGTTCTTCTCCCGCTTGGCTTCGGTGGAGATGTCCGCTAACGATACGATTGACGCCTTGATAGTCGCCAACAAAGCCGGACTTACCGCCTTCAAAGCCAAAGTTTATATAGACGCTACGGGCGACGGTGATTTGGCGGCATGGGCAGGTGCAAGTTTCAAGAGAGGCAACGAAGACGGCGTAGAACAAAGTTCCACCTTATGTTTCTCCTTTGCCAATGTGGATACCTATAATTACGTGAACGGACCCGATTTGCGGCCCAACAATAAAAACAGTCCGATATATGACATTATTCGGTCGGGTAAATATCCTCTCTTGGATCCATCCAATCCTCTTTTATGTAATAACCTGATAGGTCCTGATGCTGTCGGGTTCAATGCTGGACACCTTGAGTTGGACAGTACAGACCCTTATGCAGTGTCGCAAGGCATGATCACCGGACGGCAGATAGCCGCGCAGCACCTCGAAGCGTTGAAAGAATATCAGCCGAAAACTTTTGGCGGCTCATTCATCGTAAGAACGGCAAGTGTGCTGGGAGCGCGGGAAAGCCGCCGCATAGAAGGAGACTACACTTTCACGATAGAAGATTGGAAGCAACGAAAATCTTTCGAGGATGAAATAGGGCGTAATTCCTATTGCATAGATGTGCATAAAGTGGGATTTGTTAGTCCTCCCGATTACAAAAAAGGAGAGTCACACGGCATCCCTTACCGCTGCCTGACGCCCAAAGGTTTAAAAAATGTATTGACGGCAGGTCGTTGTATATCCACCGACGAAGATACATTCGGAAGTCTGCGAGTGATGCCGCCTTGTTTAGTTACCGGCGAAGCGGCAGGAATGGCGGCAGTGCACGCCACCAAACAGTCGAAACCCGATGTGCACAAAGTTGATGTGCAGTTGCTGCGGAAAAGGCTGAAAGAAGAAGGACAGTATTTCTTGTAAAAATAATTAAAGTTAATTTTGCAACAAGTTTTAATCAACAAAATAATAAAGTAATGTTAAACACAGAAAAAAACAAAAACACAGCGATAAACGAAGGAACCTCGGATGCAATTAACCGTCGTTCTTTTCTGACAAAGGCTGCCTCCATTGGTGCAGGTAGCATGGTAGGGGGAATGTTATTAAATTCCTGCACAAGCAAAGACAAAATAACCCCGTTGCGTCCGTTAAACGGATTGTACCGTCCCGAACTTCCCGACAAGGCAATTGACGGAAAGCCTCTGAAGGCAGCACTGATAGGTTGCGGAGGGCGCGGTGCGGGATTAGCCATCAACTTTTTAAGTGCCGCCGATGGTTTGTCCATCGTGGCTTTAGCCGATATGTTTCCAGACAAAATTGCAAACTGCCGCCGTATTATGAAAGAAAAGAAAAATAACGAGGTGGCTGATGAACAGTGTTTTACCGGTTTCGATGCGTATAAAAAAGTCTGCGAACTGCCGGTGGACATCATCCTGATAGCCACACCCAACCTCTTTCATCCATATCACCTCAAATATGCGGTGGAACAGGGAAAGCATGTGTTTGTCGAAAAGCCTGCCTGCGTTGATGTTGCCGGTTATCGAACCTTTATGGCAGCCATAAAGCAAGCTGCTGCGAAACAACAAAGTGTACTTACCGGAACACAATACCATCACGACCGTCCGTTTGTCGAATCCTACCAAAAGATACAGGAAGGATTGCTTGGCGAGATAGTAAGCGGTGTGGTGTATTACAATACGGTGCCGGTGACCTATAAAAAACGTCAACCCGGTTGGACAGACATGGAGTACATGATTCGTGATTTTTTCAGTTGGTGTTGGCTCTGTGGAGATATGGTGCTTGACCAACTCATTCATTGGGTAGATGTTTTCACTTGGTTCTCTCACCTGAAACCGTCAAAAGTCATCGCAACCGGCTCGCGACTATTCCGTACTGTCGGTAATTTATACGATAATTTTGGTATTGATTTCGAGTACGAAAATGGAGTGCATGTGACCGGTATTTGTCGCCAGTTCCTTAATTGCGATACGTACGTAGGCGCTATTGTACAGGGTACAAAAGGTTCGTGGGACAGCCGCGATTTCAGCATCCACGACCTGAGCGGCAAGGTGCTCTGGAAACACGACGATGCAGCCGCTAAAGCCAAATATCAAAACCATGATATGTACACCCTTGAACATGTTGAATTTGTAAACAGCATCCGCAAGGGCAAACTGATGGACCAGTCGGAAACAACCGCCATATCGTCCATGGCCTGTATCATGGCGCGTGAAGCGGCTTATACCGGTAAAACCATCACCTGGGAGAATATCACAAATTCAACAATGGACTTTATGCCCGCAGAACTTGCATTAACCGATGTAGATATGGCTGAATACAGCAAAGTACCCCTGCCGGGAAAATAAAAAAAGGTAGATATTCTTAAATTCGGGAACTAAAAAATTTAATTAAAAAACATGAAAAAAATTAGATTGATTTTAATATGGACGGTTGTCATACTCACCGTTTATTCGTGCGGACATAGTAAAACTACTCCTGTTTCGGTGGCTGTGGTTACACCGCTTTTCAACGGTAAAAATCTGGATGGCTGGTACACGTACTTGTCCAAAAGAGGCAAAAACAACGACCCCGAAAAGGTATTTTCCGTACAAGACGGACTGATCAGGGTTTCAGGGGCGGAATGGGGTTGTATCACAACAAACGCTGAATACGAAAACTACTCTTTGGAAGTCGAATTTAAAACCGGAACTCAAACTTATTGGCCTCGCAAAGGATTAGCCTTTGACAGCGGTTTGCTGCTTCACTCGATAGGCGAGGATGGCGCATTCAACGGTGCTTGGATGAAATCTATCGAATGTAATATCATTGACGGTGGTTGCGGCGATTTTATCGTTGTGGCTTTGGCGGGCGATGAGGAAAACTTTGCCCTGACGACAACGGTTGCTCCACCATCAAAACCACAACCGAAATCCGGAGGTTTGGATTACGACCCCGACGGTATTGAAACGACAGTTTATACCCCTGCCGTACGCATCAATCGAATCGGACGCGACCATGAGTGGCAAGGTATTGCTGGTTTTCGTGGTAAAAACGAAATAGAAAACGAACATGGCGAATGGAACACGATAAAATGTGTTGCCCAAGGAGGCACACTTACCGTCTATTTGAACGGAAAATTAGTGAACAAAGCCAGTTTAGTAAAACCGCAAAAAGGACGAATCCAAATCCAATCTGAGGGAGCGGAATATTTTTTTAAGCGGATTGATTTGACGCCATTGGTTCAATAATAAATTATGAAAAATCAGTATAAATTTTTAGGTACACGATATGACATACCGATTTATTTCGAGCATTCTTTCCATCATTGTGGCAATCAGCGCGTTAGTTTCGTGCTCAGAGAATCCGCAGCGGGATTTTATTGACTTGCAGGGCAACTGGGGATTTCAAACGGACGATTCCGACAAGGGAGAAACAGAAAAATGGTACGAAAAAACATTGGCAGACAATGTGAAATTACCCGGCACGACCGATACCAATGAAAAAGGCGAATTGAATACCCAAACCGATGAAACTTCACATTTGTCGAGGAAGTACTATTACAAAGGCAAGGCATGGTATCAGAAAGAAATTGAGATTCCTCGCAAATGGAAAGACCAATCACTGACGTTGCTTCTGGAGCGTACCAAACCTACAAAAGTGTGGGTGGATGACAAGTATGCCGGAAGTTCTCAGAAGATAGCGACTCCACAGGAATATGATTTAACGGCTTTATTGACACCCGGCAAGCATGTTTTGACCATCATGGTGGACAACAGTTACGCACCCAATGCACATGCTTTTTCGGAAGCGACACAAACCAACTGGAATGGAATTATCGGCGATATGCGGATTGAGGCAACCTCACCTTTTCATATTCGCGATATTCAGGTATATCCCGATGTGGCAGCAAAATCGGCTACCGTAAAAATCAAGTTCCACCGTCCCGACGGAATGACGGGTACTCCCGTGCTTTCACTTTCGGCAGAAGCGTGCAATACACAAAAAAAACATCGGGTGGACATCAAAAAGACAATTGATACCGGCACGAACGAGGAGGTTCTTGTACTGCAAATGGGCGAAGAGGCTTTGTTATGGGACGAATTTGAGCCGACATTTTATAAACTAACGGTGACGCTCAAAGGGAAAAATATCAATGATACGCGCACTGTGAATTTCGGACTTCGCGATTTTAAAACGAAAGGCACTCAATTTGTCATCAACGAAAATACCACCTTTCTGCGGGGAAAACATGACGCCTGCGTATTCCCGCTGACCGGACATACGGCAATGGATACGGCCTCGTGGAGAAAGTATTTCAGGATTGCCAAATCGTATGGCATCAATCATGTCCGTTTCCATTCATGGTGTCCGCCTGCTGCCTGCTTTGAAGCCGCCAATATCGAAGGCATATACCTGCAACCCGAATTGTCGGTTATCGGAAGAGTACGTAATGATGGTATATCCGAAGGTATTGATATTCAAGATGCTTACGGAAACCAGCCATCCTTTGTGATGTTTGCATTAGGGAACGAAATATCCGGAAATCAGAAGCAATTAATAAATATGGTCAGTGCGTTTCGACAACACGACGACCGGCGTTTGTATGCTTCCGGTTCCAACAATTTCGTTAATAGAGGTGTCAATTACGCACCTACGGATGATTATTTTACGACCGCGAGCGTAGGTCAGTATTCTCCGTACAATTATAATAATCATACCCGTGGCTCTTTTTCCTTTGCCGATGCCATTGACGGCGGAATAATCAATCACATCTATCCCAATTCGGTGATGAACTTCGACAGTGCCGTGCAAATGTGTTCCCTGCCGATTATCAGCCACGAAACAGGGCAATTTCAGATTTATCCGGACTATCGTGAAATAGAGAAATATACCGGCGTACTGCAAGCCCGCAATTTTGAAGTGTTTCGCAAACGCCTTGAAGATGCAGGGATGGCAAAACAGGCGCATGATTTCTTCCTGGCATCGGGTACATGGTCTGCTTTGTTGTATAGAGCGGATATTGAGATGGATTTGAGAACAAACAGATTTGGCGGATTTCAATTATTGGATTTGCAGGACTATCCCGGACAGGGAACGGCACTTGTCGGAATTTTGGACGCTTTTATGGATAGCAAGGGGCTGATAAGTCCTGAAGAATGGAGGGAATTTTGTTCGGAAGTAGTCCCGCTGTTTGCAACTGAAAAATTTTGTTATACCAATGATGAACCGCTGAGCGGTGATATATTGATTGCCAATTATTCCAAATATGCCTTTGAGAAGGAGAAAGTGGAATGGGAATTGCGAGATGAGAAGTCGAACACTGTGGATAAAGGCAGTGTGGATTTAACCGCCAAACAAGGCGTTTTGGCGAATTTGGGCAAAATACAACCCAACATATCCGGCATCCAAAAGGCACAAAAAGTAACATTGACGTTGCACATTGCGGGCACAAAATACAAAAACACCTATCCTTTGTGGATTTACCCACAACAACAGGCTCCTATTTCAACTTCGGGGATTGAAGTAAGCAGCAAGTTAGACAAACGAGTGCAGGATATTCTACAAAAAGGCGGCAAGGTCTTGTATTTCCCCCATCACAAAGAGGTGGAACATGTTACTGTTGGCGGATTATTTCAAACAGATTACTGGAATTACAAGATGTTCAAAGGAATCTGTGAAAGCACGAAAATGCCTGTTTCGCCGGGTACACTTGGTCTTTTAACCGACCCGAAACATCCGATATTTAAAGACTTCCCGACTGATTTTCACAGCAATTGGCACTGGTTTTCTATTATCAAGAGCAGTCGTCCGTTGATTTTGGATAATGTTCCAAAAGAGTACCTGCCCATTGTGCAAGTGATAGATAATGTGGAACGCAATCATAAACTGGGATTAATAGTTGAATTTGCGATAGACGGAGGGAAATTGTTGGTTTGCATGTCCGACCTGCCTGCCATTCAGGATAAACCCGAAGCGCGGCAATTGTACAGTAGTATCCTATCGTACATGAAGTCCGATGCTTTTTCACCGTCATGTAAAGTAAGTTTCAGCGACCTTTCGGCACTTTTCAAAACGGGGAAATAAGATAACGACACCGTATCGACTGTGCGCAAAAATTTGCGCACTTCAATTATTTTGTTTATCTTCGCGAACATTTTAAAACAAAGGTCATGAAAAATTTACCGATAGGGGTACAATCATTTGAAAAACTGCGCAGTGAAGGTCTTTTATATGTTGATAAAACGAAAGACATATACCAACTTACAAGTTCCTATATGGTTTTTCTTTCGCGTCCGCGCCGCTTTGGAAAGTCGCTGCTTGTTAGCACGTTGGAGGAGCTTTACACAGGCAATCAGTCGCTGTTTGAAGGTCTCTATATCTATGATAAATGGGATTGGACACAGCGCTATCCAGTAATACGGCTCGACTGGGCAGGTATCAAGCATGGGAGCAAAGAAGAGATGG
>BNXR01000089.1 GCA_025999735.1 Bacteroidia bacterium | reverse complement strand
ATTTCATCATGGACTTCCTTGCCAAAGAGTTGGATAACTATTTGCACCGTAACCCCGAGACTGCCGACATTTTGTTGCGCAAGATTATCGAAGCCGAAAAGGAGCGTAAGGCGATGGCGGGCGTACAAAAGATAGCGAAAGAAAGGGCCAAGCAGGTGAGCCTTCACAACCGGAAACTGCGGGATTGCCGCGTGCATTTCAGTTCCGCACACGAACAGAAGACCGAATCTTCGATTTTTATTACGGAGGGTGATTCTGCGAGTGGCTCTATCACCAAGTCCAGGAATGTCAATACGCAAGCGGTGTTTAGTCTGAGAGGGAAACCTCTAAATACGTTCGGGATGACGAAAAAAATCGTTTATGAGAACGAGGAATTTAACCTTTTGCAGGCGGCTTTGGATATTGAAAATGGACTTGAAAATTTACGTTATAACAACATTATCGTTGCTACGGATGCCGATGTGGATGGTATGCACATACGCTTGTTACTGCTGACATTCTTCCTGCAATTTTTCCCTGATTTAGTGCGTGCCGGTCACGTGTATATCTTGCAAACGCCCCTGTTTCGGGTGCGGAATAAGAAGGAAACGCGCTATTGTTATACGGATGAAGAACGGAAAAAGGCTTTTAAAGACTTAGGACCCAAGCCTGAAATCACGCGCTTTAAAGGCTTAGGTGAAATCTCACCGGATGAGTTTAAGCATTTTATCGGTAAAGACATTCGTTTGGAGCCGGTTCGCTTGTCAAAAAGTGAGCCGATACAAGAGATGTTAGCCTATTATATGGGAAAAAATACCTCCCAACGGCAGGATTTTATCATTGACCATCTGTATGTAGAAAAAGATGTGTAAAGGTAGTCGTAATCACTCTTTGACGAACAAAAAGCAAGCAATAACAATCTTGTTTACTTTCATGACCTTTTTTGTTCATTCCCAGAGTGTCTCTTTCTTGAATACGCCGTCAGATGCTCGTTTGTTGGGAATGGCGAATGCAGGGTATGCTATGGCGGGTACGCCTTTTGTGACACAATACAATAGTGCCGGTCTTTTGCATGCGAGCGACAGTGCCCATGCCTTTGGGGCATCTTTGGGAAGTTTCCAACCGGAGTCGCTGGACAACACAATGGTTAATATTGGTGGCTATTATCGCTTGGATAAAAAATCAGGTATGTCTTTTGGCATGGGTTACAACACGTTTAAGCTGGCACCGGGGATGGATGAGAATGGCAGTGATTTGGGGAAACTGACACCGCAAGAATATGTTTTTGCCATGGGGTACGCTTATAAATTGCTGAGGAGTTTTTCAATCGCCGCTAATTTGCGTTTTATAGCTTCGGATTTGGGTGGTGGTACGCAGGCATCGACAGTAAGCATGGATGTGAACATGATGTATGTACTGAAAAATCTGTCTTTTGGTGCCGGTATATCTAATATAGGTTCAAAAATGGATTATGGCAACGGTAAATATGACCTTCCGACAAGGCTGAAGGCAGGGGGTTCGTACCGTCTTAACTTGGCGACGGCGCATAGCTTGAGAGGTAGCGGGGAAATAGATTACCAATTGCAACCGTCCGATTTTTCCGGCGTGATGGCAGGGCTTGGTGCTGAATATACCTTCAAGAGATTAGCCCTCAGAGGAGGCTACCATATTGGAAACGAGCAAAAAACGACCCCTTCCTACATTTCGGTTGGTGGCGGGTGGATTTTTTCCAAATCGTCTTTTGACTTTGCCTATATATTAGGTAATACGGTGATGAAGAGTAGTTTTTTGATTTCTATGAAGCTTATAATTGATGACTGAACATTTTCTTTTCTAATTCCTTTTATTTGTCATTTTTATTATCTACTTTTGCGCCGCGAATTTTCCTTAGGGGTATAAAAAAGCGGTGAGAGCCCACCTCGTGGTAGTAACTTAACACATTATAATAATGTATGCAATTGTAGAAATTGCCGGTCAGCAGTTTAAAGTTGAAAAGGACCGGAAAGTGTATGTACACAGACTTGACGCAGAAGAAGGCAGTCAAGTTGAGTTTGAAAAAGTCCTCCTAATGGACAACAATGGGGAAGTACAAGTCGGTACGCCGCAGATTGAAGGGGTCAAGGTTGTTGCCAAAGTAGTAAAGCACCTCAAAGGAGACAAAGTGATTGTTTTTCACAAGAGAAGGAGAAACGGTTACAAGAAAAAAAGAGGGCATCGTCAGTATTTAACACAAGTCCTCATTGAAGCAATTCAATCTTGAAAGGGGGGTAAGGGAGTATTGTGAAACTTCAAAAATTTTAAAAGAATATGGCACACAAAAAAGGAGTCGGCAGTTCGAAAAACGGTCGTGAATCAGCGAGTCAGCGCTTAGGAGTGAAGATTTTTGGTGGACAAACAGTCAAAGCCGGAAATATCATCATACGTCAACGGGGCACAGTCCACAATCCGGGTCTGAACGTAGGCATCGGTAGAGACCACACCTTGTACGCCCTCACAGATGGGGAAGTCGTTTTTACCAAAAAGAGAAAAGACAGGTCCTTTGTTTCTGTTAGGTAGGGGTGTAATTCATCAATAGGGGTGTGATTGATATGGGGGGTGTAATTCACCCAAAGGATATAGAGGCGTGATTCGCCCCAATAGATATAGAGGCGTGTTCGCCAAATGGGGTGTGGTTATCCAAAAGAATATGGGGGTATGATTCGCCAAAAGGAGAGATGGCAGAGTGGTCGATTGCGACGGTCTTGAAAACCGCTGAACTGCAAGGTTCCGGGGGTTCGAATCCCTCTCTCTCCGCGAATAAGACTGTTTATTAGTGAGTTGCGAATTTTACATCCATTTCTGAAAAAGATTATCCACCTCCCAATTTGCACCCGCATCATACGTTAAACTTAAATTATTGTAGTCATGAAAAAAATTTATCTATTTATTCTCATCGCTTGCACGGCTGGATGTTTACAGGCACAAGACGATGTAATCACTTTCGCGTTAGGAGATTTTACTGTCAGTACTTTATCGGAAGGGCAGTCAGAAGGGAACAGCAGAATTTTGCTCGATGCTACGCCCGACATTTTGCAACAATACACGACAAACGGGGCGTTTCCGATGGCGACAAATACCTTCCTCATTCGCACCGGAAAGAAGAATATCTTGCTCGATGCAGGATACGGAAAAAAACTATTCCAGAACTTGGCCTCTTTGAAAGTAAAGCCCGAAGAGATTGATGTCATTCTGCTCACTCACACGCATGGTGACCATATTGGGGGCTTGTTGCGTGATGGGAAAGTAGCTTTTCCCAAGGCGGAATTGTATATTTCAAAGGCGGAGTTGGAGTTTTTGAATAAGGGAAAGAATGAGCAAGCACAAAAGGCCATAGCCCCTTATAAAGATAAAATGAAAGTCTTTAAACCTGTCGAAATAGGCAGCACAGTAAACATTTTCGAAGGAGTACAAGGCATTGCTGCGTACGGACATACACCGGGACACGTAGTCTATTTGCTGGAATCCGGCGACGATAAGCTATTGATTTGGGGCGATTTGACCCATGCCATGGCCGTGCAAATGCCTCACCCTGAAATTGCGGTTTCCTACGATTCCAACCCACAGATGGCCATAAAATCCCGCAAGCAAATCTTAGAGTACGTGACCAAGAATAAAAATATCAGAATTGGAGGTATGCACATCGCCTTCCCCGCTATCGGTAAACTGAAAAGCAATTCCAAAGGAGGATATGAGTTTAACGCTACTTGTCTGTGCGAGGGAATTTAAGCACGTTTTATCAAAAAAAAGTACTACCTTTGCCAGCGGTTGCCTAATATCTATTGGGCTTAGTTAAATATACATATCAGTATGCGCATTGGAATTTTTGGAAAGGAAATTGAACAGGATTTTTTCTTGTATTTAGAAAAGATGCTATGTGGGTTGAAAGAGCGAGGGGTGGAGTTGCTGTGCGAAGAAGCGTTTGCGCGGTTTCTTTCCTCAAAAGCAGAGCGAAAGGGAGTCTTTGAAGGACGTTTTGACGACTTTTTTAATCAGGATGACATCGCAGACAAACATATCAATTTGCTATTAAGCGTTGGAGGTGACGGAACGTTCTTACATTCAGTTCGTTATGCACAGATTAGCGATGCTCCGGTTTTGGGTTTGAACACCGGCAGATTGGGCTTTCTCGCCAATCTTTCAGTTACTGCTATCGAGGCGTCCTTGGCTCAAATTGCAGCCGGGGAATATGCTACCGAAGAACGTGAGTTGTTGAAAGTTCGTGTTACTCGAAAGGAGGACAGAAAAAGTACAGATATAGGTGCAAATAAAAGTGCCAATACAAGTGTAGATACAGGAGTAGATAAAAGTGCAGGTACAGGTACAGGTACAGGTGCAGGTACAAGTACAGATGTTGGAGTGTATTATGTTCTTAATGAGGTGAGTGTACAGAAAACGGAGGTTTCTTCCTTGTTGAAAGTACACACTTATATAGATGATACTTATTTGACGACGTATTGGTCGGACGGCTTGATAGTGGCGACACCGACGGGTTCAACGGCGTACTCGCTGAGTGGCGGCGGACCGATTATTGCGCCTGGTTGCAAGAACATCCTTTTGACGCCTTTGTGTGCTCATAACCTGAGTGTACGTTCTTTGGTGTTGGGGAACGATGTCGCAGTAAGGTTGAAAGTGGACAGTCGCTCGGGGGATTATCGCTTGACCTTGGATTCACTGACAATGACGTTGTCGGATGATTGTGAATTAGAAATAGTAGCGGGCGTAGCAGGAGGAGTGGTCAAGACGGTGAAACTTCCGCATACGGATTTCTATACAACACTACGGGAAAAGTTGGGTTGGGGAGAAGATATACGGAATAAACGCTAAGAAAAAAGATGTGTTACAATTATTTAAGAATAATTATTCGTTTTTGTGGCCTGCGGATAATCATTCTATTTTTATTGTTACTATCTTTGGACGCTCATTCTCAGCCTGGTGCTGAAGTCGGTCTTACGGCCGGAATGAGCTATTACTTAGGTGAATACAATCCGACGGGGCATTTTAAGTATATGCAAAATTACTACGGCGGATTGTATAGGGTCAATTTGAATGACCGTTATGCGTTGCGTGTAAATGGAATACTATCTAACATAAAAGTGGAAAAAATGGGCGAAGTAGGTGGAGTAGGTGGAGTGGGTGAAGTTGGCGATAGGGGGAATAGAGGGGATGGAGTGAGTATTCCGACCTCATTTCAAAGGTCGGTGTTGGAATTTTCCGCTTTGTTGGAGTTTAATTTTCTCTCTTTCATGGTGCCAAAAGTGGAACATTCATCGCTTTGGTCGCCTTATTTATACGCGGGTGTGGGTGCATTGATACCGGATAATGAGGTGACAATATCCATTCCCGTAGGCATAGGAATGAAGATGAATGTGTGGAGACAATTTTCCATCAGTGCAGAGTGGGGAGGAAGGAAATTGTTCACGGATAGGTTAGATGGGCTTGAAGATATGTGGCATACAGGAGAAACGAATTTTATGTTTAATAAAGACTGGTTTTTCACAGGTGGTATAACGATAGTGTATCGTTTTCCCTTCGAGGTTAAATGTTTTGGTGAATGGTGGAAATAAGAAATAAGCAAGAATTACCGCGTCACGTGGCGATTATCATGGATGGTAACGGGCGATGGGCGAAAGAGCGGGGCTTGGAGCGTTATCACGGTCACAAGAAGGGAGTGGAAACGGTCAAAAAGATTGTGAGGGCTTGCGGTGAGATAGGCATTGATTATTTGACATTATACACTTTTTCCAGTGAAAATTGGAAGCGTCCGAAAGAAGAAGTTGATTTGCTGATGTCGTTGATGGTGGATGCCATTGTGAGGGAAGAAGCGGAGTTGCTCGAACAAAACGTACGTGTACTGATGATTGGCGACTTTGCCTCGTTGCCGGAGAAGGTGAGAGAGACCTTGCAAAAATTGATAGATAAGACATCGGTAAATACAGGCGTGAAATTGGTGCTGGCACTTAGTTACGGTGCTCGTTGGGAGATTGTGAATGCGGCGAAACGCATCGCCTCGGAGCTACTTGATAAAGGTAAGGACGGTGAGTTATCGCGTTCCGAGGAGTTAGGAGGAGCTAAAGAAATAGAAGGAGTAGAGTGTATTGATGAGGGGAGTTTCTCGCATTATCTGACGACAGACGGGATACCTGATCCGGATTTGCTGATTCGAACCGGTGGCGAATGTCGTTTAAGTAATTTCCTTTTGTGGCAAAGTGCTTATACGGAATTGTATTTTATTGATAAATTTTGGCCGGATTTTGAAAAAGAAGACTTACTTTTGGCAGTTCGAAATTTTAAGGGGCGAGAAAGAAGATTTGGGGAACTAAAAAATAAATAAAAGTTAATGATAAGAGGGGATTTAATTATAAATTATTTTTTTCAGGTGCTATATTTTTCAATTTGCTCACGCAGGGCGTTGCCCTACGCTAATGATTGCGCCCTTACAGGGCTTGCAGGGGTAGTCCCGCAGGGACGACACCTTATTAACCGTAGGCTTCAGCCTACGGATAGGCAACTAAAAACGAGGTATATTTTATTTTTTGTTTTGGTACTTATTGCCGGGATGCACTTCTCGACGACTGTTGTAGCACAGGTAGAGAATGGTGTATCAGAGTCGGGAGTATCTAATTCAGCTCCCAAAAACTTTGTTGTGCCGCAGGCTGCGAATGTTATATCGGAGCCAGAAATATTTTATTCATCTCCAAAAACCTATAAGATTGCTAATATTGAGATTGTCGGTTTGGCGGATCATTATGACCCTGAGACCATTATCAGTTTGTCGCGTTTATATAAAGGAATGGAACTGAAAATTCCGGGAGAAGAGATAACACGGGCAATCAAACAACTTTACAAAAACGGACTTTTTGCTGATATTAGCATTTCTGTGGACAAAATTGTGGGCAATGAGGCATATTTGTCGATAAGCATGAAAGAGCGGCAGAAACTTTCAGAGATAAAATATACCGGTTTTAAGAAATCGGAAATATCAAAACTGAAAGACCGCATTAATCCTATTCCTGGCTCACAAGTGACTGATAATATGCTCAATAATATGAAAAATATTGTAGAGAAGTTTTTGAAAGAAAAGGGATTTTACAATACGAGCATCCGCATTTTAAAACGTGATGACCACGAAAAAGCTAATTACGTCATCATTGATGTGATTGCCGAGCGAAAGAGTAAAATGAGAATCAAAGAAATTGTGATTAACGGTACCAAGGGGGTGAAACCATCCGTTTTGAAGCGGAGCATGAAAAAGACCAAAGAGAAGTCACTCATCAATATTTTCCGTTCTACAAAATACCTTGAATCAAATTATGAAGATGACAAAAATAAGTTGTTGGACAAATACAATGAAAAAGGGTATCGGGATGCTATGATATTGTCTGACAGTGTTGTACAGGTTTCCCCAAAGCGTTTAAAAGTATATATAAATGTGGATGAAGGGCATAAATATTATTTTAATAATATCACCTGGGTGGGAAACACAATCTATGATACGGAATTTTTGAGCAGGGTGCTAAATATTAAGAAGGGGGACGTTTACAACAAGAAATATTTTGACGACCGTTTGCAAAATGATGAAAATGATGCGGTGAATAAGCTTTATGTAAATAACGGTTATTTGTTTTTTAGAGCAATTCCGACGGAAATGGCGGTGGGACGGGATTCTATCAATGTGGACATCCGTATTATTGAAGGTCCCCAAGCGACAATCAATAGGGTTATCATACGGG
>BNXR01000088.1 GCA_025999735.1 Bacteroidia bacterium | reverse complement strand
GAAGTGAAAGAACCAAAAGAATCAAAAGAAGTGAACAACGAAAAGTTAAAAGCACTGCAACTTACCCTTGACAAAATAGAGAAGAACTTCGGAAAGGGAAGTATCATGAAATTAGGCGAAAATAAGATTGAAAAAATTCCGGTCATCCCTTCCGGCTCCATTGCATTGGACAAAGCGTTGGGGGTTGGCGGCTATCCGAAGGGACGTGTAGTGGAAATTTATGGTCCCGAATCTTCCGGCAAGACGACTTTGGCAATTCATGCCATTGCGGAAGCCCAGAAGCAAGGGGGTATCGCAGCTTTTATTGATGCCGAACATGCCTTTGACCGCTCCTACGCGGAGAAGTTAGGAGTGGACACGGCCAATCTTTTTGTTTCACAGCCCGACAACGGAGAGCAGGCACTCGAAATTACGGAGCAATTAATTCGCTCGGCAGCCATTGACATCATTGTCATCGACTCCGTAGCAGCTCTCACACCCAAAGCGGAAATCGAAGGCGATATGGGTGGTAGCGTGATGGGATTGCAAGCACGATTGATGTCGCAAGCTTTGCGTAAATTGACAGGAACAATCAGCAAAACAAATACTTGCTGCATCTTTATCAACCAGTTGCGCGACAAAATCGGTATCGTATTTGGCAACCCTGAAACCACGACGGGTGGTAACGCGCTAAAATTCTACGCCTCTGTGAGATTGGACATTCGCAAAATAGGTCCCGTGAAAGATGGAGAGGAGGTATTGGGAAATCATTCGCGCGTAAAAGTGGTCAAAAATAAAGTGGCACCGCCATTTCGGAAAGCCGAATTTGACATTATGTATGGCGAAGGGATTTCCAAATCCGGTGAAATTGTAGATTTAGGCGTGGAATGTAACATCATCAAGAAGAGTGGCAGCTGGTTCTCTTACGGAGAAAGCAAACTCGGACAAGGACGTGAAACCATAAAACAATTAGTGCAGGACAATCCCGAATTAGCGGAAGAATTGCGCGTGAAAATTGTAGCCGCCATAGCAGAAAAGCCGTCGAGCATTGAGGTCAAACCGGAAGAAGTTGAAAGCGATGAAACAGAGAAATTAGACGATTAAATAACAATGAATGGAGAGTGAGTAACAATGCTGTGATTAACTATGTAGTAGTGCAATGTCGTGATTAACAATGTCGTGACGTTGCACGTTGCATTATTTCTTGTGTATGAAAAAATGGATTGTGGCCATAGACGGCTACTCATCAACAGGGAAAAGTACGGTAGCTAAACTGCTGGCTGTCAAGCTCAGAGCTATTTATATTGACACCGGTGCCATGTATAGAGCGGTGACTTTGTATGCCATGCAGAACGGCTTTATTTCGGACGGAAAGATTGCCGAAAAAGCCTTGGAAGAGAATCTGAGCAACGTGTCCATACAGTTCGTCTATAATGCGGCGAAAAAACAGAATGAAACGGTTTTGAACGGCGTGAATGTGGAAAATGAGATTCGGGGAATGGATGTGTCCGGATTTGTCAGCCCCATTTCGGGCTTGGCTTTTGTGCGTACCTTCTTGGTGGAACAGCAACGAGAAATGGGGAGAAACGGTCGCGTTGTGTTAGATGGCAGGGATATTGGGAGTGTCGTTTTCCCAAACGCGGATGTGAAATTTTTCCTGACATCCTTGCCGAGTGTACGGGCAGAACGGAGATTTAAAGAGCTACGCGCGAAGGGAGTGGATGTGACGTACGAAGAAGTGGAAGCGAATGTGCACGAGCGTGATTATCAGGACGAACATCGAGCAGTCAGTCCTCTGCTAAAAGTGGATGATGCCATATTGATAGACAATAGCTATATGACTTTGGAGGAAGAAGTTGAAGCGATGATGAAGCATATTGAAAAAAAATGTCATGTTAGTTGAAATAGATGTTTTTAACAGGCTTCTGCAACGATGATGAAGCATATTGAAAAAAGGTGTCATGTTAGTTGAAATAGATGTGCAATCAGGCTTCTGCACGGGAGTTGTGAACGCCATTCGCACGACAGAAGAGGAATTGGCGAAAGAAAAGACGGGGTATGCCCCGTCTCTACACGTTATTGGTGATATTGTTCACAATAGTTTGGAAGTGGCACGCTTAGAGAAAAAAGGACTGGTGACTATCAACCACGAGCAGTTTGCCAAATTGAGAGATTGCCGTGTTTTGTTTCGTGCACATGGGGAACCACCGTCTTCCTACGAGATGGCAAAGGCAAATCGCATTGAAGTGCTCGATGCCTCGTGTCCCGTGGTTTTGTACCTGCAACAGCAAATTCGAGAGGCCTACGAAGAACTTAAAACGGGGGGGGGAAGAGTGGTGATATATGGTAAAAAGGGGCACGCGGAAGTAGAAGGATTGGTCGGTCAGACGAATGGTGATGCCTTGGTGATTGATAATGAAGATGATATTGAGCAGATAGACTTCACAAAGCGGGTAATCCTGTTCTCACAGACGACGAAGAACCTGGAAAAATTCCAGTCCATAGCCACAATCATTCTCCAAAGAGGGGGAGATTTGGTCACCGTGCATGACACGATTTGCCGAAAAGTTTCCAATCGCATCCCGGAGTTGCGCAAGTTTGCAGGACAGCACGATGTGATTTTGTTCGTCAGCGATGAAAAGAGTTCCAACGGTAAACAGTTGTACGCCGTTTGCAAGGAAGTAAATGAAAGGTCCTATTTTATCCGCAGCATAGACGATGTACGACCAGAAATGTTGGAAGGTGCAAACAGTGTAGGCATCAGCGGGGCTACCTCTACGCCGGTTTGGATTATGGAAGAACTTAAAAACAAATTGTAAAGATACCGTTTATGCGTTTGGGTCAAGTTGCAGATATGAGGTATGAGGTTTCTCGCTACGCTCGAAATGACGGTCTTCGTGTTGGGGCAAGTTGCAGATATGAGCATGAGGTTTCTCGCTACGCTCGAAATGACGGTCTTCGTGTTGGGGCAAATTGCAGATATGAGCATGAGGTTTCTCGCTACGCTCGAAATGACGGTCTTCATGTTGGGAGTGTGTGGATGGTTCTTGTCGTAATCCTCCTATCGGCAGGATGTTTGGACAACCGTAGAGGCGTTGCGCACAAGGTGACTGCGACGTCGTCCGACACAACAAATGAGCACGTGCAATATGCGACAGGCTTCACGGTCACCCGCCACCACATAGACGGGACACGCCCCGCCGCCTATACAGAGGTAAAGGTACGAGACCCGTGGGACACAACGAAATTGTTGCATCATTATATCTTGGTGGATAAAACTCAACCCTTGTTAGACGATTGGTTACCCCATTTGTTAGCTAATATGCCGCCAACAGCAATTCTTGTGCGGACACCCTTGCAGCGGATGGTGGTTTGTACGTCTGTGCATTGTGGGATGTTGGAGATGCTGGGAGTGGAAGCTCGTATTGTTGGCGTGTGCGAATCGAAATATATCCGTACTGACTTTGTGCAAAGAGGGTTAGCGAGTGGGACCATCACGGATATTGGCGAGGCGACTGCTCCGGATATAGAAAAATTGGTGGAGTTGGGACCTGATGCGATGGTCACCTCGCCTGTAGGCAATGCTCCCACCGGACGGGTTGAAAAGACCGGTATCCCGCAGATAAAATGTGTCGATTATATGGAACAACACCCTTTGGGACGGGCGGAGTGGCTCCGCTTTCTGGCGCTATTCGTGGGCAAAGAGGTGGTGGCAGATTCAATATTTAACGACATTGCCAACTCCTATAACGAGGTAAAATCCTTGGTGGCAGATGTAAAGCAGCTACCAACGGTGCTTACGGAGATGCGGATAGGCTCTACATGGTACGTACCCGGTGGACAAAGTTATGTGGCCAACCTACTCAGAGATGCAGGGGCGAATTACCTCTGGGCGGACAACTCCCACGCAGGCTCTGTGCCTTTATCCTTTGAATCGGTATTTGAAAGAAGCTGTGAGGCGGATTTCTGGCTCATTAAGTACAATCGACCGCAGGAACTGACATACGAAAGCCTGAAACAGGAATACCTCCCTTATTCACAGTTTGAGGCTTTTAAGAAGCGGAATATATTTGTTTGCAATACAGGGAAGGTCAATTTCTACGAGGAAACTCCGTTGCGACCGGATTGGTTATTGCGAGAGTGTGTGCTGCTGTTCCATCCGTATGCCTTGAAAGGATATCAGAGGCAATATTACAAGGAGATGCAATAATAGTCCACCGAGTACTTCTTAGGAGATGCAGGTAAAATAATAATCGCCTCAATAATAGAACCACCCAAATACCCCCGCCACCACTATCAGCAGGATAGGGTCAACCTTTTTTAAGGCAGCCAGAAAGATGACGGCAAAAACCACCCAACTACTCACATCAGCAAAATTGTTCTTATCTATCAATTGAAGTACGACAGAAGCGATGAGACCGATGAGAGCGGGCTTCAACAGGCGCATGACAGATTCGACATAGACGTTATGCCGAAACAACAAAAACAAACGGCAAACGATAGTCATGATAATGAAAGAGGGAAGGCTGACCGCTATCGTGCACAAAGCCGCTCCCCAAACACTGCCTGTCGCTGTGTAGCCGATGTAGGTGGCTGTATTAAAGGCTATCGGACCGGGTGTAACTTGTGAAATCGCCACGATGTCCGTAAAATCAGTGCTACTAATCCATCCGTGCTTCGTGACCACTTCATTTTGAAGCAATGAAAGCATCGCATAGCCACCGCCAAATCCAAACAAGCCAACCTTCAGGAACGACCAAAACAAACCTGCATATAATATCCATACTTCCATTGTCCTATTTTGAGCGCAAAAGTAAGCATTTTTTACGGTACTCCTTGTCTTGAACCAGGATTTTAATAAGATTAAAGGATTAGCAAGATGAAGAAAGTAGGGGCAGACCTGCGTGTCTGCCCTATAATAAACGTGTCTGTCCTGGTCATGAGGGCGCACACGCAGGTGCGCCCCTACATCACAACGACACATAACACCCAAGACAACGAAAGATGAATATTTATTTGGTGGTTACAATAACATGTATTACCTTTGCGCCCCGAAAGAGATAGTAACACGATATAGTTTAATATACGAACTCTAATACATGGAATACTTGAATACTACCCTAAATCCTCACACCACACATCCCGCACGCCCTGCGGCGTGCAACACTCAATCCTCTGAAACCCGCGTGGTTGTAGGGGGGGGGGGGGAAGCACCCCCCCACTAAATATAATCCAAGAGCGGCTTACAGCCGCTTCCAACATAACACATTGCCACGTATACGTATGGGCGGGTCTCAAACCCGCCCCTGCACCGTTATTGCCCGCTGACGCGGGCAATAACGGTGCGCTTTGTGTCCAAACGGATAGAGTGTCGCTCACTATGGTGAGCGGGTGTCGCTCACTACGGTGAGCGGGTGTGGCTCACTACGGTGAGCCGATGTGGCTCACTACGGTGAGCCGATGCGGGGTACTATAACACTCCGATGCGGGGTCTAAATTACGAAATTACTAAATTCCTAAGTCACTAACATATTTAGTCTATTTATCGGTACTCTTCTAAAGCTGTCCCATCGGCATGACGGGGAATGCGCAATGGTCCGAACGGGCGCAGGATAATATACATAGAGTTCCAATGGCGCAATGGCTAACAGGCGCAAAATAAACAAATAGAGTTCCAATGGCGCAACGGTCTAACAGGCGCAAAATAAACAAATAGAGTTCCACCATTTGCAAGGGGTATTTACGCCTTCCACCTTTGCAGAGGGTCCGAATAATAACGATATAACGGGAGGGCAACAATAATTAAATAAGTAAAGTATGAAACAATCTATTATCAAAGTTATGATTGTGGCTACCGCTATGTTTGCCACTGTGATTGCCGCAACCTCTTGCGGTGAGGACAAAATGGACGTCACCACCAAAGACACTACGGTTAGTAAAGAGACCTATTTGGTTCGCGACGACAAGGGTAATCCCATTGCAGACGCCACTCTCAAAGCGAGTACAGGCGCTGAAGTAAAAACCGCTGCCGACGGTACCGCTACGCTGTCGTTCCCCGCAAATGACCAAGTCATCATTATTGTGAGCGCGGCCGGCTACTTGGATGCGTATGCGACCGGCACCAGCATTACACTCAACAAAGGCGGTGCATCGTTAACAGGCATCGTCACTTTCGAAGCGTTGAATGGCAGCATTAGCCCTGCCAATGCCGTGGAGGTAGTGTTCACGCTGGATGGTGGGGCTTATGTTCAGACGGCATATAAGGCAACCACTGATGCTAACGGTAAATATACCATTACGGGACTACCGGAAGGTAAGTCTGGTAATTTTGCTACCTTTCTGAAGAAAGGTAGTAACGCTGTTTATTTTAGCGGTAGTACATACGTAAGTAACACAGGCAGTTCTGTGCCTATTTTCAAGGCGTTGCAATATACGGAATTTACGACAGATGAAGACTTGATATTGGTGGGTTTCACAAGCACGGTAAAGGACAATGCCGCCTTAACCTTAACCTTCAATCACGCCATAACCAGCAACAGTCTCAATGTATATGGTGCTCCTTCTCCTAACTTAACTTGGAGTACCGACAAGAAGGTAGCCACGTTCACCCCCTCTCCAGACTGGGGCGGTGTAGATAATGTATTCGACATACGAGGTAATGTGTGGGACGAAGATGGTGATAGCTACTATGTAAACGTACAAGTAACCGTTATACCTTGATGGGTAGAGTAGATAGTTCGTCTGAACCACGATTTTAATAAGATTAACAAGATTAGCATGATGAAAGAGAAAGGGAAGAGATGAGACAATTATCTTGGTAATCCTTCAATCTTGACAATCTTGCTCACCTTGCACGGTTCAAGACAAGGAGGTTGCGGGTCAAGCCCGCATAGTAGAGACGGGGTTTATATGTACGACCCCGTCTCTACATTTTTACGTCCCTACCTATATTTTATTCGTTTGTGTGTAATTGGATATATAATGTTACCTTTGTGGTCGATAACCAATAACATTAATCATTGTAATTATGGAAACAACAGTACCCACACAAGTCATGTTTGAAAGCGTACATGCAACTCTGGACAGAATAGCGGAACGTCAAGAAGCATTTGAGAAACTGCAAGAGAAAAGAGCTGCCGAAGCAGAAAAGCGCAGAGAAGAGTATGACAAGCGCAGAGAAAAAGAGTCTGCCGAATGGCACGCAAGTTGGAAAGAACTTAAAGAGTATCAGGCAAATGTGTCGAAGGAGATTGGTGGTATAGCCAGCAACAACGGCTATTTTGCCGAAGAGTACTTTATCAATGCCTTGCAAAAGAAAAAGACATTCGCAGGCATACGGTACGACCACGTTGGACCCAATATAAAAGCATTCGACGGCACGTTGCAGGATGAGTTTGATATTGTGATGTACAACGGCTCATCCATTGCCATTATTGAGGTAAAGTACCGCGTTCATCCTGACTTCTTGACTACACTTACCACCAAGAAAGTACAAAACTTCCGCAAGTTGTTCCCCAAGTTTGCCAAGCACAAAATATATTTGGGCATTGCCAGTATGTCGTTCAACGCCGAAGTAATCATAGGGGCAAAGAAACTCGGCATCGGCATGCTGAAGCCACAAGGCGATACCTTAGAGTGTGATACTGAACATATAAAGGCATATTAGTATCATAGTCTCCTGATGGGCTGAATGTTCAGTAAGACGAGAATAGGGTGGCAGAGATGCTGCCCTTTTTCTTTTTCGTGTAGTGGTTGTGGAATGGGAAAAAAGGATTACCTTTGTGGCGTAA
Organism: Bacteroidia bacterium; assembly: GCA_025999735.1. GTDB lineage: Bacteria > Bacteroidota > Bacteroidia > Bacteroidales > Marinifilaceae > JAISHE01. The sequence goes on along the minus strand of BNXR01000088.1, from coordinate 136 downwards.
TTAATAAACTAACCCACATTGCGCACTATCCAGAATAAAGTCGTTGTAATTCAGATAGTTGAATTTTTTCAAAAACCTGTCTGTGTACTACAAATTTTTTCGTTTGGAATGGATATGGGCGGTGTCTTAGTTTGTC
>BNXR01000087.1 GCA_025999735.1 Bacteroidia bacterium | reverse complement strand
TACTACTAATTTAACGCTTCAACCACGTCCCCGACCGCCACCCCTAATAGAGAGGGGTGTTCGAGGCTCACATTGGTAGATACGCCCGACACGAAAAGGCCAAAAAGTCTTAAAATCTCGTAAAGCCGGATTTTTTTTTTGCATTTGTCGTGCCGGTCGTTGCAACTACCGACGTTCATGGCAACTTGCAGTGTATAGAGGAAAGGGGAGCGCGGGACGCGCATTTTTAAGAAACGCCCTCCACGAAAAAAAAGAAAAATCCTTTCCTTTTTTTTGGGGGGAGTATATTCCACTTTGGGGGATAATGGCGGAAAAAGGGAAATTTATTTTTTTGTCGTGAAGGGCGAACTACCCTTCGGGCAGTGGTCAGAAAGGATCTCGCTAAGGCGAGCTTTTTCTGCCCAGAGGCGAGAATAACTAAAAATCAATGAAGATTTTGAGTTATTTCCCGCAAAATCCATCATCATCATAAAACCAAAGCCACCACTACGTCCGCACACGGCTATATTGCTAAACGGTTTGTCACGGTTTTTGAAAGGGGCGTCATTACAGGGTTGGGCGTAATGAAGGGTCAAAAACGCGCGCCAAACCACATCAGAATTGATTTACAGACATAAACTAAGGTGCTTCGCAGAGGGTTGACCTGTCCAACGCTGATTTACAGAATTTCAGAACTCCTTACGAAAATTGCTGAGACAGCAATTTCTCGTGGAATTTGGTTTATAATGATGTGTAGTGTCAAGATTTATAGGCAGAATAACAACCACCGAAGGGAGAGAAATTGAGGCAACAGAAACCCTTTGCCGATGCCTACAGCCACAAATAACAACTATAAGCAGTATCTTTACAAAACAAGGTAATAGACTATTTAACCTCAGTCCCTCAAATTTCATATAGCGATATATAGTTAAAACTCGATATATCAACTTATTACCGAAAAAAGTATTTTGAAAATTTCTTGTTATTTATAGTAATATATAGATATAATAGTGTATCTTTGTAGCGGAAATGTTACAAGAGGTGTAATACAAACACTTACAACGTAGTCATACCAACGTATTGACTGTCCCAAATACTAACAAAAAACCGACCTTCTACACTGGACAAACTTTTCCACTTCTCGCGCAAAAGTAATATTTTCCTCTGACAAATGAAAATAGGTAAAAAAAATTCTGTACGATACAGAAATATAGGTTGTATTAACTACTAAAACATTAATATTATGGCACATAGCAAAATGAAAATTCCGAAAATCTGTGAATACTGTGGAAAGACTTTTGAGGCAAAGACGGTCATCACGCGCTACTGTTCTTTGGCGTGTATTACAAAAGTAAACAACGACAAGAAAAAGGGAAACATCGAAAAGGCGAGGCAACAAAGAATTATCGACAACCTACCGCCCGACCGCACCCACATCACAATACCCGAAGCGGTACAGCAATTTGGCATCTCAAAAGACACCATTTATAGACTTGTACGCAAAGGCAAAATCCCTGCCATCAACTTAGGCGAGCGACTAATAAGGATAAGCCGTGAAGACATGGAAGAAAGATTTACGCCGATAGCGAACAGACCAACCGCAGTCGCAACACCCGCACCCATCGCATTGGAAGACCAACCCATAAAAATGTACTATTCACAAAACGAATGTTACACGCTAAATGAAGTCACAGAAAAATACGACATCACGCGCCACACGCTAAGGGCGACCATTTCTCGAAACTCCATACCACAAAGACAAATAGGAAACTTTGTCTATATTCCCAAAGAAGAAATAGACCGAATTTTTTGCAAATAATCAAAAATAATCCCAAAATAATCAATAAAACAAGGAAATCATGAAACAATTAAGCAGAACGAAAGTAACCGTAAGAACGCGAAAGGCAGAATTTCGCAATGAGTGGTATTTATGTGTAGAAACCTATCCCGTATTTGTGCAGGGCAAGAGCAAACCGCAGCGCAACATAGAATCTTTAAACCGCACTGTCAGCACCATCATCTGGGACAAAACGCGACCCTGCCACCTTGACATTGACGGCAACAAAAACTACAAGGCCAAGCGCGATGACAACGGAGTAATCCTCTGTCGAAGCGAAAAAGACCAACAAGCATGCCTATACGCCGATGGAGTGCGCAAACTACGTCAACGCGAATGTGACAATACCGAACTGTACAGTGACACAGAAATCGAATATGCCGAGCAAAAGCAGCGTTCGCAGCAAAACTTCATCATCTATTTTGAAGAAACAGCCAAAAAGCGACACCTAAACAGTTCCCCTTCTATCATCAAGAGCTGGCAACGCACCCTCTATTATCTCAAGCAATTTACGGGCGACACACTGTTATTCTCACAAATCAATACGCGCTTAGCCGAAGACTTTCGGGAGTTCATGCTCACCGCCCCTTGTGTACACAAAAGCGACCCCATTGCCCGTAACACATCCACCACCTACTTTTCCGTCTTCAAAGCAGCCCTAAAACAGGCATTCATAGACGGTTATCTAACTATCGACTTATCCGCCAAAATTAAGAACATCCCCAAACAAGAGACCCGCAGGGAGTTTCTAACGGTAGAAGAATTGAACGCCTTAGTAGCAACGCCATGTAAAAACGGGTGAGAGTGCCCGTGAGCAAACTTGTACCGTCGCCTGTCTGCAAGCCACTTACCTCGTAAGTGTAAGTGGGGTCGGTGCTGCCATAGACTTTGCTTTGTCCCGCAACAGGTGTGACGGTCAGCGGGGCGGGCGTGATGTTTGCCAAAGCCGTTGCGCTGGTACCTGCCAGCGAGTAGTTGCCTGCATCCGTGCCGCCCAACGTGTAGCCGCTAAACGTAACCGTCTTGTTCGTATTCACGTCTTTGTCCGCAAAGGTGATAGTGCCACCTGTGAGATAGAGGTCGTCGGTAGCGAGTTTCTCCGCGAGGGTGGTGTCGCTAAGGGTGGCGGCGGTGGTGCCGTCATACACCTTGTCGTTGGCGCTGATGCTTACCGTTACGTCTTTCTTGCTCACCGTGAGCGTGCTGCTTGTTACCGAAACGGAATTGTAGTTGGTGTTGCCCGCCATTTCAGCCGTAACGGTGAAACTGCCCGTGCCTGCGATTGTCAGCGTGGTGCCGCTGATGGTGGCTACGCTCGTGTTGCTGGACGTATGTGTTACCGTGCCGCTGGTGGTGCCGCCGCTTGTGCCGAGCGTTACCGTGCCGTCGCCGTAGGTGTAAGACCCGCCAAGCCCCGTAATAGAAAGCGCGACTTGTGTGCCTTTGGTGAAAGTCCACGCTTGTGCGCCGCTGGTCGCTGGGTAGTAATTGCCGTCGCCGCTGTACTCTACCGTGAAACTGTAAGCGTCCGTAGCCGTGGTGGGCGTGAAAGTAGTGCTATTGCTCGGCAAAGTAGCGGTTGCGATGATGTTTAAACCTTCCTTAAAGGTCAGCGTTCCTGTGGCGTAAGTTGTTAAGCCGCCCGCCGTCAGCGTTACGCTTGCGGGGCGGATGGTGGCGCCGCTTACGCTCAGCGTTACGGTTGGCGTTACCTGATTGATGGTAAAATCCTTGCTGCCTGTGCTGCCCGCGTAGTTGCCTGCGCCGGTAACCGTTGCCGTTGCCGTTCCTGCGTTGGTGTTACTGTTGTAGCCCACCATGTAGTCGGTGGTCGGCGTGAGCGGTGTGGTGCCGTCCTTGACTGTAAGCGCGGGCATATGCGGCGCGCCGGTGTAGTCCTCGGCGGTGATGTTGTCCACCGTGAGGGTGATGGCTCTGGGGGTTATTGTGCCGACGGCGAAAGTCGGCTCGCCCGTAATGGTGTAATAGTCCACGTGTGTGCCGCCAATGACCCAGCCGCTCGCTGTTATGGTTTTGCCTATTCCTGCGTTCTCGTCGTCAAAGGTTACGCTGCCCGCCGAAACGGTTACGGAGTTGCCGTTGATGACGCCGTCCAGCGTTGGCTCGTTATCTACTGTTGCGGCGTCTGTGCCGTCATAGTCTTTCGATTGCACCGTGCCGTCCGGCTTCCACGTTAGGGTCTTTACGCCCACTGTGAGCGTAAACGCCCCCGAAGTCGCGCCCTCAATCGTTGCGGTTAGGTTAGTGGTCGTTCCTGCTGGTGTTGCCGCTGTGGTGTTAAGCGTCAGTGTTCCCGAACCGCTCGTAATTGAGACGGTTGCTGTTACGCCCGTTGGCACACTCCCGCCGAGCGTTACGGTATAGTTTCCATCGGCGATATTCTCCGTCGTCACTGTGTATGTCGCGCCGCCCGCCGTGCCGTAGGTGAGCGTTCCGCTTTGCGTGCCTGTGACAGTCGCTTTCTTCCATATAGCCGTCAGCGTTGTCGCCGTAGCGGGCATAGTGAAGGTTTCGCCCGACTGCTTCGCGCCAATGCCGTTATCGACCATCCACCCGCCGAAAACATAGCCTGTTTTCGCCAAGCCGCCTGTGTTGCCCAAAACGCGCATCGTTGCTTTGTAAAGATAGCTTGCGGGCGCGGGGACAGGCGCGTTGCCGCCTGTTTCACTGTTTCCGCTGTACGTTACTGTGTACAAAGTCGCGTCATAAGACCCGTCTCCGCCCGCCGTCAGCGTTGCCGCGCCGGTGTTGTCGGTTTTGACTTCAACCGCGCTTGCTCCGTACCGTGTGCCGCCAGATGCGACAGCAACCTCTGTGCTGCCGTTTTGCGGCAGATAAAAGTACAGATTGCCGCTTGCGTCGGTTTTTACACCATTAGTGCCGTAGGGGGTTGTGCTTATCGCGGCGGCGGCAATCGCCGCATCGTTTTGAGTGGCGGGACTGCCCACCGTGAGGGTTGTGAGATAGACGGGCGTTGTTCCGTCGTTTGTCGGTTGCGGGATGATTGCGCCTTTAACGCTGCCGCCGGTGATTTTGACCGTACCGTTCGCGCCGTTGTCATAGCTACCTTTGCCGGGACCAATGTCGCAGATGCCGTTTGAGCCTTTCGCCGCAAGAATCGTTCCGCCATTGATAACTATTGTGCCTCCTGCGCCTCCTCTGCCTCTTGAGGTTGAGCTACCCGGAAACCACCCACCGCCACCGCCGATACCCGCAGCCAATTTACCGCCATTCGCCGTAACTACGCCGCCGTTGATGGTGATTGTGCCGCCTCCGCCGCCGTCACCGCCGCCAATCCCCGCGCCGCCTTCGTCACCGAAGGAGGGGGAGCCGATACTGCCTGTGGCTGTAACCGTGCCTCCGTTGATTGTGATGTTGCCTCCTGCGCCATAGTAGCCGCCGCCGATGCCCGCGCCGCCAACACTTGTGGTTGAACTTGTAGCTATAACCGTTCCGCCGTTGATTATGATTGTGCCGCCTCCGCCTTCGTCACCGCCGCCGATTCCCGCGCCGATAATCCCGCTGGCTACAACTATTCCGCCGTTGATGGTGATGTTACCGCCTGCTTGGTAACGATTTCCACCGATGCCTGCTTGATAATGGTTGCCATTTGCGGTCAGCCTGCCCGTGTTGCCGTAAATTGTGAGAGAGTTACCTACACCGCAATTTATCCCGCCGTCTATCGTAACATTGCAACCATCTTGCAATATTAAATGCACGTCGCCGTTCACGGTTAGCCGTACGGTGTTCGTGAACGTCCCTCGAAGTTCGTAATAGCCAGCGTTAAGCGTTGCCGCGCCAATATTTCCGTTTATTATTGTGGGATTTGTGGAATCCCCGCCGTCTGCCGCCCACGCCGTTGTTGTGCTCAGGCAGAGGGCTGCTACTATTACTACTGTCCTCGCGAGGAGGGTTGCTTTGCTGTTTTTCATATTTGTTGTTGTTTAAATGTAAATGCAAAGGTAGTATATATTTTGTCTTGAACTTTGATTTTAGTGTGATGGCCTTGCGGCTTTTTCCTTGCTATCTCAGCATACCCGAACAGGGTTCGGCTCTGCCTTCGATACGCTGCGTCAATTAATGTGATTGTTATGATGTATTTCTTAATCACATCAATCATATCCTATCATATTGAAATCACAGTTCAGACCGTCTTCCACCTCACCCCCCTGCCCCTACCGTTCCGCCGTTGCCGCGCCAGCGTTGCCGCGCCAGCGAGAGTGTATAAAAAGTCCCCGCAATGCAGGCTGTCTGCATCACAGGGATGTATTGTTGAATGAGAGCTAAAAGTGTTAACGTATGTGAATGGTGGGGTGGAACTGCCTAATATACAACGAGTTACGAGCACGTAGTAAGGTACACTAACAGTGTTATCCGTGTAGGCGGTCGTTGCGAGTATGCGGCTTTGCGTTTGTGTCATAAGAAGTCAGGTCTTATCTTTGTTCTCTATTGCTTTATCTGTTTCTCCAATTGCCTTACGGCTTTTTCCTTGCTGTCTCAGCATACCCGAACAGGGGTTCGGCTCTGCTTTCGATACGCTGCGTCAATTCGGCAATACGAGCAAGGGCTGCATCCTTTTCCGCTTTTTCGGCAGCAAGGGCTTGTTGCAATTGTGCTCGCTCGGCTTCGCCCTCAGCCTTGCCCTCAATCTTGCCCTTGGCTTCGCCCCTAAATTCACCCTCCATCTCGGCAGATTCTATGGCACCATCCCAACTTAATTTGTCGTCAATTGCTTTGTCGTAAGAACGTTGCTCATCTGACGACAAACTATCGTAATCCAATATCTCACGCACTTTGTCTAACCCTAATGCCGTAAAATTGTCCTTAACCTTGTTGTTCTTCAAGTAGTAAATCCACTCGTCAAGCGTAGTCTTGGCAACATCATTGAAATTCGTTACATCCAACAAGTAGTATTCAGGATGCAAATCACCTGCCTCTATCTTGCCAAAAACCTTTTGCTGAGCAGGCGTGAGCGTCAATATTTTACCCGTATGCATCCCCTTGAAATCAGTCTTGCCGTGATAAATATACTCGCCATCATTATGAAACTCTTTGAAAAAGATGATGCTGATAGAGTATATCTTTTTTATTTCCTTGAACGGATGCCCCTTTGTGATGAAGTCAAAAATGTTGCGACTAACCCCAAAAAGCACGCGCAACAAGTAATCTATTTGAAACTGATATTGCACCTCAATAATCATCAACTCGCCACTCTCCTCCTTAGCAAGAATATCTACCCGTGTTTGCTTGTCGTTCAACTTATCTTGCTGGCTTTCACCTTCAAGAATGTTTTCTATCTTTATCCGTCTGTCTAACAACTCGCTGAGGAAGCCCTCGAGGATATCGTAGTTGGCTTTTTGGCGTAGCAAACGCTTGAGTGCGTAGTCAAATGACAATACGTTACGTGCTTCTTTGATATTGCGTGTTCCTGACATAATCGTGTATTGTTAGGTGTATCTACTTGTTTATACTTAGGGTGCAAAGTTACTACATTATTCTGCAATTACAATTATTACGACATAATAATTTGTCTGAATCAGGATTGCCCAAAGGGCTAATTCCTTGCTATCTTTGTTAATTTAGGAATTTAGAAATGTAGGAATTTAGGAATTAATTTCTACATTTCTCAATTTTCGCTTCGGCTCTGCTTTCGATACGCTGCGTCATTTGCCCAAAGGGCTAATTCCTTGCTATCTCAGCATACCCGAACAAAAGGTTCGGCTCTGCCTTCGATACGCTGCGTCATTTGCCCAAAGGGCTAATTCCTTGCTATCTCAGCATACCCGAACAAAAGGTTCGGCTCTGCTTTCGATACGCTGCGTCATTTTCTCAATTTTTGCCTTTGCCCAGTGTCATTAGTTTCTCTAATTCTTCTATACGGGCAGCTTGGGCAGTAATGGCAACAGATTGGTTATCAATGACAACAGATTGGTTATCAAGTGTTTGTTTCAGTTGCGCTCGCTCTACTTCTCCTCTTGCTTCTCCCTCTACGATTCCTTTTGCCCGTCCTTCTTCTCGTCCTTCTTTCAATCCTTCTTTCAATCCTTTTTTCAATCCTTTTTTAATTCCTTTGGCTTCTCCTTTGGCTTCTCCTTCTGCTTCTCCTTTTTTCAACGCGTTTGTTTCCTTTTCATTTATGAATGACCACTCAGAAGCAATTCTTAACCATTCATTTTCATAAGCCCGCAGTTCGTCATCTGTCAAGCCAGCATGCTCGCATACCGTTAAGGCGGCCTGTATGTCTATATCATCTAAGAACTCCGG
>BNXR01000086.1 GCA_025999735.1 Bacteroidia bacterium | reverse complement strand
TTGGCACAATCAAACGAAGTCGGTTGATTTGCGCCTTAGATTTTAGAGCGTAGCGAACATTTAACATAATGTAGTTATAGGACTGACCGCTTCGGGCTGTTCTATAACAGAACATTATGTTATTTGTCTTCGCGGAACGCTTTTATGAAAATTTAGTCCCATTAAGGGCGGGTGGGTGGATTAGATAAAATTTAGTCCACTGATTTTGCCGTGATTGGATTAGCAATTTTCGCGTGTGTGAGCTTCAATGGGTGGTTGAGCGGAATTTGCTCTGCGAGCGACACTACACTATTCCTTATTCCATGCCGGCAATTTCCTATAAGTAGAAAAATACCGTTGCAATAATAAACCTTCTACATAATCTGGCAAATCTTGTGTGTCTTCATCAAATGTAACAAACCAGTAAATATCAAGTCCGTCAATGTTCTCTTTTACTAATTTTTCATTGAAAAAATCTTCACATTTTATTTCTTCTTGTTTATTGTTAAGCCTTTCTCTCAACAGTTGCTCTTTGAACTTGCCATTTTGTTGCATGGTGCCGGAGTTGCCTATATACACAATATCTACTTTGCCACGGCTAAGCCTCACAATATAATATACACCGGGAGCATCCGGCACATCCTTCGATTGCTCACTGAGACTATCGCCTTTTTGAAAAAAGAAATGTCCTTTGTTCTTGTATCTTTTTAATTCATCAAACATGGCTATTTATTCATCTGTCATTATTTCCTTATTTTTCTCTTTCAATTTTTTTATTGCCTCTTTTTCGAGTTCTATAATTCCTTTTTCGGGTGTTGGTAAATCTTCGGGCATAACACCGCCAAGCCGCATGATTGCCTCTCTTACTTCTTTTCCAACAGTGAAATGGGCATAACTTGCAAGTTCTTTATTGATAATACTTTCTCTTGTAATTTTGCTTTGTGTTTGAGAAATACGAAACAAGTTTGCAATCATTTCTTCACTTCCCATAAAGTCCAAAATTTTATCTTTTTCGTCAAGTTCCTTTTTGTAGTGAATATCGGCGACAGAAAGTCCGCCGTATAAGCCTTGATAACCACGATTTTGAAATACGGCGTACTCTTCGTTGGAAATAATGCCTGCCCCCTTTGCGGCTTCTGCAAGAAGTTGATTCATTTGTTTGATGTCGCCTCTCAATAGCAAACGTTTCTTATCTTCGGCAAGTTGATTGTATTTGTCGTTTAGCTCCTGCCGGTAGGTTTGAATGGCAAAATAGGTTTGCCCAAGCGCAATTTGTTCTTTTCGAGGGTCGCCATTTTGAACTATCAAATAGCAGGCGTAACGAGAAAGTTGATAATCAATAATTCTTTTGGTTTTCCCGACATCAGGAAAACCTATTTTTTCCATCCCTTTGCGTGGTTTGGTCGGCATTTCTACCATTTTCCTGACATAGGGGAAATGGTCTTTAACATCAAATCCCGAAGTATCGCAGGCAAGCATTGCACGGTCTATGACTTTTGAGAAATTTTCCCATTTGTCATAACCAAGCGTTTTTTGCAAATCGCGTGCTAACCAATATTCTTTACCTGCATCTGTAATTTGACGTATATCTTCAAAAGATTTTAATTCTTTATCCATCGCATTAATTTTTGTGACTACTATCTTCAAATGGCATGACAAAATTACATTTTTTTCTTAAACTCTCACCTTTTTAACTCAAAACGATGTGCCTGTGCACAATTTAGTGCGTTGCCGAAGGCGGAACGCTTGATAAAATTTAGTCCATTGATTTTGCCGTGATTTGATTAGCAATTTCCGCGTGTGCGAGCCTCAATGGGTTGGCTAAGCGGAATTTGCTCTGCGAGTGACGGTGCTCATGGCTATGAGGTATTTGCAATCTTCGCTGATTTTTTTGTTGAACGCTTTTTCTTTCAATAAAAAATTCAGCGATGTTTGCTCTGCGAGCGACAGAAAGATTTCAGTATGAACAGATATTTCTTTCCGTTGAGGAAATTATGGTTTTATTCGGTAACCGCCGGCTTTGTCCGAACCAAAGCGCTCAATAATGCCTTTGGCTTTGAGTTTATCTATTCTGCGAATAACTGTAATTCTTGTTTTTCCTATTTTTTCCGCAATTCCGTTTAATGTTATTCCTGCGTTTTCCGATATTAATTTTATAATACTCAAATTTACAGTATCATTTACAGTATCATTTACAGTATCATTTACAGTATCATTTACAGTATCATTTACAGTATCATTTACAGTATCATTTACAGTATCATTTACAGTATCATTTACAGTATCATTTACAGTATTATTTACAGTATCATTTGCAGTGTCAACTATCAATTCTTCCAGTACCTCATCTCGTTTCAAAGTCGTAATAAATTCTTCCCTCACAAAATCATTCTTGAATGAAATCCTGTCATAACTCTGCATTGCCCGCATAATGCCACTTCCGATACCCGTGTACGGCAGGATGTCTTTTGCATTTTCAAAAAGCAATTTATTGCGGGGAACGGAAATCCCCTGTTTTATGCTTTCTTCGGTAACGCCATCGGGCAAAATTCCCGGCGAATGTATCTCAATCCTGTTGTCGAAAATAAACAGACGAATGGGCGAATTGATGTAATAATCCCGATGGACTAAGGCATTCGTCAATAGTTCAACAAATACTTCGAGCGGTATTTCTAACTGTCCCTGCGTGTTAAATCCTTTTTCAACCTGAATGGTTTTCAAATTTCGGGTAACAAACGAAATGGCGGCGTTGTACTGAACAAGCAAATTACCTTCTACATCGCGGTCGCGCATCTTGTCACGAAATTGGGTACTTGCCTCTGTATTCCCGACAAACGACACGCATTTGATTGTAAAAACCTGTCTGTACCGTTGAATACTTTTGCCCAATAAAAGAAGTCCCGATAGGGTAAGTTGTCCACTTGTATCCATCAATTGCAGGTTTTGCAATAGTTTCTCAATAGTGAAATTTTTGTCAATCGCCTGAACGATTTCATCCATGCCCCTGTCTAACACCTTATCATTGGCAATGCCTGCCTTTTTACACTCTTCGGTGTATCGTTCGTAAAGGAAATTTTTGAGCGTTTGTTCCGAAATATCTCTGTACGCTGTGCCTTCTACGCTGTCGCAATCGGCGGAAAGACTTCCGCAGCTTTGCATCATTACGCGCAATTCGGCATTTGAAAATACTTTGCGCTTGTCCGAGCCGTTTTTTACCCAAATAATGCCTCTGTTGTCTTTGTACGGTTTGTCTTTTCCTTTGTGGATAGTCGCAACGATAATATTTTGTCCGTCAACGTTTATCGTTTCGGTAGTGATTACGATTGCGGGCTTCACATTTTCGGATGCGGCATTGACGAGGAGTGCATTGGTTTGTTGGATTTCCTCAAATGATAAGCCGGAAATAACTCCAGTCTTGTCGTCCACACCAACGACCAATATTCCACCTTGCGTATTGCTGAAAGCGACCATTTCTACTCCCAATTTATAGGCATCCTCAGAGCGGATTTTGAATTGGACGGTGGTGGTTTCACCTTGTGGAATGAGTTGTTTTATTTGTTTTGATGTAAACATATTCTATTTCGTTCATAGTAATACAAATTTTTTGCACTTGCAAAATAGCACTTTTTAAAATGCTATTGATAAGCATATCTCACGCATCATAATTTAATGCTATTGTTTCCATAACTTTTGAAAAAAGATGAATAATATGTTGCAAAATTACATGAAAATCGCGGATTTCCAAGCAAATGAAAAAAAAACGTAAAGGTGGGTGGATTAGATAAAATTTAGTCCATTGATTTTTGTAGTGCTTTGATTAGCAATTTCCGCGTGTGTAAGCCTCAATGGGTGACTGAGCGGAATTTGCTCTGCCATGACGGTGCTCGTGGCTATGAGGTATTTGCAATCTTCGATTAATTTTTTTTTGAACGCTTTTTCTTTCAATAAAAAATTAGCGATGTTTGCTCTGCGGGTTATTTGGGGTAGTCCTTTAATTTTGATATTTTCTCTTTGGATGCAAACATTTTCACCAGACTTTACTTTTTCAAAAAGTTGCAAAATTCATTCAAAGAGCGTTGCAAAATTTCCTTTGGAATAAGTTGTCGCTCATATTCCGCTATCATTGTGGGGCTTAAACTGCGGCTCATCGCATATTCTACTACGCTACGGTCAGCTGCCTGACAAAGCAAAATACCAATACTCGGATTTTCGTTGCTGAGGCGCACATCGCGGTCGAGGGCTTCGAGGTAAAATTCAAGTTGCCCCATATATTCAGGTTTGAATTTCCCTGTTTTTAGTTCAATGGCAACTAAACACTGCAAGCCTCTGTGAAAAAACAGCAAATCGACCTTGAAAGTAGAGTTGCCCACTTGCAACGAAAATTCTTTATCATAGAAAAGAAAATCTTTGCCCAATTCAAGTACAAAATCTTTCATATTATCTAAATATGCTTCATAAAATGCAACCATATTGTAGATATTCCTGCGGCTATATCCGCGCAAAGTCGGGTCTTGTGAGCGTAGATATTCTGAAAGTTGCATCACCGTTTTGCTACCCCACACCGCATTTTTGAGCCTTGCCGAAAATGTGCCTACTTCCCACGCTACCAGCAAATTTTCGTTATTCACGGTTTGCAAAGCACGATTGCGGCGTAACGAAATAATTCCGTGTACCTGCTGAAATTCCTGTAGTGCCAAATTATTTGTATCCATTGTGAAATATGATTTTACTTTGTGTTAAGCAACCCAACACGAATAACCACCTGCTTTTGTAATTGCAAAGTTAGCATTAAATTTCCCAATTACACACAACCACATAAAAATATCAGACAAAATTTATAGGGGAAAATTACATGAATAGTTGAGGATTTCCAAGCACATGAAATAAAAAAAACGGTGACTACTCAGGATTACGAAAAATAAGTTCTGCAATAAAAAACAGATTAGTTAATTCGGTAAAGAACTGTAATACTGTTTCGTATATGCCCACTTCGCAAATGCAAGCAATGGGGTGATATGTTGCTGATAGGTGCGCTCATCCCACAATCCACGAGCAAGTTTACCCCGCTTCGCCTTGAAGTAGGCGAGGTAGAGGTTGTCTAAATCTTGAATTTGCGCTATTATATTGCTTGCTCGTTTCATACAAAAAAAATTACGAATTGACGTAGCGTATCGAAAGCAGAGGAGATTGCGGGTCAGGCCCGCAATGACGGACGAGGAGCAAGGAAAAAGCCGGAACTTTCAATCGGTCATCCAACCGCCTACTAATACCGGCTCTTTTGGCGGTACGCGACCGCTCGTTTTTGTCTCCACTCACCGGCGAAGAGCACGATAAAAGTCTGTTTACCACTAAGACATCCATCTATGTTTTAAACTAAAGGACAAACAGAACTCACAGCGGAAGCACCAGGCGGAAGCCCATGTCGCTGCGGCGGCTGCTGGGCGTGCCGCGGTCGCGAAGGGACACGCGGCAGTTCGCCGCACTAAAGGCCCAGCTGCCGCCGCGAATCACGCGGTAAGAACCAGAAGAAGCACCCATAGGGTCTTGCTGCTGGCTGGATGAATAAGTGCCTTTCCAATCACTGCACCATTCCCAAACATTGCCGCTCATGTCGTGAATACCCAACTCATTAGCCAATTTAGTGCCCACAGGGTGTGTCTGACTGCTTGAATTGTCGTCAAACCAGCCTACATTGTTTAGATTGTGGCTACCACTGTATTTATAGTTTTGACTTTTGTTGCCGCCTCGCGCCGCATATTCCCATTCTGCCTCCGTCGGTAAGCGATAGTGCTTGCCTGTAGCCGCATTGAGCCGCGAAATGAACTCCTGCGCATCGTCCCAACTTACCGTCTCTACCGGCAAATTGTCGCCTTTAAAATGACTCGGATTACTCCCCATAATCAGCTTCCATTGCGCTTGCGTCACTTCGTATTTGCCAATAGCAAAGCCACTTACCGTCACGCTATGCAGTGGACTTTCATCACTGAAACAATCGCTTCCCTGCTCGCCGGAACAGCCCATCCAAAAAGTACCACCCGCCACAGAAACCATTTCAGGCTCGGCAGGATGGCGTTGGGCAATCGGCTGTTTTACATTTCCATCTATCCTGCTGCTTTGATTATTAGCGGAGTTCCGGTTTGTTGCCGCTTGTTTTGCGTTTCCACCCTCGTAACTTGCACCCAATAATGCGTAAGCAAGCGTTTGACACTGTTCCATTACATCATTTCTATCTGTACGGTCAAGAAGGGCTATAAAATCGGAGTTCATGATTTCACCACTTTCAACGTCAATTATATCGCTGTTAACAACCAATTCGTTCTTTTCGAGCGATAAGGTGAAAGTACAAATGAAAGCGGCTCCATTTTGCCCGCCCATTTTTTTAATGGAAGCTTCCGAAACCTTACCACTCCTTTGAAACTCTTGTTCAGCATCAATCAATGCCTGACTTGAGCGAGTAAATGCTTTGTAGCCGTCAATTTGCGTAAATGCTTTTTTCATACTCGAAACGATAATCAACTTATCGTTGTTAGAAACCGTACCACTAAGTGTTTTTGGGTTCAATACCGCCACCTCTTTGTCTTGTCCAATCACTACTAATGTGCAGCAGAGGACAAATAATACTAAAAAAATCTTTTTCATACATATTTTATTTTAAATTGTTACTATTCATTTTCTATAGCACGCAAAAAAGCGTGCAAACAAATTGGTTATTGTTCACACGTTGAACTCCTACGGAGTTCTGGCATGGACTTGGTAGGGTGAGGGTGGTTGACTATCCGTAGGCTGAAGCCTACGGTTAATAAAGTGTAGTCCCTGCGGGACTATGCGACAAGGCAATCGAATCACATTCCTTCTGTAAATTCATCGTTACATAAATTTTTGTTTGGATATGAACAACCGCCATTTCTCAAAAGTCGCTTGTATGTCTTCTTTGCTTCTGCTTTCGGACATATTTTCCCATGTCTTGTAAAAATCTCGCGCTGCTTTGCCCCACAAAATAGGACCTCCTCGCTTTATTGGTAATGCCATAATGATAATTTTTAATTATTAACGGCACAAAAATAGCCAAAATAGTTGATATTTGACCTGTCAACAAGACATTTTCAGTTTTTGTGTGAACAATATGTCAAAGAACGTCGGTTTTATCTATTTTTTGTCTGAACCATGATTTTCATAAGATTAAAGGATTAGCAAGATGAAAGAGAATTGATTATCGTGCTAATCTTGTAAATCTTGACAAAATCGTGGTTCAAGACTAAACCTGCTTTGCGGTATCGACAAACATTCCTCACAGCGGAAGCACCAGGCGGAAGCCATAGTCGCCGCGTTCGCCGGGCGCGTCGCCGTTGCGATCCGACACGCGGCAGTACGTCGCATTGTTGCTCCAGCTGCCGCCGCGATTCACGCGGAAAGAACCAGAAGAAGCACCCATAGGGTCTTGCTGCTGACTGGATGAATAAGTTCCTTTCCAATCACTGCACCATTCCCAAACATTGCCGCTCATGTCGTGAATACCCAACTCATTAGCCAATTTAGTGCCAACAGGGTGTGTCTGACTGCTTGAATTGTCTTTAAACCAGCCTACATTGTTTAGATTGTGGCTACCACTGTATTTATAGTTTTGACTTTTATTGCCACCACGCGCCGCATATTCCCATTCTGCCTCCGTCGGTAAGCGATATTGCTTGCCTGTAGCAGCATTGAGACGCGAAATGAACTCTTGCGCATCGTCCCAACTTACCATCTCTACCGGCAAATTGTCGCCTTTAAACCTACTCGGATTACTCCCCATAATCAGTTTCCATTGCGCTTGCGTCACTTCGTATTTGCCAATAGCAAAGCCACTTACCGTCACGCTATGCAGTGGACTTTCATCACTCTGGCAATCACTCCCCTGCTCGCCGGAACAGCCCATCCAAAAAGTACCACCCGCCACAGAAACCATTTCAGGCTCGGCAGGATGGCGTTTGGCAATCGGCTGTTTTACATTTCCATCTATCCTGCTGCTTTGATTATTAGCGGAGTTCCGGTTTGTTGCCGCTTGTTTTGCGTTTCCACCCTCGTAACTTGCACCCAATAATGCGTAAGCAAGCGTTTGACACTGTTCCATTACATCATTTCTATCTGTACGGTCAAGAAGGGCTATAAAATCGGAGTTCATGATTTCACCACTTTCAACGTCAATTATATCGCTGTTAACAACCAATTCGTTCT